>CAJXWH010000143.1 GCA_913062915.1 uncultured Acidiferrobacteraceae bacterium | reverse complement strand
CAGTCAGGCCTTTGTCGCGAGCCAGCGCAAATATTTCATTGCCGTGCTCTGCAATCAGCGCCTTGTTGGCGGTCACAACGTGCTTCCCGTTTGCCAATGAGCGCTGCACCACGTCGCGGGATATTTCGAGCCCGCCAATCAGCTCGACGACGATGTCGATATCCGGGTGATCAGTAACCTCTTTCGGATCAGCAGTCATAGAGAACGCATCCGTCGGACACGCCCGCAGACGACCGATGTCTCGAACTACTCCATGCGTCACCACAATACGGCGGCCCGCACGACGGCTGATCTCCTCCGCGTTGCGATGCAGTACATTCACGACTCCGCAGCCCACGGTGCCAAGGCCGATGATTCCAATGTTGACAGGTTTCATATTGATTCGATTACGAAGCGCCGACCGCTTCCGATGTAACATAGGAATCCGGATAGCGTGCTTTGTTCCCAAC
This sequence comes from uncultured Acidiferrobacteraceae bacterium, assembly GCA_913062915.1. Taxonomy (GTDB): domain Bacteria; phylum Pseudomonadota; class Gammaproteobacteria; order Arenicellales; family UBA868; genus CAJXWH01. The sequence goes on along the minus strand of CAJXWH010000143.1, from coordinate 4,522 downwards.
GGGAACGCAGATGGCGTATTCTAATCAATTCGGCGAGTGGGCCTGGCGGGAACATCCCAGCGGACATCGTGGACATTGGCGCTTAAGATGGAACTTCAATTAGAAAACCAACCATCGGGCTACCGCGTTGGTTCTTTCGTCGACAATGCAGTTGTGATCGGGGAAGTGCGCTACGCAGCGAGCCTCATCGTTACCCCGGAACAAGTGGTTCCTGACTGGCCACCACAGCACCTGGACCAGCTTACGGTCGATGATCTCGGGATGATCCTTGCCCTTGGGCCGGAACTGATCCTGGTGGGCACTGGCAATGCATTGCAGTTTCCAGATTCCGTAATTCTTAAGGCGGTCATGCGTGCTGGAATCGGGATTGATTTTATGGACAGCCGTGCCGTCTGCCGGACCTATAACATCCTTGCCGCGGAGGGCCGTCGCGTAGCAGCTGGCGTCATCATCAATCGGTCGACGAGTGTGCGCTGATTGTCCTCGATCACGATGACTGATCCGGTAGATAATCCAGCGGGTTGACAGGTTTCCCATCGCGCCGGATCTCAAAGTGCAGGCGGGGAGATTCAGCATCGGTATCACCCATTTCAGCGACGGTTTGACCCCTGCGCACAGTCGCCCCTTCGCCAACAAGGAGTGCTTGATTGTGAGCATAGGCGCTCAAGAACACTTCGTTGTGCTGGATAATCAGCAACTGTCCATACCCCCGAAGGCCTGACCCCGCGTAGACCACCACCCCGTCGGCGGCGGCACGGATAAGCGTGCCCTTGCGCCCAGAAATATCCACTCCGTTGTTTCCATTTTTGCCGGTAAAGTGCTGGATGATGGGGCCGTAGGCCGGCCATAACCAGCGTGAAACTCGATATTTCGGGTCCAGCGTATTACTCTTTGCCCCGGATCCGGAAGTGCCCGACACTACCTCAGCTGCCGTCGATTTTTCATTCGACAGTGCGGTCACCCGCGTTCGAGTTTTTCCGTCTCCACCGGGTTTCGTTCCGCCTGGCGCGCTCAAGCGAATGCGCCTTCCGAGAGCCATCCGATACGGCGCTACCAAGCCGTTCCAATCAGCCAGTTGGCGATAATCGAGACCAACCTCCCACGCGATCATGTACAACGTGTCGCCCGGACGAACCACCCGCGCAGCATACCGACCCCTGGGTGAGGTGAGATCCGATACCGGTACAACCGGCTCTCCCGCGCAACCGGCCAGCACCACAACCGCTACCCATGCATAACGGCAGCACTTGCGAGCGTTCTGCATCACCTATCGCACATAAACAAGGTAAAGCAACACCAGCACAATCAAAACGACCCAACCGATCAGATCGATATATTTTCGAATTACGCGCTCAAGTGGTTCTCCGCCCCAGAATATAAGCGCCGCGACCAAGAAGAACCTCGCGCCGCGTCCCACAAGAGAAAACAACAAAAACGGCACCAGCGTCATGGACAGAATACCCGCTGTGATCGTGAACAGTTTGTAAGGTATAGGAGTAAATCCCGCTACCAAGATAACCCAGATCCCATAAGCCTCAAACCAGCTGTGAATTTCGATAAATGCTTCTTCGGCGTGGTAGAACTCAACGACTCGTTCCCCGATCTGGGTGTAGAGATACATGCCGATTAAATAGCCAAATAGGCCACCAAGCACTGATGCCCCGGTCGTCAGTGTTGCCAAATACCAGGCACGCTCCCGCCGAGCCAGCACCATCGGGGCCAACATTACGTCAGGAGGAACCGGGAAAAAAGAAGATTCGGCAAAGGTTAATCCGGCCAGATAGCGCGGCGCATGGGCGTGTCGCGACCAGTGCATCGCTTTGTCATACAGCCACCCGAATATCCTCATTCGCTGATCCCCCGCACCAGCGGAACAAACCGCACCGCTTCCGCCTCCTCGTCATAAAGGCGTCCGCGCCGATTGCTCACAATTCTCAGCCTCTGATCCGTAGCTTTCCCCACGGGAGCAACCAAACAACCGCCGGGGGCCAATTGCGCCAGTATTGTCAGTGGTATGCACTCTGGTGCCGCTGTCAAAAGTATCGAATCAAAAGTAGACCTGCCCTTCCAGCCATCATACCCGTCTCCATATCGCAACTCGACATTGTCGACCCGGAGTGTTGCGAGTGTACTTTCTGCGCGCTCAAACAGGGACTGTATCCGCTCTATCGAGCACACCCATTCGTATAGATGAGCAAGTATTGCTGTCTGATAACCGCACCCTGTTCCAACCTCAAGAACCGTTTTTCGACCAGCGCTGCCGGCAATCAGTTTCTCGCTCATCAAAGCCACGATGAAAGGCTGGGAAATGGTCTGCTGATAACCGATCGGCAACGGAATATCCTCATAGGCTCGACTGGCCAGGGCCTCATCTACGAACCGGTGACGGGGAACGCTCTCGACGGCAGCTAGCACGTCCAGGTTGCGAATGCCTCTCTCTTTTAACCCGCGGACCAGCCGGGAGCGGGTGCGCCTTGAAGCAAATCCGACGCCTCTGGCCACCGTGGGAGGTTTCATGCCTCCAGGTTTCGCACCCATTCTCCAAGCTCAGGGATGCGCGAATGGCGTGTCAGGTCGACTTGGAGGGGCGATATCGACACACAACCATTTCGGATGGCAAAAAAATCTGTGCCGGGGCCGGCGTCCTCTTCCGGACCCGACGGTCCGATCCAGAAGATCTCTTTGCCGTAAGGATCCTTGTCCTTAACCACTGCTTCCGACTTGTGCCGGTGGCCAAGCCGAGTCGACTCGAAACCTTTAAGCTCGTCCCAGGGAAGATCAGGAACATTGACATTCAAAATGGTATCCGACGGCAGTGGTTGTGTTTTCATCCGGACCAAAATTTTTACCACCACGTTGGCTGCAGTATCGAAATGTTCCTGTCGCGTACCCGTCAGCGATACGGCAACTGCGGGCAGACCGAGAAACCGACCCTCTGTCGCCGCTGCGACCGTACCCGAATACAGCACATCGTCGCCCAAATTCGCGCCCGCATTGATGCCGGCGATCACCATGTCAGGCTCCTCAGACATTAACCCGGTAATCGCAATATGCACGCAATCTGTGGGCGTACCGTCAACAAAGAAAAATCCATTCGCAGCCCGCCGGGCGCGAAGGGGGGTCGCAAGTGTCAGTGAATTGCTCGCCCCGCTGCGGTTGCGATCGGGAGCGACCACCGTAATGTCCGCGAATTCGCCGACAGCCGCGGCTAAACATCCAAGGCCGGGCGCCAGGTATCCGTCGTCGTTGCTCAAAAGAATTCTCATCTAACCTCTCTCGTAGATTGCAAGTGAATGGCACGCCTCTATGAGTCCTGCCGATTGCTCGGCAACATGTAATTGACTGTCAGCCGAAACTCGCCAGGTAGCATCCACGCCAAGACCAGGAAAACAGCTCGAACAGGATGCCCATCAAAACGGGATCGATATGGCATACTTTTGCTGCACTACTAAACGAGGCATCTTCACATCACCGATTCTGCAAGCCACTTTACGCCCGCCGAGACCTATCGAGAAATTCGGCGTGTAACCCTGATCGGCAGTGTGCTCGATCTCGTACTTGGTATTGTAAAGATCATCGTCGGGTTTGTAAGCCATTCCCAGGCGCTGGTTGCCGACGGCGTTCATTCATTTTCCGATCTCGCAAGCGATGTGCTGGTCATCGCTGCCGCTCGCCACGCGGCCCAAGGACCCGACCAGGCGCACCCCTACGGGCACGGTCGAATTCAGACCGCGGCATCGGTTTTGCTGGCAGTGACTCTGGTGGTCGTTGCCCTCGGGATCGTATGGGACTCTCTGGCCCGGCTACAGAATGTAGCTGTCAATCTGCAACCCGGCTACTGGGCGCTGATCGTGGCCACGGGGTCAGCGTTGCTCAAGGAAGGGATCTATCGATACACGGTCCGATCTGCCCGCCGGCTTGGTTCTAAACTGCTCGAAGTCAACGCTTGGCACAGCCGGTCCGATGCATTTTCTTCTCTCGTCGTTATTGCCGGGACCGGGGGTGCGATCGCCGGGTTTCGCTGGGCCGACCCGGCGGCCGCGATCATGGTTGCCGGACTGATCATGCTTGTTGCCTGGAAAATCGGCCGCGAGGGGTTTAATGAGTTGATCGATACCGGCGTTTCAGCCGACCTGGCTAAGAAAATTGAAGCCCAGATTCTGCAAGTCGATGGGGTAAAAGAAATGCACCAGCTAAGAACTCGAAAGATGGGCTCGGAAATTCTGGCCGACGTGCATATCCATGTCGGCCCGAGGATCAGTGTCTCAGAAGGGCACCGGATCGGTGATGCTGTCGCCGAACGGTTAGAGCGGAAAACTCCCGGCCTTCGAGACGTCATTGTGCACGTCGACCCCGAAGATGACGACCAGAATCAACCATCGATCAATTTGCCCCTCCGGCCCGAAATTGCAGATCCCGTTAAAGTCGCCTTTGAAAGCCTACAAGATACTGGGTTCATTTCACAGAAAGATTTTCCGTCGAATATTGTTCTGCATTACCTCGAGGGAAAGCTGTCAGTAGA
>CAJXWH010000142.1 GCA_913062915.1 uncultured Acidiferrobacteraceae bacterium | reverse complement strand
TCGATCTCTCCCGCCACATATCGGTTCACCTCGCGCTTGTATTCCTTAAGAAGACTGTTGTGGTCATACTCAGGATGACCCTGGAAAAATACAAACCGAAACCCGTCCGCGCTGGTGGCGAGATGGACACCTGCATCGTCGCTTTCAACTAAAACCTGTAACCCCGCATTTGCCATCTGTGCTGGACTGATCTCATTCCAGCGGGAATGCGGTACATCGAAGCAGCTGTTGATGCTTCGAACCAACGGGTGGTCCTGACTGACTCGATGGCTGAAAATCCCCCAGCGCTTGGCCGGCAGTGGCTGGCGCTCTATGCCATGGAAATAGAGCAGCGCTGCGTGGGTTGCAAGGCAGGCACACAACGTGGAGGTAACCTGTACCGATGCCCAATCGAGAACCGCGCACAATGGCGTCCAAAAACTTTCCTCCGGCAGGGTGGCGGAGACCGGATTCGCGCCGCTGACCACAAGGGCGTCCAGGCCCGCTGTTTTTAGCGCTTCAAATTCAAAATAGTGGCGTGCAATGTGTTCCCGGGCCCATTCTCCGCGCGGAATTTCGGCTGGCGAGAATGGGTAAATAAAAAACTGTGCGATGCGATTGCATCCCCCGACCAGCCGCAGGAACTGACGCTCAGTGGGTTCAAGCGCGGCATCCGGCATCATGTTCATCAGCCCGATATGCAATTCGCGGATCTTTTGGCTGCGATCCCGACCGGGAGCCAAGATATCCCCGCCTTCTCTTTGGAAACGCTCAAAGCTGGGCAAAGCCGAATTCGCGACGATCGGCATGATCAGGACAACGCTTCGCAGACCAGCTCGATAAAATCTTCTTCGCCTTCGATGCTGTCGATTCGGTCGGCCTCGACCACAACGCCGTATTCGTCAGCAATCGCCTGGTACAGCGGCAAACGATGTTCTACGAGTCTCGGGAACATCCAGGCAAAAAACTTTTCTGGCACAATTTCGCGGGACGACTTCAGACTTTTTTCCTCAAGATACTGGGGCAGCACTTCGTCCAGGAAACGATCCTGGTAGTACATTGGCTTGGGATGGCGCAGAGACCGTTCGACGATCTGATCCAACAATAATTCAGACGGCTTCAAGTACACGATCAACGTATCTTGCGCCAACTGGCGAATCACCTCGGGTTCGTTCAGTTCGCAAAGGCTGCCGCCCGCATCATTGATGAAATACGGGTACCCATACAGATCTCGGGTTTTTTGAATGAATTCACGTACATCGTACATCGCTGCGATCTCCGATTGCCGATGGAGCGCCTGGCGGCGCTTGAATTCCTCGACCGGCAGACCTCCCTTGGCCGGATCGCCGATCATGCCGAGGAACAAGGCCACGGGTGCAAGGTTGTTGATGGTGATGTTGTGACACAGGTAGATCGAATCCGTCCGCAATAGATCCGCGAGAAACGGAACTTTCATTGCCTCCCTCTTGACGTTGTCGAGGATGGGCTCGTCGAGGTAGCGGGTGCCAATACGGTAGTCACCGGAATAATGAAACCAACGGTCCCTCGGCAACTTGCTGGCAAGAGTCGTTTTGCCCGAACCGGACATTCCAAGCAAGGTCACCGCCCGGGTCGGTGAATTCCGAAATGCTGCGCTGTCCATGTCTTTCTTGTATTGCACCGCTATCTTTCCGTTCTTGATGCCTGCAATTTTTCCAAAACTGCCCGGACTTCACCCGGTATCGGGACAGGTCTATTGTTTGATCGATTGACGAAAACGTGGGTAAATCCACCCACGGCCGCGGCTCGGTCCTCCCCTTGAGGAAACATCCCGACTTCGTATAGAACGCTGCTTGTTCCCAGTTTCTCGATCCGCAATCCGCTGTCGATCAGAACGGGGTAACGGAGGGACTGGAAAAACTGACAATGGGACTCCACTACAATTCCAATGATTTCACTGCCCCATGGATCTAATACTTCTTGCTCGACCATATAGCCATTGATGACGGAATCGATGTAACTATAGTAAACCGCATTATTGACGTGCCCATAAATATCGTTGTCTCGCCAGCGGGTGCTCACCACCTGCCAGTAGGCGTAAAGATCCCGGGTCGGAGCACTTGCTCGCCTATTAGCCAACCCGTCAGCTCCCAATCTCGCCCACTCGGACCCCTTGGTCTTCCTGGTAGATCCTGAACGCTCTGAATGACATCGATAACTCCTTTTACGAGAGAACGGTAATCAAAAATTACAATTTTACCCGGGAAGCAAAGGGTTTGTTGCTATGATTGGAACGTGGAATAAGTTGCTTCTACACCTTACGACTGCCAGGAGACACCGAATCGATGGCCGAAAACACTTTCTTCAGCAAAATTATTCAGCGGGAAATTCCAGCCGACATCGTCTTTCAGGATGAACGGGTCACGGCATTTCGTGATATCAATCCGCAAGCGCCCACGCACATTCTGATTGTGCCCAATAAAGTCATTCCTACAGTTAATGATGTCAGCCCCGATGATGAAAATACCCTCGGTCACCTGTTTATAGTTGCGAAAAAGCTCGCCGAGGACGAGGGAATTGCAGAACACGGCTATCGTTTGCTAATCAACTGTGGGGCCCACGGAAACCAGGAAGTGTTTCATCTGCATATGCACCTGGTCGGCGGCAAACCCCTGGGTCGAATGCTTTCTCGCAACGTCCGCGAGGAATGAATTCCTTTTTAACCGCTGGCCGACCCCTTACGCCGCCTTTCCCGCTCCCTGAGTTCGACCCGCCGTACTTTACCGGTGGTGGTTAACGGCAACTCGTTTACAAATTCAATCTCGCGTGGGTATTCATAGGCTGCGAGACTCGTTCGAACCGTGTTCTGGATTTCTTCCTGTAATGCCCTCGATGCCTCAAAACCATCGGCCAGAACGATGAAAGCCTTGACAATCTCACCACGAAGCTCGTCGGGGCTCCCGATCGCAGCGGCCTGCAATACGGCCGGGTGTTTCAGCATACAGTCCTCTATCTCGCCGGGACCAATTCGGTGGCCGGCGCTGGATATCACGTCATCTTTACGCCCCACGAACCACAGGTAACCCTCCTCATCTCGATAACCGACGTCACCAGTGCTCCACCAATCCCCATTCAGTTTGTCCTTAGTGGCCTGCTCACGATTCCAGTAGCCGAGGAACATCACCGGATCGTCGCGGTGGGCGAATAGTTCCCCGACCTGACCCTCCGGCAACAGATGGCCGTTCTCGTCCATTGGTTCAACACGGTGTCCTGGGTAGGGTTTGCCCATGGACCCGGGCTTGACCGGCATGATCTCAGAGCAGTTCCCGATGATGTAATTGAATTCGGTCTGCCCGCACATCTCGTTGATACCGATCCCCAGGGCACCCATGGCCCACTCGTAGAGTTGCGCGCCCAGAGATTCCCCGGCTGACATCACGCTGCGCAGCACGATGCCCAAAGCCCGCAGATCTCCAACCTGCCGCATCATCTTGAGTGCCGTGGGGGGAATAAACGCATTTCGAACCCGGTATCTGGCAATCATTTGGCAGGCTTGCTCGGCATCGAACCGGCCACCGTCATAACCAAGCACAGGACAGCCGTAATACCAGGCCGGAATCAACGCATCCAGCAGCCCGCCGGTCCACGCCCAGTCTGCCGGTGTCCACATAAGATCTCCGTCCTGCGGGAAGAAGTTCTGCGACATCTCGAATCCGGTCAAATTGCCGAGAAGACACCGGTGGGCAACGACCGCACCTTTGGGCGGACCGGTGGTTCCCGACGTGTAGATGATGAGGGCCGGATCATCGGATCGAGTGTGTATGGGTTCAAGGACAGCCGATCCTTTTTCCAATAACGACCAGAAACCGTCCCGTTGGTCGTCACAGTCGATCACGCGCTCAAGGCGGGGCAGATCTGGCATCAGTGCATGGACCCTGTCGAGCGCCGCACCGGCTGCAATTACGACCCGAGAGCCGCTGTCTTCGAGTCGATACCGCAATGCATCGGGGCCAAAGAGCACGGACAGCGGCAGGGAAATAGCCCCGAGCTTCCAGGCAGCCAGATGACAAAGGCCGGTTTCGACCCGCTGGGGCAGAACGATTGCAACCCGATCTCCCGCCACCACCCCCATTGACCGAAGCGCGTTCGCAAACCGGTTTGACATTTCTTTCAGTTGGGCAAAAGTAAACCGGTTGCGTTGACCGGCTGCCGTTTCCGTCAACAGGGCCACCCGGTCTGCGCCGATGGCATGCCGATCACACACGGCCTCTGCCATGTTGAAATTCTCTGGAATCTGCCACCGGAATTCCCGCCGTAGCTGATCGAAATCACGGGTATTCGTATCGATGAGCCGCACCGGCTGCCCCTTCTCTTCCCGGAATCTGAACGTAACCCTGTTGGCGTCTCGTGCCTGGCGACGGTGCCCGGCTACCAGTACCGCAAGGCGGCTGTGTAAATACTGTGTAAGTCTTCTTTCTGGACTTCGCGCGGTGAAACCGACAACAACCGTTGCTGCACCAAAGCGCCAGCCACCAGGTCGTCGATGTCAGCTCCGTCGAAACCCACCCCGCCGACGCCATTTGGCATGTCGGTCTGCTGCATCATTTCTGCCAGATGTTCAGCGAGTATTTCACCTGCCTCTGCCGGAACCGCATCCGCGGTATTGGCACCCAGCAAGGCGGCGCCTTCGAAGTGGCGCTCGGGCGCGGCAGCACTGGTAAAGCGGTACGCCGCGGGGGCATTCACAATCACCGACATGCCGTGGGGACAGATCGGTTCATCGGTGGGGTACCCGAACGGCTGAAAATCACGAACCATGCCGGCTACGGGATAAGACATGGCGTGGGGCAGATGACAACCGCCGTTGCCGAACGCTACGCCAGACAAGGTTTCGGCGTACATCATCCCGCGCCGGGCGGTCTCGTCGGCCGGGTCGCGAACTGCACGGACCAGATACTTGCCAGCCTGCCGCATGGCCTCCTGGCACACCATATCGCTCCAGGGGTTGGCCCCTTGGGTCATGGACCGAAGCGCCGGTCGATCGGGCTGTGTAGGGTCGGGTAGTAAACACCTCCAGCACATGGCTAATAACGTCGAAGCCGGTTGCAGCGACTATCTGGGCCGGCAAAGATTCTGCCCAACGCGTATCGACGACCGCCCGGTTCGGCAACAGATACTGGTACATAA
>CAJXWH010000141.1 GCA_913062915.1 uncultured Acidiferrobacteraceae bacterium | reverse complement strand
AGCGGCTGGGACGATTCCCTCGACCGTTTCAGCCGTTGCGGATAAGGATGATAGTTCGTGCCTCGGATGATATTTAGTGCTGCGATTGAACTGAAAAATCTTACCAGAATCTGCATTCAGGCACTGTCGGCAACTCATAGGGCGCCGGGTAGGACGCACGAGCAAAGTACAAACCATCCGGGGGTGCCGTAGCGCCGCCAGACGCCCGATCACGACTGTTCAGCACTTCGCCGGCCCAGGCGGGTTCTTTTTCGCCAGCGCCCACCGCAAGCAATACTCCGACAATGTTCCGAACCATGTGCTGAAGAAAGGATTCCGCCTCGGCATCCACCCAGATCCACTGGCCACTGGCGCTCACCCGCAAGCAGCGAAGTTCACGGATCGAACCCTCGGATTGGCAGGCAACTGCACGGTACGCATTAAAGTCGTGCTGACCGACGAGGAATGCAGCAGCCGCCCGCATGCGGGATACGTCCAAGGGTCTATATTCCCACGTTACCCGACTTCGAAGAAAAGTAGGCGCCACAGGGCGGTTAAATATGACATAACGGTACGCTCTTCCCGTGGCAGAAAAACGGGCATGAAAATTCGACCCAACAGGCAATACCGACAAGATCGAAGCTCCTTGTGGCAACAAGGTATTGGCACCCTTCAGCCAAGATCTAAGACTTCTGGGACTTGCACTGTCAAAATGGGCTACCTGTCCGGTTGCATGCACACCCGTATCCGTACGACCCGCGCCCGTAACCCGAACCGGGTGATTCGCAACCCGTGACAATGCGGCTTCAAGCGTCTCTTGTACCGTAGGAACGCCTGTTTGAACCTGCCACCCGTTGAATTGACTGCCGTCATATTCGACCGTCAACGCGTAACGTGCAGGTTTTGGCAAACTGTCGTTCATAGTGATTTACAGGTTTGGGCGCCCCAAACGCTTTTCAAAGTATTCGAGTTACACTTCGGGCCAGGATCGAATCCTGGACAACAAATTGTACCCACTCGGCCAGTGTTCGGGGTGGCGACTGATTGGAAGAGTCTAAGGCCGTGCAGTCAAAGGAACCATTGTGGTCAGCGTGAAAAGTATGAAACCGGAAACCTATCGAAGCGGGCCCGATGAATCCGGCCATTTTGGAATCTTCGGCGGTCGATTTGTCGCAGAAACTCTTATGCCTCTTATTCTTTCCGTAGAAGAAGCATACACAGCGGCACGTCAGGATCCAGAATTTCAGCGAGATTTTGACTATTACGCAAAACACTACATTGGGCGTCCAAGCCCTTTGTATTTTGCGCAGAGCCTTACTCGAGAGTTGGGCGGAGCCAGGATTTACTTTAAGCGTGATGAGCTCAACCACACCGGAGCGCACAAGATTAACAATACGCTCGGACAGATTCTCCTTGCCCGTCGAATGGGCAAAAAGAGGATCATTGCAGAAACGGGCGCCGGCCAACATGGTGTGGCCACGGCGACCGTCTGCGCCTTGTTTGATCTCCCGTGTGTCGTTTATATGGGCGACACCGACATCGAACGTCAGTCTCCCAACGTTTTCCGCATGAAATTGCTGGGTGCCGAAGTTGTACCGGTAGCAAGCGGCACAGCGACCTTGAAAGATGCCATGAATGAAGCGCTCAGAGATTGGGTCGCCAATGTCGAAGACACCTTCTACATTATTGGGACAGTTGCCGGACCCCACCCGTATCCTGCCATGGTGCGTGATTTCCAAAGTGTTATCGGGCGGGAAGTCAAGAAACAGATCGTCGAAGCCGAGGGGCAGCTTCCTGACACCCTGGTTGCGTGTATTGGCGGCGGCTCCAATGCCATGGGCTTGTTCCATCCGTTTCTCGATGATGACGTCCGTATGATCGGAGTCGAGGCAGCAGGCCACGGGATCGCCACCGGTCAACATGCGGCTTCTCTGACGGGCGGGCGGCCAGGTGTGCTACACGGTAACCGCACTTACCTACTGCAAAACGAGGACGGTCAGATCACGGATGCCCATTCCATCTCGGCCGGCCTGGATTATCCCGGCATCGGACCGGAGCATTCCTGGCTGCACGAAATGGGGCGGGTTGAGTATGTCTCGATCACTGACCAGGAAGCGCTGGATGCCTTCAAAACATGCTGTCGAACCGAGGGAATCATACCGGCACTGGAGCCAGCGCACGCCTTAGCGCACGTCGAAAAGATCGCCGGGCCAATGGATCGTGATCAAATTATCGTGATGAACATGTGTGGTCGTGGCGATAAAGACGTATTCACGGTAGCTGACGCATTGGGGACGAAACTGTGAGTCGTGCGTCCGGGTCGATGAAGGAGAGCCGATTGGCTCGTCGATTCGAAGCATTGCGCGCCGCGGGTCGCGGTGGATTGGTCACATTTGTTACGGCGGGGGACCCGGATCTGGATTCCTCGGCCGCACTCCTACGCCAACTGCCGTCCGTCGGAGCCGACGTGATTGAACTGGGTATGCCGTTTTCTGACCCGATGGCGGACGGGCCCGCGATTCAAGCAAGCAGTCAACGCGCCCTCGCTGCTGGTATGACCCTTGCGAAAACGCTAGCCATGGTCGGCACGTTTCGGGAAGGCGACGACAAGACCCCAGTTATCCTCATGGGTTATTTCAATCCCATATATCAATACGGTAGCCAGAATTTTGTCGAAGATGCCGTCGCGGCTGGCGTTGACGGGCTCATTATTGTCGACCTACCGCCGGAAGAAGATGACGAACTCTGCCATCCAGCTATGACCGCCGGCCTACATTGGATTCGTCTGGTAACGCCTACTACGGATGACCGGCGTATGCCAACCGTACTAAAGAATACCAGTGGTTTTGTTTACTACGTGTCGATCGCCGGTATTACTGGTACCCGTTCTGCGAGCGCCGATGTGATTCGCCCCGCCTTACGCCGGTTGAACCAACATACGGATCTCCCAGTTGCCGTTGGTTTTGGCATTCGGACACCGGAGCAGGTCGGGGAAGTCGTTAACGATGCAGATGCTGCGGTGGTCGGTTCCGCGCTGGTCCGAGAAATCGAGCGAAACCTGGATGACCAGGGCAACGCAACGCAGGGCATGGTGGATCAGGTACTGAAACGGGTCCAGGGGCTATCCGCTGCGCTCAGTAATTGACGAGCGTACCGGTGTGATCAGTCGCCTATCGTATCACTCAGACGTTGTGCTTCAGCTTTTTGTTCCGCGTCTCCATGCACTCTGACCTCGGAAAGTAGTTCACGGGCCGCTGCATGATCCCCCATTTCAACATAGGCTCGAGCAAGATCAAGTTTTGTGGCCACATCTGAACCATCTGCGGGCCCAGCCGTTGGGGCCGTTGTCTCAATGACCCTCGACGCCTCCAGTACCCCTCCTCGTTCTCGCTGAAAACGCTTTCTGCGCATCGTCACGAACAACAACAGCAATAACAGAGCTGCACCTACCAAGAGCAAGACTGGTCGATTTGATTCCTCATAAACAAAACCTGCGATCCGATCGACGATTTCCTCCTCTTGCACTAAAACGGGTTCTGGATCTTCGAGTACATCAACCGCAGTAGCAGATACTTCCACCTTTTGGGCATCCAAGCCCTCATCTCCCTGATTTACACCTTCCTGTTCGTTGCCCGACGTAGATTCGAGAGCTTCAAGCGCCGCACCGTACACTGCCGCCTCCTGCTGAGCCAATGCGAGAGCATCATCCTTAACACCCAACAACGCGACAGCTTTTTCGACCTGCTTTTCAAGCAGAAAAATCTGTTCTTGTAATTTTTCGTTATCTAGATTCCGCGACAAAAGCGTCTCTTCCATCCCTGAGAATTTTTCCCGAAGCGCAACGATTTGTTCATTGTCGCCGCTCGCCGCTATTGGTGCCTCAGTCTCTTGTGCAGCCGGCTCCGAGTCGGCAGTGGTTTTGACCGGAGGCTGACTGGGTGCATCCACCTGCCCTTCGCTCGCCGGCTGACTAATTCGCAGGACGTAACGGTCTGACCCCACTTGGCCCACGACCTCAGGGGAATCGGACAGCCCATCTATGGTCTCAAGCAGCCGATCTCGTGCAGCTTCTAAGCGGCGAATATCCTCTGCCAGCTGCTCCGGATATTGGGCCGCATCCGTCTGGTCTGCAGCACCTATATTCTGTTGGGCAATCGCTTCCTCTAACTGCTGTCTCAACCTCAAAATTTCTTCTTCAAGTTCGACCATCGTCGCCTTCATCACCGCCATTTCGGGAGCCCCTTTATCCAACGCTTCAGCACCTGCAGGCGACCCTCCAAATTGCAGCCGATACTCCTGCCACTCAGCTACTTGACGAATGAAGGTTTCCATAGCCAGTACCCGGGATACGGCTGCCATTTGCTCCGCTGTTGGAATGTCGAGCACAACACCTGCACGCAAGAGATTCATATTTCGGTGAATGAATGCGTGAGGGTTATCCCTGAGAATCGCGTACAACCGTTGGTAAATGCTGATATTTTTCGGTATATCAAGCGCATTACCAATCGCAATTAGATATTCGCGCCGCTCTACGGGGCCATAGGGACTCCCTGCCTTTGCGCTTGAAGTTGGCCCGCCGGGTGAAACTTCGACCGTGCCAAATTGCGCGATGAGCTCCGCCGCTGGAATCTCGGGGCCACTGATTTTTGCCGGTGTCGTGCCGTCGTAGATTGGGGGGTCCAGCAACAAGGTGTACTCGCGCACGATCCGTCCACCCGTCCATTCCAGCGTTACCAGAAAATGCAGGTACGGTTCACTGATGGGCGCTCGAGAGACGACCTCTACCATGGCTGACCCATCGTCCCGAACCGATGGTCTAAAGATGATTTTATCCAGCACGTCGATTCGTTCAATGCCGGCACGACGAAAATCCGAATCTGAAGCGAGGCTCACCTGTAACGTATCGACCTCGCTCGGATCAACCGTCAACAAGTTGATCTCCGCTACAAGGGGAGCGTCGAGTGGAGAGCGAATCGTGAGGTCACCCAGGCCTACCGCCCAGGCCGTGCTCATGGGTTGCCAAAGCGCGGTCAATAAAACCCAACCCCAACGCGTGGCTTTCACAATTTTGTCATTCTCCGTTGCCGCCATTCGACAACCAATATACCGGACTTTGGCACGTGACCTAGCGGCATCGACACCATTATATGGCTGGAATTCCAATCGCAAGAGACATAAAGACGGCAA
>CAJXWH010000140.1 GCA_913062915.1 uncultured Acidiferrobacteraceae bacterium | reverse complement strand
TGGCCGATACCAGGATCGCGCAGTCGAGGAAACCATTCTGTCCCTGCAGTCTTTCCTGGAGGGCCGCGGTCTGCGGGTGTTTCTCGGCGATACCACGGCCAGCGAGATCGCCGGGATACGGGTTGAGGCGTCCGGCCAGTCCCTGCCAGAAACCATTGATGTCGGCATTGTGGTCGGAGGGGACGGCACCATGTTGCATGTCGCTCGCACACTCGCTGATTTTGGTCTGCCCCTGATCGGCATCAATCTGGGCCGGCTTGGATTTCTTGCCGACATCCCGGCGGAGAACATGGAGCAGAAACTCGACGAAATTCTGCGCGGGGATTTCATCATAGAAAAAAGAACCATGTTGAGTGCACGTGTCACGCAAAAGGACCATGTACTGGCCGAATGCACTGCGCTCAATGATATCTTTCTCTCGAAAGGCGACACCGGCAGGATGATCGAGTTTGAAACCAAAGTGGGGAGCCAGTCGGTTGCCCGTACGCGCAGTGACGGAATCATTGTTGCAACCCCAACCGGCTCAACCGCCTACGCTCTTTCCGCCGGCGGCCCCATCTTGCACCCCCTGCTGCCGGCAATTGTTTTTGCCCCAATCTGCCCACATACGCTCGGTCAACGCCCGCTGGTACTGGACGATCAAAGTCAAATCGACATCAAGATCATCGACCTCGCAGGTGCCCCCGCGAATTTCTTTGTCGACGGATTGCGCGTCCTGTCGCTTACCGGCAATGAACACATTCAAATTCAACGTTCTACCAAAGTAACTCGACTGGTTCGAAGCACCACACATAACCACTACGCTACCCTCAGTTCCAAGCTTGGCTGGGGCTGAATTCGATCCGATCAATTAATGATCAACTGGCTCGATGTGCGAAACTTTGTCCTGGTCGAGCATGTGTCATTGAATTTTGGCCGGGGCATGACGGTACTGACCGGGGAAACCGGTGCCGGCAAGTCGATCATTGTGGACGCCCTGTCCATCCTGCTTGGAGACCGCACCTCAGGAGATATCGTCCGCCAAGGCAGCGACCGCGCGGAGATACAGGCGGGGTTTGACCTCTCTGACAACCCGCAAGCGGCAGCATGGCTCGACACGCAGTTGTTAAGTGACGAGACCGGCGAATGTTCTCTACGCCGCCTGGTGTTCAAGGGCCAATCCTCCCGCGGTTTTATCAACGGCCGTCCGGTCCCCATCCACTCCCTGCAGGAACTCGGCGACCTGCTGGTAGATATCCACAGCCAGCGTGAACATCACCTCCTGCTTCGCCGAGACACCCAGCGGGTCATTCTGGACACCTACGCCAACGCCACCGACCTGGTCGAAAAGATCGCTCAGACCTTTACCCGCCTGAACGATGCACAGCGCGAACTAGAGGCACTCGAGGCGGTGGCCGAAAGTGTGCGCGAGCGGGAAGAAACCCTACAGCACCAGGTGAGAGAGTTGACGTTGCTCGATCCCGACCCCGAGGAGTTAGCGACCCTCGACACCGCCCATGGGCGACTGGCTCATACCCGCGAACTTGCGGAGGGCACTTGGCAAACGGTCCAGGCACTCGATGAACTTGAGGACACCGCAGCCTCGACCCTGATCCATAGATCCATTCAACGCCTGCTTCAGCTCAGCGAATACGACCCGCGCCTGGGTCAGGCATCTGCCCAGCTCGAGGCCGTTGTCTCACAACTGACGGAAACCGTCGCTGAGCTGCGGCGCTGGCAGTCGGAATACGATCTCGATCCCGCGGAATTCGAAGAAGTACAGAATCGACTGGGCGTGCTTCATGAGGCCGCCAGAAAATATCGGGTGCAGCCATCGGAATTACGTGCCCTGTTAACCCGCCTCGAAGGCGAGCTGGAATCCGCGAGCGGGGGCAGCACCCGGATCGAAAATCTGGGTCAGGAAATTCACGCCCTTGAGACCCAGTACAATGAGATGGCTGCAACGATCTGCAAAGCCCGAACGAAAGCTGCTAAGAGCCTCGCCACCAGCGTGACCCAGCATCTGATCGAGCTGGGTCTAGACCAGGCTGTTTTCCGGATAGAACTGATACCGCTGCCAGAACAGCGCCGTGGCCGATACGGCACGGCATCGGTCGCGTTTTCGATTTGCACAAACCCGGATCTGGAATCCGGACCTTTGGAGAAGGTCGCCTCGGGTGGTGAGCTGTCCCGTATCAGCCTGGCCATTCAGGTCGCCGCTTCCCAAGCCGACAGGGTGCCGAGTAGTATTTACGATGAGGTCGACGTAGGCATCGGTGGCCGAATTGCCGAGATCGTAGGCAACAAGTTGAAAGCCCTCGGGGCCCACAAACAGATTCTTTGCATCACCCATCTCCCCCAGGTGGCCGTGCAGGGCACAGATCACTTGCAGATCACCAAGCAAGGCGACAAAGACACCCAGATTCATGTCCAAGACCTCAACCCAGACCAACGACTGGAGGAGATCTCCCGGATGTTGGGCGGTATAGAAATTACGCGGGAAACACGGGCGCACGCGGCCGACATGCTGAAACGGGCTGGGAATTGAACACCAAAGTTCGATGGGCGACGGTTGCCGATGCAGCCGGGATTCACGACCTGCTTCAGCGTTACGCGAAACTCGGTCGCCTGCTGCCGAGATCAACCGAAGAGATCGTCGAGCGACTCAGCAGTTTTCTCGTTAGCGAACAAAACTCTGCTCTTGCTGGGTGCGTTTCCCTCGAAGTCTTCACGCCCGAACTCGGCGAGGTACGAAGCCTGGCAGTGGATCCGGATTTCGCACGCTTGGGACATGGCCGCGTGCTGGTCGAGCAGCTCGAGGTCGAAGCAAGGAGACTTGGCTTGCAGCGCCTGATGGCGTTGACCTATGTCCCGGATTTCTTCGACAAGCTCGGATTCAAGACCACTGCAATGGACACACTGCCTGAAAAAGTCTTCGGGGTCTGTGTGACTTGCCCCAAGTTCAACCACTGCGATGAAATCGCGATGGTCAAAAGTCTCGATTCAGACAGCCCGGTCAGGTCGACGGCGGACAGCGTATGATCAGATCGCACCCCCGGAATTTCCCGCCATGATGTCCAGCCGCCGTTTGGTCTTGTGGTTTTTCGCTACTCTCGTATTCGGTGCGTTGACCGGATGCTATCCGGGGTACCGCATGGATGTAGAACAGGGCAACGTTGTCACTCCGGAGCAAAGGGCACAGTTACAACTGGGTATGGGCCGCCGGGAAGCGCGATTCGTGCTGGGCTCCCCACTGGTCAAAGATCCGTTTCACGCCGACCGCTGGGATTATGTCTACAGCCTGCGCGACGGCGCTACGGGCACCGTTGATCAGCAGCGTCTCAGTCTTTTTTTCAAGGACGATTTGCTGGTTGACATTCGCCATGACCCTGGCGGTATCACAACTGAAAAGGTGAATTCGAAAGCACCCGACGAAGCCGCTGGCGGCGGCCTTCTACAACGCCTGTGGAACCGGTTTCGAGCGACTGATTAGCTGCTAACGTTTTTGCCGCTCGGCCCGTAGACGCCTGGCGTCGGTCGGTGACAAGATGAGCGGCCGGTAGATCTCCACCCGGTCTCCAGAATTCAGCGGATCACCCAGGCCCACCGGTCGGGAGAAGATACCCACCTTGACGGACTCCAGATGAATTTCTGGAAATTTCGACAGCACCCCGGACTGCACAATCGCCTCACGAACCGTGCTGTCTGAGGGGACTTTCAAACGGCGCAAGAACTGCCGGTGCGGCAGCGCGTACGCGACCTCAATTTCAAGCAAATTGACGTTCCCCGTAGAGTTCCCTGGCCCGCTCGGCGAACGATTCCACCAGCGTGGTGCAGATGTGCTTGAAGACCGGTGTAATCGTCTGGTTGGCCAAACGCCCGGCCAGGGAAAACCGCACCTCCAGGCTGACTCGGCAGGCTTTTTCGTCCAAAGACGAAAATCGCCAGCCACCCGTGAGATCATCAAAAGGCCCCTCGACCAATTCCATCGTGATCTCCTGGTCGGATATCAGGCAGTTACGCGTGGTAAAAGCGGTACTCAGCCCTTTAAAAGAAACCACGATCCGGGCGGTCACGGCTGTGCGCTCGCGTTTCAACACCACCGAACTCTCACACCAAGGCAGAAATTCGTGGTATCGATCAACGTCATCGACCAGGAAATACATCTCTGCCGTACTGTAGGGCAAAATGAGGGAACGGGTAACGGTGTGCACAAAAACCCTGCGGTCAGTCCGCGCCAGACGCAGATTATACTGACTCGGTCGGTCCTGAACGCATAGATCCGATTTTGCACTGAAAACTTCTTCATCGGTCATGGCTAAGAGTCGCAAACACGCAAACAGTATCGCCCGCAACAAGAAAGCGTGGCACGATTACTTCATCGAAGAGGAATTCGAGGCCGGCCTCGTTCTAGAAGGATGGGAGGTAAAAAGCTTGCGTGCCGGTGCCGCTCAGTTGAAGGAAAGCTACGTCATCATCCGAAACGGCGAGTTGTTCCTGTTCGGGGCGCATTTCTCTCCGTTAAAAACCGCTTCCACACATGTCCGCCCTGATCCCGTGCGCAGCCGCAAACTGCTGCTGCACCAGACAGAAATCGACAAACTGACAGGAGCAGTGGAACGACGCGGCTATACACTCGTGCCACTCGCGCTTTATTGGAAACGCAGCCGGGCCAAGCTCCAAATCGCGCTGGCCAAGGGAAAGAAGCAATACGATAAGCGGGCGGCCATCCGCCAGAAAGAGTGGGATCGAGAACAACACAGGCTCTTGAAGATGACCCGCTAAGAAGAAGCTACCGCAATTCTGCTACAATGGCAGTGGCTTCAAAGTTCGTTCGAAATCTGGGGGCGACCTGGTTTCGACGTGGGTTGCAAAGCCATCGGAGCATGCCGAGGTGCAGATCTCCTCGTAAATCCAACTGCAAACTATTAGTTGCCAACGACGACAACTACGCCCTGGCGGCTTAATCCCCGCCAGCCTCTCACCCGGTTCGTTCATGGGCTGGGATTCGGGGGGTCGAAACACATGAACTCGCCCTGCAGTTTGCTCGTGCACTGTGGTGTTAAAACTTAGCGGGCTCGCCGGCTGCGACCCTGTCTGTTGGGGCGCAAACGGTCAAATAAAAGACAGACTAAGCATGTAGTCGCCGGTGTGTGGCGGACTTGCGGACGCGGGTTCGATTCCCGCCGCCTCCACCA
>CAJXWH010000139.1 GCA_913062915.1 uncultured Acidiferrobacteraceae bacterium | reverse complement strand
ATTCCCAGGTTCGAATCCTGGCACCCCAGCCAATTATCAGATGGTAAAGAGTGAGCAACACCGGTGGGTATAGAAAATCTCGCAATCTTTGCCGGGAATGCCAACCCCGATCTGGCTCAGGAGGTCGCTCGGTATCTGGGCAGCAGTATCGGTAAGGCCCTGGTGAACACCTTTAGCGATGGCGAAGTCAATGTAGAGATTCTGGAGAACGTACGGGGACAGGATGTCTATGTCATCCAACCGACCTGCGCGCCCGCTGAAAAGAATTTAATGGAGCTGTTGGTGATGATCGACGCCTTAAAGCGCTCGTCGGCCGACCGGGTTACGGCGGTATTGCCGTATTTTGGTTATGCCAGGCAGGATCGCAGACCCCGTACCGCCCGGGTTGCGATTACTGCCAAGCTGGTGGCCGACATGATTTGTGTGGCTGGGGCTGATAGGGCATTGACCATGGACTTGCATGCAGACCAGATCCAGGGCTTCTTTAACATTCCAGTAGACAACATTTATGCGGCTCCGGTATTAAATAGTGAACTGTACCGGCACGAACCGGAGAATCTGCTGGTGGTCTCGCCGGATGTTGGCGGAGTTGTTAGGGCCCGGGCCATGGCCAAACAGTTGAATGCAGAACTCGCGATTATCGACAAACGCCGACCGCGAGCCAACGAAGCCAAGGTGATGCATATTATTGGCGAAATTGGCGGCAGGAATTGTGTGCTTATGGATGACATGGTGGACACGGCCAGCACCTTGTGTGAGGCCGCCAGCGCTCTCAAGCAGGCTGGCGCTGTTCAGGTAAAAGCGTGTTGCACTCACCCGGTGCTGTCGGGGCAAGCATTACAACGGATCAGCGAATCAGAGTTGGACGAGGTCGTTGTGACCAACTCGATTCCGCTAAGCGAGGAAGCCAAGCTCTGCAGCAAGATTCGACAGATCAGTATCTCGGGTTTGTTGGCAGAGTCGATTCGGCGAATCGCGACTGGTGACTCTGTCAGTTCGCTGTTTGTAGACTAAATACCCACGACGGGGTCAGCCGGACCTCAAGAACGACATGATGAAATGCGGGCTGCGATGGCCGAGTAGGAAGGAGAAAACAAGATGAGTGCCAATTTTGAACTGAATGCGACGGCCCGGGAGGTGAAAGGGACAACGGCCAGTCGAAAACTGCGCCGCGGTGGCCAAGTACCGGCGATGGTATACGGCGCCGGTAAGAAGAACCAGCGATTGCTGCTCGACTCGAACGAAATCAGCCACAGCCTGGGTATCGAGGCTTTTCACTCAGCCATTGTTTCTCTTAATACGGAGTCCGGTGCCGAACAAGTGATACTCCGCGAGGTCCAGATGCACCCGTATCGGCCGCTTGTCATGCACGTGGATTTCCAGCGGGTCAAAGCTACCGAGAAACTGCACATGAACGTGCCGCTGCACTTTGAAGGTGCCGACGATGCGCCGGGTGTAAAAGTCGACGGCGGCATATTGTCGTATTTAATGACGGAATTTGATATCACTTGCTTACCCAAAGATTTACCCGAATACATCGCGGTTGACGTCTCCAATCTCGGCATCAACGAATCAATCCACCTGTCTAGCGTCACTCTTCCCGAGGGGGTTGAATTTACCGCTACCGCAGTGCACGAAGGAGATGATCCGACCGTTGCTACCATTACGCCGCCAAAGATAATCGAGGAACAGGAAGTTGTCGAAGAGGGCGAGGAGGCGCTTGGAGAAGAAGCTGAAGAGGCTGGCGAAGAGGGAGCCGCGGAACCCGCCGATTCTGGGACCCGGCCGGCGGAATCTCCTGCCGACTGAGCATCGTTCGTCCGCCTTTGCGGGCGGGGTCCGAGGGCTCGACATCTGCCAGGGTGTTTACGGATGAGTCACATTGCATTGATTGCCGGACTCGGCAATCCTGGCCCTGGGTATAAAGGCACCCGGCACAACGCTGGTTTTTGGTTCATTGACGAATTAAGTCAGCATTATCCGCTCGACTTTAAACTGGAATCTCGCTTCCAGGGCGAGGTTGCGAACGCGCAGATCAAGGGGCTGTCGATCCGCGTCCTGCGGCCCGGGACATTCATGAACGAAAGCGGTCAGTCCGTCGCCTCGTTGATGCGTTACTTCGCAATTGAACCCGGTTCGGTACTGGTAGTTCATGATGATCTCGACCTCGAACCGGGTGTTGTCCGACTGAAAGAGGGAGGCGGGCACGGCGGACACAATGGATTGCGCGACCTCATTCGCCATCTTGACTCGAATGATTTTGTCCGTCTGCGGTTAGGCATTGGGCACCCAGGCCATCCGGACGATGTAACGGATTACGTGTTACATGCGCCCCCCGCTGGCCAGCGTTCGGCGATTCTCGACGCTGTTTCTCGTGCAGTTGCGCTCATCGAACCGATGATCAACGGAGATCATGCGGCAGTAATGAACGAATTACACCGCGCGGACGACTAACGTGGGGTTTCGTTGCGGCATAGTTGGATTGCCAAATGTGGGCAAGTCTACGTTATTTAATGCCTTGACCCGCGCCAAGGCGCCGGCCGAGAACTATCCTTTCTGTACGGTAGAACCGAATGTTGGGATTGTAAGCGTACCCGATGCGCGGCTTCAGAAAATTGCAGCGTTTGTTCGGCCACAGAAGGCGGTACCGGCGATCATAGAATTTGTGGATCTTGCCGGACTGGTTCCTGGGGCTTCCCGCGGGGAAGGTCTTGGCAACCGATTTCTAGCCCATATTCGTGAAGTGGATGCGCTGGCCCATGTGGTACGGATTTTTGAGGATGAAGATATCGTTCATGTTGCGAATCGAATCGACCCCCTCGCAGATATCGAATCGATCCAGACTGAACTTGCCCTGGCTGATCTTGAGACTTTAGGGCGCGCCGTCGAGCGCGCCCACACAGCCTCAAAGGGTGGCGACAAAACCCAGTTGCAGTTATTGAAAATCTTTGAACGAGCGCACACGTGTCTTGATGAAAACTTAAGCGTTCGTTCCGGCTCGCTGGATCCGCGGGAGCGCGCGGCGTTAGAGCCGCTGTGCCTTTTGACCTCGAAGCCGATCGTTTATATTGCCAATGCAGGGGAAGAGAAATTCGCTGGCGCTCGACACGTAGACCGAATCCGAGCACATGCTGCGGCAGAGCAGGCAGAATTGGTTGTAGTCAGCGCCAGAATCGAGGAAGAGATTGCTTGTCTGGCCCCCGGCGACCGAGCGACATTTCTTAGGGAAATGGGCCTCGAGAGGTCAGGTCTCGACCGGGTGATCGGGGCCGGCTACCGATTACTTGGCTTGCATACATTTTTTTCTACCAGTCCGAAAGAAGTCCGTGCCTGGACGATCCCATTGGGAACAAGAGCGCCGCAAGCGGCTGGCAAGATTCACACGGATTTTGAGCGAGGCTTCATACGTGTCGAAACCATCTCGTGTGATGATTTTCTCCATTGTCTTGGTGAGCAAGGTGCAAAGGAGGCCGGCCGTTTACGTCTTGAAGGGCGAGATTACGTCGTGCAGGACGGTGATATAATGAAATTTCGGTTTAATGTGTAATACAACCGCTGGCCGGAGCGCCGCTACTCGCTGTCTTATCGGCTATGTAGCTCAGCAGGTTAGAGCACGGCACTCATAATGCCGGGGTCGGTGGTTCGAGCCCACCCATAGCCACCATTTCATGCACATAGGGCGGATCATCTCACCACTGTAGGTGGTGTGGAATTTCAGAATTACAGCAATTGATGGTCTGCTTGCCGGAGTGTTTCCTATGAGAATCGACGAAGACAAAAAAGAGTTTGATCACGCCGCCGAGAGGATGATCGAACTCGGTAACCTTTTACTCGACGAGGATCACGATACGGATAGCTGGGAAGTGGCCTCCGGACTGCTGGCGGGTGCCGTGCATTTCTGGCTGTATTCGAGACAACCGTGTGGTGACTTGCACTGTGAGGCTTGTGGCGAGATCGATACAGCGCACAAGCGCCTTGTGCGACTCGCTGAAGAGACACAGCAATTTGCCGAGGACAGTGACTACTATCACACACCGTACGATGCCAATGCCGGCAACGCCTGAGATATCTTCTGGAGGTCATTTGGTCTCAGTTAAAGCGGCCAGCACTTGTTTGTTGTAGTACTGCAGTTCAGGCAGGAATTCTCTGAATTCAGATTCGTAATATCGATATCCCCGTACCAGTTCGTTACCCGCCAGTTCCATATTTGATTCGAATTTTGCCCGCTTGGCCATCTGTTCAAGGACGGTGGTAATTCCGTCGATAGAGCCATAGGACTCCAGGATGTTGTGGGTCACCATGTAGCAATAGAAACGCCGTGAGCGGTCAGGAAATTCTTTTAACCAACCTGCCAGAATTGTGTAGACAGATCGGGCGTACTCTGGCAGCGGCATGGCATGGTGGCAGGCCCAGTCGCGGGCCAGGAAGTGATCGTAAAACACATCGATCACGACGCTCGCATACCGGCCCGTTACAGTTTGGGCACGTTGCTTGGATCGGCGAACCACGAGGTGGGCATCGGTGAACCGATCGATTGCTCAATGCAACAAAATGTCTCGTTGTATGGCGGGATCAAGAGTTGAAAACTGGTTTCCGCGAACCAAGTCCCCAATGAAATTTCCGACCAGGATGCTTGTCGATTCGCCTGACAGGAGAAGATGAGCCAAGTAGTTCATTGCGCTTGTTCGATCGTCTAAGTTCAGTCGAAGTCTATGTTCCTAGAAGATAGCGCTCGACTTCGGCGACCGTGTCGAACAGTTGCTCCGGTGCACGGCGGGCCAGAACAGCTCTTGATTGCCAGCCCCAGGTAACGGCCAGTGCGTGGGCCCCGGCTGCCCGGGCGGCGTCGATGTCGCTTACGGTGTCCCCGATCAACCAGGTCCGTTCTTGAAGGGTTCCAGTCTGGGCCATGGCGACTTGAATGTGGTCAGATTTTGTGCCCTCGGATTCGTTGCCCATCAGCAGGTGAACATTCTGCTCGAGCCTGGCTGCCTGCAAGCGTTTTCGGATGACACCGCCGTGATTAGCGGAGACAATCGCTATCGTATAGCGGCGTTTGAGATTCTCCAGTAATTTCGGAATACCGGGGAAAATGGGGGATTGTTCCGGTGCGGCCCGAAACTCGTGGAAAAGATGGCGTGCATATGCTGAAGTCAGCGTTTCGGGAATCGCCGCCGCACGGGCGACAGCCACAAGGGTAGCCGGGTCCAGAGTGTCGAACGCCGCCGCGTTGATCGTGGGTTTGATTCCATGGGACCGACAGAACGCGTTGGTTGCATGAATCATCGCATCGCGTGAGTCAACCAGAACACCGTCGTAATCGAAGACAATGAGTCCTGAAGGGGAAAGAGGATCAGTGGTCAATTGACTGGGTGATTACAATGCCGTGTTTAAGCGGTCGAGCGAGGAAGAATACGAGTGA
>CAJXWH010000138.1 GCA_913062915.1 uncultured Acidiferrobacteraceae bacterium | reverse complement strand
CCCAGTATGAATTCGTCGCAGTCCAGGTTGTCTTCAGCGCTCTCCACAGTGACCGCGAGGGCACCCAGCGTATCGAGCGCCTCCCAGATCCGAGTTGCTGATTCGCGTTCCGTCACAGCCGTAATCTTAAGCCAGTCTGACACGGCGGCAAGGGCAAGGTCAGTTGATGTGGCGGCGCTCGAGGTAATGAATATCCTGGGGCCGCTGGTGTAGCGCGGGATCCCCGACCACTTTTTGCTGCAATGGGATGTTGGTCGAGATGCCTTCTACGACCATTTCCTGCAGCGCTCCGGACATTCTGTGCAGTGCTTGCTGGCGATCAGCCCCATGCGAAATTACTTTTGCGATTAAGGAATCGTAGTAGGGTGGCACGACGTAGTGATTGAATACGTGCGAATCGACCCGGATGCCGGGTCCACCCGGTGGATGGTACTGTGTAATCCGACCTGGCGAGGGCGTAAAAGTTGTCGGATCTTCTGCATTGATGCGACATTCTACGGCGTGACCTCGAAACTCCACCTGATCCTGCGTATAACGCAATGGTCCCCCGGCGGCAATCAAGATCTGCTCCTTGACCAGATCTATTCCCGTGATCTCTTCAGTGACCGGATGTTCGACCTGTACCCGGGTATTCATCTCAATAAAGAAAAATTGTCCGTTTTCGTAAAGGAACTCGAAAGTGCCTAGACCCCGATATTCAATTGTGCGACATGCTTCCACACAGCGCTCGCTGATAGACTCACGTAACGGTTGTTCAATATCGGGGGCCGGCGCTTCTTCGAGTACTTTTTGATGACGCCGCTGCATGGAGCAATCGCGGTCCCCCAAGTGAATGACATTACCATGAGTGTCTGCGAGGATCTGGAACTCGACGTGCCGGGGTCGCTCCAAGAACCGTTCCATATAGACTTCGGCATTGCCGAATGCGGCATGTGCCTCGCTGCGAGTCAACTGCCACGCATTTATTAGAGCCGCCTCGGTGTGCACCACCCGCATCCCCTTGCCGCCGCCGCCGGCACTGGCCTTGATGATGACCGGGTAGCCGATATTCGAAGCGAAGCGGAACACCTCATCAGCATCTTCGGGGAGCGGCCCGTCCGAACCCGGAATACAGGGGACTCCGGCCCCTTTCATTGCTCGGATTGCTGAAATCTTGTCGCCCATGATTCTCATCGTGTCTGGGCTGGGTCCAACGAAAACAAAGCCGCTCTGTTCAACCCTTTCGGCAAAGTCAGCATTTTCAGCCAGAAAACCATAACCAGGGTGGATGGCGCTGGCATCAGTAACTTCAGCGGCAGCGACGACCGCCGGAATATTTAAGTAACTTTCAGCAGCCGGTGCGGGTCCGATGCAGACCGATTCCTCGGCGAGACGCACGTACTTGGTGTCGCGGTCTGCCTCAGAGTGCAAGGCAACCACGCGAATACCGAGTTCCCGGCAGGCTCGCAAGATACGCAGCGCAATCTCGCCACGATCGGCGATGACCAACTTCTCAATCATGACAGCTGCGTATCAGGCGGCGCTTTCTTCGGTTGGAGTTTCGATCAGGAACAGGGTCTCTCCGAATTCGACCGGATCTCCACTGTTTTTCAAGATCTTGCGAATAACGCCGGGGCACTCGGCTTCGACATGATTGAAGATCTTCATCGCTTCGATGACGCACAGCGTGTCGCCGACGGCGACTTCGCTGCCTGTTTTCACGTAGGGCGAGGATTCGGGGTTAGGCGCCGCATAAAACGTGCCAACCATCGGTGAAACGACCGGGACCGTGCCCGGTAGGTCCTCGACCTTCGCGGCAGTCGACGAAGACGTGGGTGTTTCTGTCAATCGGGCAGGCGGTGGTGCTGGGCTGGTCGATTCCGCGGGATCTAGTGGCGAGCGGCGACTCAGCCGGATCGATTCTTCGCCTTCAGATATCTCGAGCTCGGTCAGAGTGGATTCTTCCAGAAGCTCGATCAGTTTCTTGATCTTACGTATATCCACCAGCGCTGCCCGTCAAGCGGTTCCCTGGGTCACGTGGTCGATCGCAGCCTCCAACGCCATTTCGTAGCTGCGCCGTCCGAATCCAACGACCACCCCGACTGCGAGATCGGAGAAGTAGGATTGGCGACGGAAGGCCTCCCGGGCATGAACGTTTGAGAGATGGACTTCGATAAACGGAATCGCGACAGCAGCCAGGGCGTCGCGGATGGCGACGCTGGTGTGGGTAAAGGCGGCCGGATTGATAAGAATGAACGAGACATCCTGTCGGGGCGCTTCTTGGATGCGCTCTACAAGCACAGTCTCGGAGTTGGACTGCAGGTGCTCGGTGTGATGTCCACGAGCCGCTGCGAGATCCGCAAGCCGCTGGTCGATTTCAGCCAGTGTCACCTGGCCATAGTGTTCCGGTTCTCGTTGGCCGAGCAGGTTCAGGTTAGGGCCGTGCAAAATGAGAAATTTGGCCAAGGCGAGTCCTCCGTTCAGATCAACACAGTTTGACGGCTTATAGAGAATTTGTCCAGTTCGGAGAATTTCGCCGCAATATTGGCGGAGTTTGCAGAAAATAGGCGCAATTCGGTGCTTCGAGGCTAGAGCATCTGTTTCAGGGCGCGTTCCAACTCGGTGGGCTTTATAGAACCTAGAATGCGGTGGCGTAATTCGCCCGCCCGGTCGAAGACCAGCGTCAGCGGCAACGCGCCGGAGGCGCCGTAGCGCTGCATCAGTTCGATACCTTGGGTTTCGCCGATCAGCGACAGGTAATTTAACCCGACCTCATCTTCAAACCGGCGCACGGCCTCGCGTTGGTCGATCGCGATTCCAATAATTACGAGAGCCGGGTTGCCGCGCATCTGAATTTCGATCAAGTAGGGAATCTCGATTCGGCACGGCAGGCACCATGGTGCCCAGAAATTCAGGATCACAACCTGGTTTTCAATTGCCGCAGAAGACCAGGTTGAACCGTGGCTGGTTGGCAGTTCAAAATCTATCCAGCGCAGTGGTGGTGTGGGGGTTGTGGTCGGCCGGTCGTCGATGGACTTGATCAAGAAAAGACCACCACCAAGGATGAGCGCAACCAGCGCCCCCAGAACGATACCGGCCGGCCGTGTCATATCCGGGTAACTTCTCAGATTCGATCGACCAGGAGCAGAAGTTCATCTGCCGTCCGATACCCGTACAGGCGGTGCGCGCTGAGTTCGTTACCCGTTGTGTCAAAAAACAAGATGGCGGGTGGACCAAAAACGCCATAGCGTTGTTTTACAGCCCGACTGTCTGACAGCCTGGGATCGGTTACATCGACCTGTAGCACGACAAAGCGCTGCAACGCGGTCACGACTCGAGAATCCGAAAAGGTGGTTTTTTTCATACGGACACAGTCCGTGCACCAATCGGCGTAATAGTCGAGCAACACCGGTTTGTCGCCAGCCCGAGCGCTGGCCAGATGCTGATCCAGTTCCTTAAGCCCGGAAACCCGGACAAAGCGCAGCCCCTGAGTTGCGTTACTTCTGGACGATAAATCGTCACTTTTTTGCAGCCAGCCGATGGCCACCGGTTGAAGAATATCCCGTTTGCCGCCGACCGCCCCGACCAGCGCCAGCAGACCCCAGGCGACAAGGACCAGTGCAACGCCGCTGCCCAGGTGGCGCCTGCGGCCAGAAAGTGACAACAATGATCTCGACCCGATATAGCCGGCTGCGCCGATCAGCAGGATCGCCCAAAGCAACAGCACCGGCACAGCGGGTATGGCGCCCAGCAGGTAGATCGCAACAGCCAGCAGCATAAACCCAAACAGCCGTTGGACCGATTCCATCCAAGGGCCGGCTCTTGGCAACAGAAAGCCCGCGCCAAATCCTATGCAGATCAAGATGACGCCCATGCCGAGCGCCACCGACAACATCAGGGCAGCGCCAAGAAACGGACTGCCGTTTAAAAAGGCGATACTGAGAATCGAAATCAGCAGTGGCGATACGCACGCGCCGACGACCAGCGCCGACACGACCCCGAGCGCGAATATCATGCCGAGTGTTCCGCCGGCGAGCCGATCACTGCGAGCGGCGAGACGCGACTGCAAAAACCCGGGCATTTGCACGGTGTAGAGCCCAAACAGCGACAGCGCCATCAACGCGAGGATGAAACTCACCGCGCCGATCGTCCAGACATTCTGGAAATAAGCCTGCAACTGCTCACCGGTTGCGCCGGCAACGGCACCTATAGCGGTGTACGTCGCAGCCATTCCAAGAACATAGGCGATGGACAATGCGCCCGTTCGACCTCGCCGAATCCCTCGGCCCTGCCCGGCAACCACGCTCGAGAGGATGGGAATCAGCGGCAACACGCAGGGGGTGAAACTGAGCAGGAGACCCGTTGCAAACGCGGCTGCCAGATAACCCGCAAGCCGGGTAGACGTCAGAGGTGTGGAATCAGTGGGTCGAGAAATGTGCGTGATCCCCGCTGGCAACACCATAGAAAAGGTTTTTTCTATGGGGGGGTAGCAGATTCCTTTCTCTGCGCAACCTTGATAGTTCGCGACGAGGACGATCGTGGCCGCACCGGGCACGGGCAGGTCGCTGACCGATACCGGCAACAGGACGTTGACCTCCTCCTGGTAGATCTCAACGTTGCCGAAGTAGTCATCCTGCTTGGCGAGACCAGGGGGCAACGTGTACGATCCAAGTTTGGCGGCGCCGTCGACTTGGACGTAACCCATCTTGTCACGGTACAGGTAATACCCCTTGGCGATATGAAACCGGGCGACGAGCATGCCCTCCCCGGCACTCTCCAGATTCAGTTGGAATGCTTCGTCCGGATCGAGAAATTCAGTTTGGCCGCTCAGGTTGTCTAGGAGCGCACGCAGTGCAGTAACCGGCGTATTGTCTGACGGCGGGCTGGTCGTCTCTTGCGCCACGGCAACGGCAGGTACGGACAGGGCACAGAAAAAGGCGACCAACCAAGCCCCTATGATTTCGGGTCGCCTGCGCCAAGACAGGAGAAGCCATTTGGGAGGCCGTATGGGGAGTTGTAATCGCATGTTGGTAGCAAAAAGGTGAGTCCTTGCAGCTGGCGGATCGTGGCGTTCGGTTAGGGAGGACGCTAAAAAATCCCCTATACTTGCGGGTAGCGCCATGCTCCTTTGTGTCCGGGCCGACCTTCCGCTCCGATGGGCAAGTTAGGCATGGCTGTGAATTCAATGCCGGTCTTCATTTTATTCCTAGTCGTTCCGTTCGTGGAAATCTATCTTCTGGTGGAGATTGGCGCCCGGATAGGCGCGCCATGGACGATCTTGCTGGTGGTGATGACAGCCATCGTCGGCGCCTGGCTGGTGCGGATACAAGGGTTGGCAACTTGGCGGCGATTTCAGGCATCACTCGCCCGCAACGAATTACCCGCGACAGCCTTGGTAGAAGGCTTGTGTCTTCTGATCGCAGGCGCCCTTTTGCTCACCCCCGGATTTTTCACAGATT
>CAJXWH010000137.1 GCA_913062915.1 uncultured Acidiferrobacteraceae bacterium | reverse complement strand
TCTTCCAGTCGACCATAGAGTTCGATCGAATGACCGAGCAGTTGAGTAATGCCCGCCTGATTTCTCAACTGCCCCACCAGACCCGCCGCATGCCAGGTGCTGCCACTGGTCAGTTCGTGGCGCTCAATCAGAACAACGTCGCGCCAGCCGAGTTGGCCCAGATGGTAGGCCGTTGAACAACCCATGATTCCACCCCCCACTACAACTGCGCGGGCATCGGTCGGATAGGTGCTCACGGGCACGGTCACAAAGTTAGAGCCGTTCCTGCCGCCGGGCCGTCATTGTTTACCAAAATCGTACTGGAATCGCTGCCAGGCTTCCTCGAAACGTTTGAGGTTTTTCTCAGTGTAGGAAACATAATCAAAGTCGATGGCTGAATGAGTCTCGGATACCAAACTCCAAAAGCCTTCACGCAGCAACGATGCGCACTTCATCGCGTAGTAGGCGCGTCTCGCCCCGTCATCGGGACGTCGGTCGAAGTAAATTTCAAGCACCCAGTCTTCCTGCTCGACGGATAAACCATTGTTCGAAGCCAGATTTGCAAGATCAAACAGCGGGCTGTTGAATCCAGCGTAGTCCCAGTCAATCAACCATAACCGGTCCCCATCATCAATGAAATTGGCAGCCAAAAGGTCGTTATGCCCAAAAACCAGTTGTATCGTGCCCACAGCCTCTTCCAGGCGATCAGCGATCTCCATCAGGCGCGGTAACTGTGCGGTTAATCGATTGTTGTTATCTCGAAGTGTTACAGCATAGTTGCGTAGAACCTGAAATACCCAGAATAAGTTTGCCGAGCCACGGATATGGGCTGGCATGTATCGGTGGCAACGGCCGATGAGTGACAAGATTTTCCGCAGAGTCTCCTCGCGTTGGACGTCCTTGCTAACCAGCGTCCTACCGCGAAGAAAATTCATCACCAACACACCCGGCGCTGAGTAGACGACTTTCGGTGCCAGACCAACAGCCCACGCTGCACGGCTTGCAGCTAACTCGTTACAACGCATTACACCATGCACTGGGATGTCCTCCCCTACCCGTGCGAAAAATTTCTCATTCTGGTCTTGAACAAGAAAATTCTGGTTCGTTATCCCCCCCGGATGTGTTGCAATCTCCACCGATCCCTTCCAGCACGGCAAACCCCGGATGAATTCGTTGACATCTCTCATACTTTCTCTCGCCTACTCGTTGTCGACTCTTTCCCGCTTCATTCTATCTATGGATTCAGGTCCTACTATGACCAATTCAGGGAAAAAATACGCCCCTCTCTTAATCGATTCCAGTCGCAAACATTGCGCTGTTTGTCTGCAACCCTTATCTTGTCGTGCCTTTCTCCACCGCGGTATTCGAACCCATGCGGGCTGCCTGCCCAGACGAATTCCCCTACTTTGCCGAAGAACTGGCTGATGCCGCTCGTGGCATTGCCCTGAAGTACTTTCGAAATCTTGGGCCAATCGAATACAAGAGGGATGGCTCCCCGGTCACAGCAGCGGATAGAGAAGCCGAGGCGGTGATCCGCCAGATGATTGCGGAGCGATACCCGGCGCACGGCGTGGCAGGAGAGGAGCACGGTCGTGTGTCTTCGGACGGACCCTGGTCGTGGGTGATTGACCCGATCGACGGCACCCGAAGTTTTATCACCGGACGGCCCACCTTCGGATGTCTCATTGCGCTTCTCTACGAACACCAGCCCGTGCTCGGTATCATCGATATGCCGGCACTTAACGAACGATGGCTAGGCGTTACGGGCAAACCCTCGCTTCACAATGGAGATCATTGCCAGAGCAGCGGTCGGAAACGCGTAGCCGAAGCGACCGTCTTCGCCACCAGCATCGACATGTTTACTGGCAGCGAACGACAGCAATTTGACCGTTTGTCTACTGCGGCGCGCTTTCGAAGCTTCGGTGCAGACTGTTATGCCTATGGCCTCCTTGCATCCGGACACGCTGACATTGTGATGGAATCTGACATGTCCACCCATGATTTTCTGGCGCTCGTTCCCGTGATCGAAGGATCCGGCGGCTGCATCAGTGACTGGCACGGCGAACCGCTCAATTTTTTTTCTGGCAGGCAAGTCCTGGCTACTGCAAATCCCGCACTCCACCGACAATGTTTAGCCATGATCGGTGCCGGTTGAACCCGACAGGCAACCGACAAAAAACTCGGCCAAGTCCCTCATCTCCGGTTCGCAGATCGAGTGCTGCATCGGGTACGTTCGCCAAGTAAGGGGGTATCCCAATTCTTCCAGGAGCTGGCGACTAGAATCGCCGAACTGCACAGAAACCATCGGGTCGTGTAGTCCGTGCCCCATAAACACCCGCGTATTCCGGTTGGCCTCGCTGCGCTCGGCGTGAACCCGACTGGCTTCGGGCAGGTAGGTGGAAAGCCCGACAATTCCGGCGAGTCGGCTCGGATACCGCAAACCGAGGTAAAGCGACAGCGCCCCGCCCTGAGAGAAACCTCCCAGCAATATCTGATCTGCTGGAATTCCGCGGGCCACTTCCTGATGGATCAACGCCGTAACCAGATCTGATGACTCTTCGAGTCCATCCAGATCTTCTTTTTTGTTCGCGTCGAGACCCGTCAGGTCATACCAGCCTCGCATCATCATGCCGCCATTTAGCGTGATGGGTCGCATGCGTGCATGCGGAAACAAAAATCGTATCGCCATTTGGGCTGGCAGGTTCAACATACCGGGAAGATCGGCAAAATCCCGGCCATCGGCTCCGAGCCCGTGCAGCCAGATCACGCAATGCTGCGGTGCGGCTCCAGTCTCCGCTTCGATGTACTCGGGCAGTGCGTGCGTCATGATGGTCCTGATGTTACAACGGAGCGGATTCTAAATGCTCCGGGCACCCCGAAGCCGGCCAATCGCTCGATCTGGCGTCGGCTACACTGTCGGTCATGAATGCCGATCAACCGATGCCTCAATTCGCAGATGTGCTGGCCGCTCAAGAGCGTATCCGCGGCAAGGCTCTCCAAACGCCAGTACTTTCTGACACAGCCCTCGATCAAGTCGCCCAGGCAAAGGTATTTCTTAAGTGCGAAAACCTTCAGCGGGCGGGCGCATTCAAATTCCGCGGCGCATGGAACACTATGGTGCAACTCACGCCCGACGAACAATCGCGCGGGGTCGTTGCCTATTCATCCGGTAACCACGCTCAAGCGGTCGCCCTCTGTGGAAAACTTCTTGGGATAAAAACCACGATCGTCATGCCGGACAATGCGCCCCAAACTAAAAAAACTGCGACCGAGAAATACGGAGCGCACGTTGTTCCATACAGCCCCGAGCAGACCCGAAGAGAAGAGGTCGCCGCGAAGTTAATTGATCAGCGCGGTTTCATGCTGGTACCGCCATTTGACCATCCGCAGATCGTTGCCGGTCAAGGGACAGCGGCTCTCGAACTTTTCGACTTGGTAGGCGCCCTCGATACCTTGCTGGTTCCCTGTGGCGGCGGCGGCCTGTTGGCGGGTTCGGCCTTATCGGCGGGTATGCGCTCCCCGCAGTGTCAGGTTGTTGGTGTGGAACCGGAACTGGCTGACGATGCAGCGCGCTCCTTTCGAAGCGGACGATTGCATCGTGTGGTCAATCCGCCCACGATTGCAGATGGGGCTCGGACAGAATCGCTCGGACAGATTCCCTTTGATTTGATTCGGCGCCTGGTTGCGGACATCATCACCGTGCCCGAACAAGCCATTGTCGATGCCGTCCGCTATGCGTTCTTTGATCTCAAGTTGGTCGTTGAACCATCGGGCGCTCTCGGCATCGCTGCCCTGTTATCCGGTGCTGTATCTGCGACCGGGCGCGTGGGCATTTTGATCAGTGGCGGGAACATCGACGCTCAGGTCATGACCGACTGCCTGGATTAAACGAATTTGGGTTCCCGTCAATTCCCGGAATTGCCCGTTTCGGTAGCATTGCCAACGGGCAACGTTACCGTCGTAGTGCGACCCTCCTGGTTTGTGTCAGTGGCGCTTGAATAACCATTTACCGCGGAAGGACGAAGGCCGCTCACCCACCAGGCAAGCAGTATCAGGACAACCACCAGAACTGACCACAATGTCGGCCGCACCCAGTTCCGCGGCGCTGGCTTGAACACCGCGGTTTTCGGTACATCCTGCGCGCTCCGTAATGCGGCGCCCCCCATAACGGGCAGTACCGAGCCGAGACCGCCTCTGGCCCTGTGAATTTCAGGGAGGTCCTCCAACACCTCTTCTTCGTGAATTCCCAGCAACCGTGCATAAGCCCGCAGGTAGCCCCGAACGTACGTCCTTTCGGGAAGCTTGGAGTAATCGTCGGCCTCTAGAGCTGCAATCACCTCAATTCTCAGATTAAGGTCCGCAGCGACATCCTCGATGCTCCACTCGTTCTTGAGACGCCGGGTTTGAAGCCGTATACCTGGGCTCTTAGGTGAATCCAGCGATTTTTCGTCCATCGGTGCCGTCGCCGCCACTGCGCCTGGGGTTGTTGAGCCTGCATCAACCAATATACTACCGTCGGCTGTGGCCGGATACCCAAATGGCGATGGCAGGTCAACCAATACTGTAGGTCCCCGTACCAACTGCAATCAGCGTACCGCTGTCGTTGTGAAGCTCCATCCGCGCTACCGCAATCCGCCGACCGGCACGCAAAATGGAACCGGTAGCGACAAAAGAACGGCCAAGGCCCGGCCGCAAGAAGTCTATCCGAAGATCAACCGTGCCCATTTTCGAAAAACGTTCTAACCCCTCGTCAAATAATTGCACCAGGTTTTGATCAAGAAGTGCGACAAAAGCAACCAAACCACCGACGACATCTAGACTGCTCGAAATCACCCCGCCGTGCAAATTGCCCCGCATAAAATTACCGACTAGATCATCGCGCATCTGAAACGATAGTTTTGCAGCGCCATCTCTTTGCAATTTAATATCGAATCCGAGGATTCGATTGAAAGGAACCCGCTCCTCAAAAGTCTTCGCAACAGTGGCGAGAATCTGTTCCCTGTCTCCGTTCTCCAAAAGATCCTGGTTCATTTGATAATGCATGTGCGTCTCGTATCCTTACACCTTATCATGCCGACACGCTGACCACATGGCTCACAGCCTAGCGCAGCACAAAACCCTGCGGTAGACTACAACACGCTTTTTACAAAAGTAAAAAGCAGACTGGCTTCATCGAGGGGCGGTAGCTCAGCTGGGAGAGCGTCGCGTTCGCAATGCGAAGGTCGGGAGTTCGATCCTCCTCCGCTCCACCAGTTTTCCTTCGAGTTATCAGGCTCTTATTTCGCCTCGTTGATTGACCGAGGGCGCCTCAAACCTCCGCTGTCACAACTGTGTCACAGCGAGGTGCAAGATGGCGTCTATCCGAAAGCGGGGCCGGCGTTGGCAGGTACAAATCCGACGCAAAGGCCAACCTGTCCGATCACAATCGTTTCTGCGTTTAAGTGACGCCCGCCAATGGGCAACCCAGA
>CAJXWH010000136.1 GCA_913062915.1 uncultured Acidiferrobacteraceae bacterium | reverse complement strand
GGTATTAGCCCGAGTTTCCCCGGGTTGTCCCCCACTGTTGGGCAGATTCCTACGTGTTACTCACCCGTCCGCCACTCGCCAGCACCAAACGCACCCCGAAGGGATTGTCACGGTCTGCTGCCGTTCGACTTGCATGTGTTAGGCCTACCGCCAGCGTTCAATCTGAGCCAGGATCAAACTCTCCAGTTCAAACATGACTTCTCACGGACCAAGGTCCGCTGGCCCCGCTTGTATTTTCATACAAGTTAAGCCTGAACAGCTGATTTACGGAATTGTGACGCAAAAGCGCCCACACAATCTGCCTAATCAAGTTGTAAAAGAACGGAGCGACCCACCGGGCCGCTCAAAAGTGCCGCGAATTATACCCCGAAATTGTTGGCCGTCAAAGAAAATTCGGGATTTTTCGACTGAATTCCACCAATAAAAGCACTATTTTCAGGTCACCCGGATCCGTGCGAAGCGGCGTTTTCCGACTTGAAAAATCCCCGCGTCACCGGCCCCGATCTTCTTATCGCGGTCGGTGACCCGTTCGCCGTCAATTCGAACGGCGCCTTGCTCCAACATCCGCAGCGCCTCAGACGTGCTTGCCACCAGTCCAGCCTCTTTGATGACCGTAGCGATCGGCATCTCCTCGCCGCTGCTGCTAACAACTTTCTCCACTATGCTGGCCGGCATTGCGCCCTTCTGAAAGCGATTGACAAATTCCTCTTTTGCGCTCCGCGCATCGCTCGCTGAGTGAAATCGCTCGACGATCTCTCCAGCCAGCATGTATTTGATGTCCCTCGGATTCATGCCTTCGGCCGCGTCCATTTTTAATTGCTCGAGTTCCGAAACGTTCCGCAGGCTCAAGAGGTCGAAATAACGCCACATCAAATCGTCCGAAATGGACATCAGCTTGCCAAACATTTCGTCCGGGGGTTCGGTGATACCGACATAGTTACCCAGACTTTTCGACATTTTCTGTACGCCATCCAGGCCTTCCAGCAACGGCATGGTAAGCACTATTTGTGGCGCTTGACCGTACTGCTTCTGTAATTCTCTACCCACCAGTAAGTTGAATTTCTGGTCCGTCCCACCGAGTTCTACATCGGCCTCGAGCGCGACCGAATCGTATCCCTGCATGAGTGGATACAGGAACTCGTGAATCGCAATCGGCTCACCGTTGCGATAACGTGTAGAGAAATCATCGCGCTCGAGTATTCGCGCCACGGTATAGCGGGCGGCCAGCCGTATCAGTCCCTCGGCGCCGAGCTCGTTACCCCAGACGGAGTTGAATTCGATCCGCGTCTTCTTCGGATCCAGAATCTTAAACACCTGTTCTCGGTAGGTGACCGCATTCTGTTCAATTTCATCGCGCGAGAGCGGCGGCCTGGTCGTGCTCTTTCCGCTCGGATCGCCGATCATTCCGGTGAAATCGCCAATCAGGAAAATAATTTCGTGGCCAAAGTCTTGAAACTGGCGCATCTTGTTTACGACCACCGTATGACCAAGATGAAGATCCGGGGCAGTCGGGTCAAATCCGACCTTGACTCGAAGCGGCCGGCCTCCTTTTAGCCGCGCTATCAGTTCCTCCTCCGGGATGATTTCCTCAACGCCCCGGCGAAGCTCTGCCATTACGTTATCTATCGGTTTCTCGGGCATAGGAACATTCCACCAGCGCCTGCTGAAAGGGGCAAACAAATTCTACCGCAATGGCGAAATACTGACGTACTCGTCTCACCGCCGTGCACCTACGAATCGTATCTTGATTACTGGAACATGACGGCATCGAAGGACCAGCAGCATGCTAGGCACTTCGAGCCCAGCGTTGGTTTATTATCGATCCGCTTGAGGCCCCGACCCCTATTTTTGACGGGTCTCGGAAACGCAGGTAAATTACCCGGCTGGCCTCGCCCGCATACTGCGTGCACCTGTCTTGCTTCCGCTCAATGGCTCCTCGAAATCGAACGGTTTTCCAAAGTGATTTGCGTCACTTCCCCCGTCTTGTGCCAGATTTAATGCCGATCGGCAAATCACACCGTGCCTACTGGGTAATCGCTGGAATCATATTGTTGGTCACCGGCATTTGGCTCGGCCATGAACCGATTGCCTCGATCGGCAGCCCTGAATCCTTGGAGGCGCGGCGAACGAAACTGGCTTCTCAGTTGTCCGCTGTTTTGGAGGCAGAAGACCGCCTGGTTCAAGATTCTCTAGCTCTGCGCAAACCCCTTCCGGGCAGTTTGTCGATACCCGATATTATTTCTTCGCCAACCGGTCGCGATGGTATTCCGCCGGCTTCTCGTCTCTCAAGTGCAGTCGACGATCCAATCACTGATATGTCGACCTGGCGGCCGATTCCGGCGAGCCCCAATTCAACAACCCGGGCACTGGACCTAGATTCATCTTCGGCGGTTCCCTCAAATGCTGCGATCACGCGCGCGGCCCTGCAATTTGACCTTGCTTACCTGTTAATGCCGCAGCCGCAACTGGAATCGCCCAAAACTACCGTTCCCAAATCCACGATTGAAGCCCCGATCGAACGCTGGGTAAACATCAACATTCGCTCGGGTGACTCGTTATCGAAAATCTTCCAACGTCTCGGGCTCGATCCGCGAATCGCCGTGACAATTGCACGACGCGGCAACGCGCAGATTCTCAATAGGCTGCGCACCGGCCCTTATCTACAGATGCTTGTTCGAGGACAGCAACTCCTGGCACTGCGCTACCAGCCCGACCTGCTGTCCATCCTTTCGGTAGAACGCGAAGGACAACGGTACCGCGCCAGCACGATCAAACGTAAATTCGACGTAACCGAGCGGACGCTCACCGGCGTGATCCGATCATCGTTATTTCAAAGCGGGATGAAGAACGGAGTCAGTCGGGATCTCCTCTACAATCTTTCATCTATTTTTCAGTGGCAGATCGACTTCAGTAAAGATCTGCGCCCGGGTGATCGATATACCCTCATCTACGAAGAGCGTTCTCTGGATGGCCGAAAATTTGGCTCAGGTCCTATCTTGGCCGCGGAATTCGTTGTTCGTGGAAAAGCGTATCGCGCGATTCGCCAGGTCAGCCGAAATGGAACAAGCCATTATTTCACCCCCGATGGCGAAAGTCTCGAGGGTCTTTTTCTGCGTTC
This sequence comes from uncultured Acidiferrobacteraceae bacterium, assembly GCA_913062915.1. Classification (GTDB taxonomy): domain Bacteria; phylum Pseudomonadota; class Gammaproteobacteria; order Arenicellales; family UBA868; genus CAJXWH01. Next base: position 2,357 of record CAJXWH010000136.1, on the reverse strand, counting down.
CCCCATGCGAATGGCGCGAATCACATCACGCTTTTCAAAACGCCGTTACCACCCGGTATTAAAAAAATGGCGTGCCCACAAAGGAGTGGATTACGGTGGAAGCACTGGCGACCCTGTCATGGCGACGGCAGATGGCCTGGTGACTTTTATCGGCAGAAAACATCAGTATGGAAAAGTGATCACTCTTCAGCACGGGCAGAAATACATTACGCTCTACGCACATCTGTCCCGCTTTGCCAAAAATATTCGGAGCGGCAGTACCGTCACGCAAGGTCAGGTAATCGGCTACGTAGGCACCACTGGCCTCAGCACCGGCCCTCACCTGCATTACGAATTTCGGGTCAACGGGGTCCACCGAAATCCGCTCACTGTGAAATTGCCTCGATCTTTCGCTATCGACCGCGCCCTGCGGCCCGAATTCATGAAAACCGCCGATTTTTGGTCAGCCCACCTGGACCAACTGGCCCGCCGCTGACAGCCGTCACTCCACAGCGCCAGAACTACAGAGGTCTAAGCTAAGGGGAAGACCACCACGCGGAAGTTCACCCGAATATCGGGATTAATCGCGTCGCACACCCGCAACAATAGACAGGCACGCCAGTTAGGCCCGCCTGCTCAGCGATGCATTCAGACAGCAAACGACGAACCACAACCGCAAGTGGTCGCCGCGTTGGGGTTACTCACTACAAAACGTGTTCCCATCAAGTCATCAATAAAATCGATTTCAGAACCCATCAGATACTGAAAACTCATCGAGTCGACGAGCAGCTTGACGCCATCTCGTTCGAATTCGAGGTCATCTTCCTCCCTTTGTTCCTCGAATTGAAATCCGTACTGAAAACCCGAACAGCCACCGCCCTGTACATAGACCCGTAGCATCAAGCTCGAATTTTCCTTCGCTGCAATCAGTCTCTCCAATCGCTGAACCGCGTTCTGCGTCATCGAGACCATAGGCGCTTCTGTCATGATGTCAATCACTGCAACACATTTCTTGACGACCAGTATACTCCGGTACGACAACGACAGCACGTTTCGCTGTCATTCCAATTCGCTCTGTTGGGGAATAGCGAGCCGATAGGCATCGCGTCTGCGGCCGGAATATTTTTCGATGCATCAGGTACCCTCCTAGCGACCACGGGGGATGGCTGGGGGAACAGGATTCGAACCTGTATTGGCGGAGTCAGAGTCCGCAGTCCTACCGTTGGACGATCCCCCATTCGAGATCGGGGATACTGGCACGAAACTCGATTACGCCTCGCTACCGAAAATCAAGATGGGCGCTTATCAGCGTTTCGAGTATTGAGGTCGCTTGCGGGCTTTTCGCAGTCCGACCTTTTTACGCTCTACCTCGCGTGAATCACGAGTTACAAATCCAGCTTTGCGTAACGGACCGCGCAACGTTTCATCATATTGCAAGAGCGCGCGTGTAATACCGTGACGAATTGCGCCAGCCTGACCGCTGCTGCCTCCCCCAACTACCGTCGCACGAATATTCACCTTGCTCGAAAGATCGGCCACATTGAGCGGCTGGCGAACAACCATCCGCGCGGTTTCCCGGCCGAAGTATTGGTCCAGAGGGCGACGGTTAACGATGATCTCGCCCGTGCCCTGGGTCAGGAACACCCGGGCGGTGGATGACTTTCTCCGTCCCGTTCCGTAGTAATGAGATTCTGTGCTGGCCATGATGTCCTGTCGGTCAGTTAATTCGGTCGCTCCGCTATAGAACGAGCAGCTTGGGGTTTTGGGCCTCATGCGGATGCTCTTTACCAGCATACACGCGCAACTTGGATAACACGGCACGCCCGAGTCGATTTCGAGGAACCATGCCTTTTACCGCATTCTCGATCACCCGCGCGGGGTGCTGACGCAGCTCGTCTTCGAGCGTGACTTCTTTGATCCCACCCGGGTACCCGGAATGCCGGTACCTCATCTTTTGGGCGCGCTTGTTCCCGGTGACCCGAACCTGCTCCGCGTTGATGACCACGATGTAGTCCCCGGTGTCGACGTGCGGGGTGTATTCGGGTTTATGCTTGCCTCGCAGTCGGTGCGCTACTTGGGTGGCGAGTCGACCCAGGATCTGGTCGGTTGCATCAATGACGTACCAATCATGGTGGACGTCCTGGGGTCGTACCGAGATCGTCTTCATTGGGTCCGGCCGTGTCAGCGAATAATGGATGAAAAATGAGGCGCGGATGTTACAAGATGGCAGGTCTCGGCACAACCGGAACGCCAGCGGGCCCACTTGTTCCGAGCAAACCATACGCCCTGAATCGACCCCGCGCTACCGTGCTCAATCTTACCGATTTCTGGAAAAAAAAGCGTGGCAAGAGTCGCCACGCTCAAACCACCAAAGGAGG
>CAJXWH010000135.1 GCA_913062915.1 uncultured Acidiferrobacteraceae bacterium | reverse complement strand
GTCACTCGTCCGCGGCGTCGTCCTTCTCGTCGATCACTTCCAGCCGGGTAAACTTGCCCGCCTTGGCACTGCCAGCCTGCATCAGGGAACGGATGGCGTTGATGGTCCGCCCCGACTTCCCGATGATTCGCCCGACATCCGTCGGGTCGAGGCGCAACTCGTAAACCGTCGTGCGTTCCTGCTCGACCTTGGTGATGTCCACCGCGTCCGGATGATCGACCAGTCCCTTGACTACCTGTTCCAAAAAAGCCTGCATGCTGTTTAATTGTCCGCCTTGGGCGCGTCGGCTTCGTCGGCAGCGGGTGCTTCCGGCTCGGGCGCTTCCTCGGGCGCGTCGGCTTCGTCGGCAGCGGGTGCTTCCGGCTCGGGCGCTTCCTCGGGGGCGGATGCCTCGGGCGCAGCGGGAGCTTCCGGTTCCGTTGCCTCCTCAGCGGCGGGTTCCTCCGCCACGGCAACTTCCGCAGCGGCTTCTGCGGGTTCCGGCGCAGCCTCCGTTTCTGCCGGAGCCTCGACGGCTTCAGCCGCCGGTTCTTCATCGGCCACTTCCACCGGACCCTTGCGGGCCTTCTTGATGAAGGAGTTCACCGTGTCCGACGCCTGGGCGCCGACGCCGAGCCAGTAATCAACCCGGTCGAGTTTCAGGGTGAAATTGTTGTTCTTGAGCAGCGGATCGTACGTGCCGATCTCCTCGATAATCCTGCCATCACGCGGCGAACGACCGTCTGCCACCACAACGCGGTAAACCGGTGTGTTCTTCTTTCCGAAACGCCTTAAACGAATTTTAACCATGACTGTAAAACAGATGATTTCGCAGAGATTTGAAGTGAATTAGCCTGCAAAACCAAGACTGCCCCGAAATTGGGGCCGCGCACCGTATTCGCTCCCCACCCCCATTGCAACCCCCTTTTTGAACTTTTTCGCCTGTTTTTCGGGGCCTTTTTAGCCTTTGCGAATAATGCATCGCCCGTTTGGCCAAGCGCATTCCATGGCTATCGTCACCGCAAAGACCATTGCGAAGATGGCCAAACTGCCAGAGTAATCCGCCTATCGCGGGCCTTTTGCGAAGTCTTCCAGAAAGGCTCGCGCCTTATCGTCCAATATGGCGCGCAGGGTTTTGACAGCTTCCATTGGGTTGTCTGTCGCGTGGATTGCCGCCCTGTTGAATGAGGTCGGAGCCATTTTGTTAATGGCCGCCCGAATCGCACGTTTGATTAGAACATCGGTGTGATGAACCTGCGGGTAGCGCTTGGCGACCTTGGCCGCGCTCATATTGTCGGGCAGTGGGCCGGGTTCGGGTGCATTGCGGCACAGGAAAGCAAGTGTCGGCCCTATCGTCTCTTCCCGCCCTTTTTCGTTCCAGTTTCCTCCACGTGTCCGCTGGATCACCCTTTCGCGGGCGGCCCCATCCAGACGGATCTCTTGCTCGATCGTGAACCGTTCAGCGATTTTTTGACGGGCGATTTCTTCCAGTTCGGGACTATCGCAATCATCGCGAAGAACGATGATGGTCAGGTCTTTGGCAAGCGGGCAATCCTCCTCCATCGCGGCCTCTTCAAGACGGGTGAGGGCTTCCATGAAAGGATGACTGCCGGGCCAGCGCAGCATCAGGTCGTAAGGCATCCCCCATTTGTTCCGTACCAGATAGTGATGCAGGCCCAATAGCGTGATGTTTTCGGGAAGATCGTTGCGCTGCGCCTTGATTGCGAGCCGTTTCAATTCGGCCAGATAGTCGCGTGGGGCGTCTGTGTCGGGGGCAACGTCGGTGCCTGTCGGAATGCCTGCCCGATGTCCTTTGTGATAGCAAAGGTGATAGGCAAACGCGAAAAACTCGTCCTCAAGGCAAGGGCGATAGAACCCACGCGGATCGCGGCTGCGGCGGGCCAGAATCGACAGCGCCCGCGCCGGTTGATAGTAGGGCATCCCGTTATAGGATGTCCCTGAACGCCCTTCGGCTGAGTAGTAATCGCACTTGATCTTCCCCGGATAGGCCGAAGAAACATCCAGCGCGGCCATCACATCCTTGGCCGCAATCAGGTGATCCACGTCTTTCGTGTAACCCGCTTCTTCGGACTGCTCCATCGGCACCTCGGCCGCCCACCGCAACACGACATAGGCGATGCCCCGTTCTTCATAGGCAGCATAGACCGAGGCCAGATTACTGGTCTTGAAGCGGACGGTGCCTTTCTTCAGGCGTGCATGTGCAAACCGCGTCTTGAGGGCCAAATGGTGCCAGAAGTTTGGGCGGGCTTGTGTCGTGGACATGGTGACCGATCTCACTCCAAGGGGGTCATGGCAATGCGTTGGTTGGTGGAGGGGGGACGTTTGAGCAAGCTGTCAATGCGGGACTGAAACTCGTCAGCGGATGCTGGGTGATTTGCGGCCTGTCTGACCTTTTCAGTCCATACATTGCGCAACCCATCCTGATCTTGTTCAGGCGCCTTGCGGATGAAATAGGCCACAAGGTGTTCCAGCAACCAATCGGAGCGCGGCACGCTGAAACCGGCATATTGCCAGTCGATAATGCTAAACTGTTCGGGGCTGGCGCCATTGTTGGCGATATAGATGTTTTCATCGCGCCCATCGGCATTGAAGGCACCGGTTTCGTACATCGCGCAAATGGCGGGAATGGCGACCAATGCGGCCTGCTGGTAATCGATATCGGTTTCCTGCGACATCTCGAGGATGTTTTTGTATCCTTCTAGGAACTCGATCAACACGCCCGAGCCATTCACAAGGCCAAACTTGCGATTTTCCCAAAAGGCATAAACCTTTGGCGTGGGAATGCCGCGGGCTTGGGCCTTGGAGTAGTTTATGAATTCGGTATAGGCGTATTTACGGTGTTTCAGGCGCGAAATGGGGTTTCGAAGCGGAAAGATTTTGATGACTGCGCTGGTCCCATCCAAGCCATCAGCCTTGATCTTGGTGACAAGTCGCTGGCGCGCCTTTTTCAACAAGGTGGCTTGTGGGTCAGGGTCGTCAAAGCGGGGGTTCGGCAGCGTTTCCATCAGGTGCTTTGCCGCCGCATCACTGACCAGCGGCGTGAACCAGAACGTGGTTCCATCCGTCCGGCGACACTCCTGACAACCCTGAAAGCTGAGAGAGGCTTTTGACGTGGGACAGACCATTACACACTCCGTTCCCGAGCGAGAAGCAAAAAAACGCCCACGACCAGATGGCCGGAGGCGTTGGAAAGAGAATCAGGCCAAGAGATTACTCGGACTTTTCTTTCTTCTCTTGAACGATCTCTTCGCCGGTTTCCTGGTCGACAACTTTCATCGACAGGCTCCAACACCCTCGGAGTTCCTGCTGCCCAAGCGCATTTCACCCCGAAAGCCAAGTGCAAGGCGCAATCGATCGACTTGAGGAAGATCGCACGGTGATTTGCGTGGCCCATCATCTGCACAAACCGGGCAGTCGAGCGATTGAAAGGACAACTTTCTGAAGCGGTCTAAGACTGTAGGTACCAAAGGGGCTGGATATATCATTATCGATTTCGAGCATTACATATATTGAAAGTACAACTAGGGGTTATTGTTCATTTCGTATATTTGGGTTGCCCAATGAAGAAGATCATTCGGATCCTTCCACGCGAAATTTTAAGAACGGATGGTCCGACATGGTGCTATTCTATCCAATATTTCTTAAGCCAAGGGGATGGGCGAATACGACGCCACCATTTCCCGCTTTCCCCGATCAGGGCATCCGGTGGGTTGGGGTTACCGTGGAAGATGATTACCCGTGAATTTTCCGGGATCCCGGGAGATTGGAACCACGACTTGGGCCAGGAAGGAACACAGTGGTATTTAAAACTCGGACACCAATCATCAGGCCAGAATTTCAGTATCCCCAGTTTTCGAATTTCAGAGGACAGGTAAGCCTGTTCGTGCCTGAATTGTTTTCTGATCTCGACGAAATTATCCGTGAAATTCTTGAGTATGTGCGGATATCTCCCGATCTCAAACCTAAACACGGAAGAGTTTCCGATCATCCTGGCTGGTCGATGCTTGTCATGGACGATTGCAAATTCAGCTTCATATTCGAACAGGCAATCGATGCTACCAACTATGACGACATCCAAATCAAGGAAAAGCGTTGGGCCGGAAAGATTCCCAAAGTTTTCCGCATACAACGTCAACTTCATCCAACCCCGCTCAGGCAAACCTTCCGGTATGTCAAGTTCAGGAAGCGGTTGGATTTCCACCTCAGGGCGAATCCCCTTTTGAACTTCTGTGAAACAGATAAATCGGAAATCAAGTGTCAGGTTTCTGGCAACCATTCCATAAAGACGGTTGACATATTCGGGGCCGAACTTATCCCCCCACTTCATGCAAATCACATTCACAACATTGGCAGAAATTTTCTTTGTGCTCATCTTGGAATTACATTCAGGCGGGCATTTATCCGTAACAGACAAGTCTGTGCTGTGTATAGTTCATCTCGCAATCGAGGAGCACGTTCTGGCAACGGTCTTTTAACACACAATAACATAACACGACCTGGACAAACTCAGACTGCCACCACCAACTTTCCAGCATCATCACCTCGACAAACCACAAACAATTGTTGGTATAGCTTCCCTCCCGCGTCGGCAACCTAAGGTTTTTTCGCCTTATGGATCAAGACAAAGACTTGAATTGTCCTGGAAACCATTAGTTTTTGTCCAGATTCATTCGCAGGCGGAAGTAGGCTTGGGAACCGAATTTTTTCAGGGTCACAAAGGTTCGGCCGCCAACGGTCCACGGCTCGAACGGCAGGTCGCGCCAATTGTTGCCGGGCAGGAATGACACGGTTTCCACCGTCACCGGCAGGCCGAGCTCCACCCAGCTCAGCGTGAACGTGTGCCCGAACGGATCAACGCTGATGCCCAACCGGATGTCGCCCGGCTCGTACACCACGAAGCGGGCGATCGCGCCATTGTTGGTCGGCACGACATCGCCCTCGTACGCCGTGGCGCGGATGACATTGGTGAACTGTCCCTTGGCCAAGGGCAGCAGCGTGAGCTCAAAATCGGCGACAGCGCCCGGCTCCACTTGGCCAAGCGCGTACACCAGCGTCCGCCCGCCGGCAAGCACCTGCGTCGGCTCCGGCTCGGCCGCAAGCAGCGTGACGCCGGCCGGCAGTTGGTTGGTCACCGTCACCTGCGTGGCCACGGTTGGCCCAAAGAAAACCAGCCGGCTGTTAATTTGCACAGGCTGATCAGGCCGGTAGTCCGGGCTGGCCGCGGCCGAGGTCATCTGCAGGTCGCCAGGGGCTGTGGCGGTGAAGACCGCGTCGCTGGTCACCTCGCCGTCGGGCGTGATGATCGACACAGGGCCGGTCGAGGCGTTCGACGGCACGCGCGCCAGCAGTTCGCCGGCAGACTTGCGCTCGAACGCCGCCACGCCGCTGCCGAACTTCAAGAAAAGAATCTTGTGAAACCCGGCGCCGCGGAGGGTGACCATGGTTTGCGCCGGGCCGATGACCGGCTCGAACGAGTCGATGCGCG
>CAJXWH010000134.1 GCA_913062915.1 uncultured Acidiferrobacteraceae bacterium | reverse complement strand
ATTCTGCGGAATTTCTCTACCCTGTGCCCGATATGCCCGGCATTCCCGTGAAATAGCAGAAAGGTCTCGCCATTTCTGGCGGGTTCTGGTTTCATAAACCAGGCGGTCAGCACGAGCCCATCTGCAGTCTCGAGTTTTACTTCTTCCAGCCCGGTTACTACAGCCTTGGATAGGTCAAGTTTTTCATTTGAGGGAAAATAGAGAAAGGATCTCTGCATGAAGAAGAGCACGAGGATCAACAACGCATACAAAAATATGCAACTTGACAGCAAGAAGAGTATTGTTTTCATCATTTCACGTTTCAGGCCAATAGACAGGAAGTGTTTACGTTGTCAACTGTTCTAATGATTTCACCCCCGACCAATGCTAGCGCACCTACCGCTATCGTGAGAGTTCCACTGCTTCATTATGCGCTGGCCTGGGTATCCCTCCTACTGGCCTGCCTGGCATCAACAGTCTGCGCCGATTCTTTCGAGACACAACGCAGCAAGATGATCGAACTCATCCGCCAGGACGTCATCGAAACTAGCCAATTTATCGGAACAGAAAAATTTGACCTGCGGGTGATGTCGGTGATGGCCCGGGTACCGCGGCACGAGTTCGTGCCGAAGGAAGAGCGAGCTCACGCCTACGAGAATCGCCCGCTACCCATTGGACACGGCCAGACCATATCCCAGCCCTACATCGTGGCATTGATGACCGACCTACTCAAGGTAGGCGTTAGCGATCGGGTGCTTGAAATTGGCACCGGCTCGGGCTATCAGGCTGCGGTCCTTGCTGAACTTGTCCGTGAAGTTCGTACCATCGAGATCATCGAGCCCCTTGGTCGCTCAGCGTCCGCGAGACTGCTACGTCTTGGCTACAATAACATTCATAGCCGCATTGGCGATGGTTACTACGGTTGGCCGGAGTACGGACCGTATGATGCGATCATTGTTACAGCTGCTGCTGGCCACGTTCCGCCGCCCTTGCTCACGCAGCTACGACCTGGCGGTCGCTTAGTTATTCCAGTTGGGTCGCGTTTCTTTGTACAGGACTTGTTGCTGGTTAAAAAAAACTTAGCCGGTCAACTCTCGACCCGCCAGATCCTGCCTGTCCGCTTTGTTCCCCTTACTGGAGGTCACTGAAGCCCGGTGATCAACGGTTTCGCGCGGGAAGCCGAATACTCAGTCAGCGAGCGGCCTCCATTTGTTTCGGTGGCGCTCATCTCGGCTGGAGCGCTGGCCTATGAACTGTTGCTGCTGCGGTTATTCTCGATCATTCAGTGGCATCACTTCGCTTATATGGCGATCAGCCTCGCAATGCTCGGTATCGGGGCCAGTGGCACGTTTCTCGCGTTGCTACAGGGGCGCCTTCTGCCCCACTTCAGAACATTCTACATTGCATGCCTGGCTGTGTTCGGCCCAGCTACCGTTGGCTGCTATGCGTTGGCCCAACGAGTCGTTTTCCACCCCGAAGAGATCTTCTGGGGAGCCGGTCAACTGCTACATCTGGTGATAATTTACTTGCTGTTGTCCATACCGTTTTTCTTTTCTGGCTGTGCGGTGGGAATTTCACTTATACGCTATCAAAAGCGCATACCAATGGTGTACGCAGCGGACCTTACTGGTGCTGGTTTTGGGAGTCTCATTTTGATGGCGGGACTGGTTTTGGTGTTTCCACTCCAATGCCTCGCACTGGTGGGACTGATCGGCGTCTGTGCGACAGTGGTTGCGCTTTGCGAGTTGCGCATGCAGCCCCGGCTGGGACTCATCGTACTTGTTGCGGTGATAACACTGCCTGCACTTATCTGGTCCTGGCGCGGGGAATTATTGATCTCGCCCTACAAGCCACTCAGTCAGGCAACGCGCGTAGTCGGTGCTCGGGTGATCGAACAACTGTCGGGGCCCTTAGGCCTCGTCACAGTGGTGGCCAACGATGTGGTCCCCTTGAGATATGCTCCAGGACTTAGCCTGCACGCTGTTACGGGACCGCCACCGCAACTCGGTATCTTTACCGATGCTGGCAACATGTCCGCAATTACGGCTTCAAGTGACAAATCTCCTGCGAACCACTTCGATCAGTTGACCTCGGCTCTGCCGTATCACTTAGGTCAACCAGAAACTGTGCTCGTGCTCGGCGCTGGTGGCGGCAGTGGAGTCCTTCAAGCGCTACGACTTGGAGCAACACAAGTAGACGCAGTGGAACTCAATTCGAACGTTGTTCATCTTGTTGGCACACGATTTCAAGAATTTTCTGGCGGTCTGTATCAGCGCCCTGAAGTACGCGTGCACACGGGCGACGCTCGTGGTTTTGTCGCAGTGAATCGAAAGTCTTTTGACCTAATTCAACTTAACCTACTGGACACGTATAGCACGTCTATAAGCGGTCTTAATGCACTTGGCGAGAATTATCTGTATACGGTCGAGGCTTTTCAGTCTTATTTCAAACGACTGTCCCCAAACGGCTATCTTGCCATTACCCGCTGGCTTCGGGTCCCCCCACGCGACGCACTAAAACTTCTTATGACCTCCGTCGACGCCCTTCGGTCGATCGGTGTGGACAATCCGAAGGAGCGGATCGTTCTAATTCGCAGTTGGGCAACAAGTACCTTGCTGGTAAAAAATTCCGCTGTGACCTCAACCGAGATTGCCGCGTTGCGCCATTTCTGCGCCAAGCGTGGGTTCGATCTCGCCTATTACCCGACCATGCCGCGAACTGAGGCCAACCGGTATAACGTGCTCCGCCAGCCCTGGTTTTTTGATGGTGCCACAGCAGTTCTCAGCGACCAATCCGAAGAGTTTATTGCGCAATACAAGTTTGACATCACCCCAGCAACCGACAATCGGCCCTACTTCGCCCGATTTCTTAAGTGGCGTACAGTGCCTGAAATCCTGTCATTGTGGGGACAGGGCGGTGGAGCATTGATGGAATGGGGTTACATGGTTCTCATCGCAACACTAATCCAGGCCATCGCAGGCAGCGTGCTGCTGGTGTTGGTACCGCTGGGCTGGCTCAGGCGCCGTCACCCACAACGGCGTTCAATCAGCCAATTCCAGTTGGTGATCTGTTTCGCCGCAATTGGGTTGGCTTTTCTGTTTATCGAGATGGTCTTTATCCAACGTTTTGTTCTCTTTCTTCATCAGCCCATTTACTCGGCGGTTGCGGTGCTGACTTCCTTCCTCATATTCGCCGCACTGGGCGCCACTTGGGCCCACCGTTTCAGCCAACGCGGCCGTCCTGCCCAGGGTATTGTTTTTGCCGTTGTCGGGATTTGTCTGATTGCGACAAGCTATGTTGCAGCACTCGGGCCCGTTTTCAACCTGTTTAGTGCTTCTTCGCTGCTTATCAGGTTAGGGGTGACCAGTCTCTTGATCGCCCCGCTAGCTTTTTGCATGGGCATGCCATTTCCACTTGCCCTGGTTAGAGTGGCAGCTGTGCAACCGACTTTTGTGCCCTGGGCCTGGGCAATCAATAGCTCTGCTTCTGTAGTCAGCGCGGTTTTGGCCATGATTCTGGCAGTACATTTTGGATTTACCTTGGTAGTACTCCTGGCGATGGCCCTGTATGTTTTGGCCCTCCTCTCGCTACCTAAAAATGGGCAGCGTGTTCCTTGGGCTTAATGTCCTAACCGTTCGGAGTCGTTGACTATTGCCTCACAATTTAATCTGAAGCCCAAAGACGACGATTAATTCAACGTCTGCAGAATCTCCTTAGCGCTTTCCTATGATGATCTAGCGGCGGAGGTGATCTCGCACATCCCTTTCGTTCTCCGGTTTTCCAGCGCGCTAGAGCCAGATCACGGTCATGACATCAATGCCGTAAAAGGCCAGAGCGCAGTAGGAAATGACAAGGATCAGCGCCAATGCCTGATATCGCCGGTCGGTGAAGGCCGGGGTTTTGCGTGCCAGCCGAAAAAGCTCCCAGAGAAGATAGCACTCGAGCGCAAACGGCATGAAACCGAGAAAGCCGGGCAGTGGCATCTCGAAGACTTTCCACTGGTTGAAGAAAGGAATGTTGTAGATCCACTTGGCGCCTGACCCGTAGTTCCAGAACTCCCACAACACCCCACAACTGAGACCGGCCAACATCAGACGGATCAGGCGCTGATAGGAACCGCGGCTTGCCTGGCCAAGGAACGATGCCTCTTTATCCATATGGTAGAGCACCGGATCGAGGATCAGTACTATGCCGACCCAGACCAGTGGGAAGCAGTAACGCGGCAGCAGGGCGACCAGCGCCATCATCACGAAGCCCGACACCACTAAGGCTGCCGGCCATCGGGCGGAGACTTGAAATGCCGGCCCGCGAACACGACGAGCCACCCCAAGATGATCAAAGAGGAGATCGGTTTCGAGAATGGCGGGCAGCACGGTCGCAAACGACAAGGCATAGACGGTCCAGCGCAGCCCGAGATCCGTGATCACCCCGACGTACAGCCAATTGCCGAGTCGAAAATTCCAAATTTCAAAGAATAGCCAGACAACCAGGGAACAGCTGCAAAGCCAGACGAGTTGCCATCGACCCCCGATCACGTAGGAGCGACCGCTCTTTCGATGATTGATCGCACCGATCACCGGGAGGTATGTCCACCAGGCGAAGAGATAGAAAAAAGTGTGAAACGGCTCCACATGGGCGAGCATCAAGCCCAAAAAGGTCACGTGGGCGAAGACGCCTACCCCGATCAGCCAGCCTGTCCCAGTCTTCCGCAAGGTGTCAATGATAACGGGGAATGGTCACCTTGATCTTTGAGTTCAGTGGGAGAGATTGCTTTGGATCGATTGGATGCAGGTTGGTTGATCGACTGGGGCAGGTTGGATGGTGTGAGTTACGGGTTCCGGCAGCCGGATCAGACCAGACTCAACGGGACCGTCCCCACCCGTGCCGTAGAGGTCACAAGACCCAACCTCCTGAATACTCTCCGCTTCAGCGCCCTCGGCGCACCGACACGAACTGACACCTGCGGCATTCTCGTCTCTCCACTGATCCGCCACCGCCGAATCCGCCCGTCACCTGGACAAGCCGGTAATCATGCCAGCCAAACCTGCACAGCAGCCGTCCGATCACGGGCGGCAACGGGAGACGATTCTGATCGCTGTTGGGACGGCTGTCTTTCAGTCTATGAAACCTCCTGACCTTATCCTGGGGCCAACCCGCGGGCCTTGGGGCCAAGGTTTACTCGAATCCAATATGTCATTTATCAATTCTCCAGGACCTGCCAGATTCCAGCATCTTCGCGGCACGCGGTGCCGATTTCTTTGAAATATCGACCGTACCCGCGGGCTTCATTGCCGCCGATGTTGACGACGATGACGAAATCGCGACAGGGGGGTTGATCATTGGGGGTCACGGTGCGGGTCGGTGTGACGGTGCCGCTGTGCCCGGTCGTGGGATTGTCCCAACTCGAGGTGACCCCAGTGGGGTTGTACTCGAGGACCGACTGGAACACAAAGTGGGCGCGTTCCCGATCACCCTCGCTAAGGTAGGCCTCGACCCGATCTTTCACTATGGGCACATAT
>CAJXWH010000133.1 GCA_913062915.1 uncultured Acidiferrobacteraceae bacterium | reverse complement strand
AGGCACCTTAATCCGGCGGTGCAATCGGGCATCGCGACCGGTGCGCCGGGCGCCCAGTTGTTCGCAACCTTGGTTCGCTTTGACGACAAATGGAATGCGCGTCCCTATCTTGCCAAATCATGGCAGACCTCTGCCGATGGACTGGCGGTTACCTTCAATTTGGTTGAGGGGGCCACGTTCCATGATGGCACGCCTATCACTTCGAAGGATGTGGCCTTTTCGATCAAGACGATCAAGGCGAATCATCCCTTTAAAACCATGTTCCGCGCAGTCTCGAGCGTAGAGACGCCGAACCCCAACACCGTTGTATTTAAGTTATCACAACCACACCCGGCGCTCATGTTGGCGCTGTCCTCGCAGCTCGGATCGATTATTCCTGAACATATTTATGGTGATGGCCAGGACCCGAAAAAGCACCCACGTAACTCTAAGGACGTTGTGGGTTCAGGTCCGTTCAAACTGGTCGAGTTTGTGCGGGATCAACACATCATCATGGAGCGCTATGAAAACTTCTTTATAGAGGGTCGTCCCTACCTGGACAAACTCGTGATACGAATCATCAAAGACCCCTCTGCTCGCTCTCTTGGACGCGAAAATGGAGAAATCCACCTGTCTGCATTTGAGTCGACGCCACAGGATATTCTGCACTCCAAGAATGTTCCGCACCTGACGGCAACAGATCAAGGCTACGCCGCGATCGGCCCGATAACGTGGCTGGCATTCAATACCAAAAAGAAACCCACTAGCGATAAACGCGTCCGCCAAGCAATTGCCTATGCCGTCGATAGGGATTTTCTAGTGAACGCAGTCATGATGGGTACATCAAGACCCGCATACACCGGCATTCACCCGGACAGTATTTTTCATGAACCCAATGTTGCGCGCTACGACCTCGACATCGACAAGGCCAATGCAATGCTGGATGAAGCGGGCTACGCTCGCGGTGCTGATGGCATGCGTTTTGGGCTGACAATTGACTACGGCTGGCCCAGCGCCAAACCCATGGCCGAATACATGAAACCACAGCTGAAAAAGATCGGCATCGATGTAACGGTTAGAACCTCTGCTGGGTTTCCGGCGTGGGCCAAGACGGTTTCAACCTGGGACTTCGACATGACTGTGGACGTGGTGTTTAACTGGGGAGACCCCGTGATCGGCGTGCACCGCACCTACCTGTGCGACAACGCAAAGAAAGGCGTGATCTGGTCAAATACGCAGCAATACTGCAACCCGAAGGTCGATGCGATACTCGCCAAAGCCGGCCAGGAAAATGATCAGCAGAAGCGGATCGCACTCTACTCGAGCGCGCAGAAAATAATCGCAGATGACGTGCCCATCTACTTCACCGATACCGTGCCCTATCACACCATCTTCAATCACACGAAGGTTGGTAATCCACCGGCGACGATCTGGGGTACGTGCTCACCGCTGGACGAGGTCTATTTGAAGAATTGATCCTCGGCGGGATCTAAGGCGGTTCTTGAAATGCCTGCTGCCTAGCAGCAGGCATTTCTGTTTCGAGTTCAGGACTTCATTCTTAACGGCGTTATGCAGTTTTTAGTCATCACTCTAAAGCGATGCGGCTTAGGCCTGGGATTGCTGCTTGCAGTCCTGGTGTTGAATTTTCTGTTGATGCACCTGGCACCTGGCGATGTTGCCGACTCCATCGCACAGGACGCGGGTGGACTGGATGCCGAAGTGATGGCCCAGATTCGCAAAGATTACGGACTTGACCTTCCGTTGTGGGAACAAATGTTGAAATATTTCTACAGCGTTGCCCAACTCGATTTGGGCTACTCTTTCTATTACAACCAACCCGTTACCACGCTGATTCTTGAAAAACTTCCGGCAACACTACTGCTGATTATCAGCGCCCAAGTTGTCTCAATATTGGTCGGCGTAGTACTCGGTGTAATCGCGGCTCGGAAACCGAACGGGGTTACCAGTCATTTCGTCACTATCCTTTCTCTCGTCGGTTATGCAGCACCGGTATTTTGGACGGGCATCATGCTCATCATCTTGTTCGCATCGATGATCCCTTTATTTCCGATCGGAAACATGGTCGACGTTTCGGTTGAAAGAACGGGGTTCGCGTACATGGTCGATGTATTACATCACCTGGTGTTGCCTATGTTGACGCTCGCCTCAATTTTTATCGCGCTCTATAGCCGCTTGGCGCGAGCCAGCATGCTGGACGTTCTGGGATCAGACTACGTTCGTACTGCACAGGCCAAGGGGCTTTCTGAATTTCAGGTGGTTTTCAAACATGCCCTGCGAAATGCCCTGCTGCCGGTCGTCACCACGGCCGGCCTGGTATTCTCCGGCATCGTGTCGGGTGCAGTGCTGGTAGAAACAGTGTTCAGTTGGCCTGGACTTGGAACGCTTGCGGTTCAGGCGATCGTTGCCCGCGACACACCAACGATTCTTGGAATACTGTTCTTCTCGTCACTGGTTGTAGTCGTTGCCAACCTGCTAACCGACATGCTCTATCGCATTATTGACCCGCGCATCAAGACCGCTGAAACCTCCGAGATCTGATCTTGTGACAGATTATTCAATTCGAGAGCGATCACTCCAGCCTACCGTTGCCCGTGTAGAGCACCCCTTGATAGAAACCGCTCGAATGTTTGCGGGAAACCGGGCAGCGCTCAGCGGACTCGCGATGCTCTTTATCATCGTCGTGGTTTCGCTGGCTGGGCCCTGGCTCTATCCAACAGACCCGTTTGAAATGGTCTGGTCGCCGTTTAGTCCTCCCGGGGCGAAGGGCTTTCTGCTCGGCACCGATTATCTGGGACGTGATCTCTTAGCCCAGATCATTCACGGAGGCCGCGCAACGCTCGCCGTAGGCTGCGCGGCCGCACTGTTGAGTGTTTTTATAGGAATTACTTTCGGGGCGCTTTCGGGTTTCTACCGTGGCTGGATTGAAGAAATCCTGATGCGAATCACCGAGTTCTTTCAGGTTCTGCCGACGCTGTTGTTCTCGATGGTCCTGGTGGCTTTGTTTGGTGCTTCACTCGGCATGATCACCTTTGCCATCGGTATCGTCAGTTGGACTGGTGTGGCGCGCATCACGCGGGCAGAGTTTCTGAAGATTCGGGAACTCGAGTACGTAACTGCCGCTCGCTCTAGCGGGGCCAGCAACACCAACCTCATTTTTAGAGTCATTCTCCCAAACTCGCTTCCACCCATCGTAGTGCAAGCTGCACTGCTGATTGGCTTTGCGATTCTCTTCGAAGCAGGCTTGAGTTTCCTTGGGCTCAGTGACGCCAACGTAATGAGCTGGGGCGCAATCATGGGCAACAACCGGCCTTACATCCTCCTGCACGGCTTCACGATCATGTATCCGGGGCTTGCGATATTCCTGACTGTACTGTCGATATCTCTAATCGGTGACGGTCTGAATGATGCGTTGAATCCCAAACTCAGAAAGCGCTGAATTCAACATGACAGCACTCCTATCTGTTAAAAATCTCACGGTCGAGTTCACTACACGCGATGGCATTGCCCCTGTCATCGATGACCTCTCGTTTGATTTAGCACCGGGTGAAACGCTGAGTCTGGTCGGCGAATCCGGCTGTGGAAAAAGCATGACCGCGCTGGCCATCATGGGACTGATTCCATCACCGCCCGGGCGAGTCGCTAGCGGTTCCATCAGTCTGGCAGGAGAAAATCTACTGCAAGCAGGCGATACCCGAATGCGCGCAGTTCGGGGCAACGACATCTCTATGGTGTTTCAGGAGCCCATGACCTCGCTCAATCCAGTTTTTACCGTTGGCGAGCAGATTAGTGAAACCCTGCGACGACACCAGGGCCTGACCCGCCGCCAGGCAAAGGCACTGTCCATTGAGATGCTCGATGCGGTGCAGATTCCTCTACCGACACGGCGGATTAACGACTATCCCCACCAGTTGTCCGGTGGAATGCGCCAACGCGTCATGATCGCTATGGCGCTTGCCTGTCGTCCAAAAGTCTTGATTGCTGACGAACCCACCACGGCCCTGGATGTCACGGTTCAAGCGCAGATATTTGATTTGATGCGGGCGGTTGGAAAGGAAACAGAAGCAGCTATCATTTTGATTACACACGACATGGGTTCGGTGGCTGAGATGGCTGAACGTGTGGTCGTGATGTACGCCGGGCGCAAAATCGAGGAAGGCTGCGTAGATGATATTCTCGCTCGGCCGCGTCACCCCTACACTCGCGGACTCATCGCCTGCGTCCCGCACCTGTTGGAAACCGTGTCCGCTGAACGGCCCTATCTGCAGGAGATTCCGGGCATGGTGCCACCGTTGTCAGATTTTGGATTCATGGGCTGTCTATTTGCACCCCGCTGTGATCGCGTTGAAACACGCTGCTGGCAGGAGAAACCGAAGGTCACCCAGATAACGCCTAGCCAGAGCGCTGCCTGCTGGAACCTTCAAGAGGCAAAGGTCCGAGTCGATGCCTGATACCCCGGTTGAATCGACCACACTCCTGACCCTGCAGGATGTCGAGGTGTCTTTCACGCTCAAACGCTCCAGTCTGTTCGCTAAACCGTCTCTTCTTCGAGCGGTCGATGGAGTCACTCTGTCAGTCCGCAAAGGACAGACCATGGGCATTGTCGGTGAATCCGGCTCGGGCAAGACGACGCTGGCGTTGGCTGTTGCCCGGCTGCTACCCGTGACTCGCGGACAGATCCATATGAACGGGGTCGATCTGCTCAGCCTTAGGGGCGAAGCACTGCGCAACGAACGCCGTCACATGCAGTTTATCTTCCAGGATCCCTACTCGTCATTGAATCCCAGACTGAGAGCAGAAAAGATTGTTCGAGAGCCACTTGATCGGTTATCGATCGCATCCACCAGCCGCCGCGATGACCGCGTCCGTGAATTGTTTGATCAGGTGGGCCTGCGCCGCGACCAACAGCGGTTATTTCCGCATCAATTCTCCGGCGGCCAGCGGCAGAGAATCGGTATCGCCCGAGCCATTGCGTCTAACCCCAGCCTGGTCATCTGCGACGAACCGGTATCCGCCTTAGATGTCGGCGTCCAGGCACAAATCCTGAATCTGTTGCGGCGGCTTCAAGAAGAACTGGGGTTAACGTATGTGTTTATTTCCCACGACCTCGGCGTTATTCAGCACATGTGTGACACGATCGCGGTGATGTACATGGGCAAGATACTGGAAGAAGCCGATCGCGAATCCCTGTTTAACACCCCCAAACACCCCTACACACAGGCACTGCTGTCGGCTGTTCCCTCGGCAGACATTAACCGGAGGAATCGGGAGCGACGCATCATGATTTCCGGCGACCCGCCCAATCCGATTCATCTACCACCCGGCTGCCGGTTTGCCTCACGTTGCCCACAGGTCGAGGACCGATGCCGAGTCGATACGCCGCCGCTTGTCAACATTGACCGGCATCATCGCGTTGCCTGTCACCTGGTCAAAGCCGCCGGCTGAGTCGCCAAAATCGCTCCAATCACTCGACACTGATCAGGTCTTGACGAACAATCCAGTAAGACTCGGGTCTTCATACCCTGACATCGCACTGGTACCAATGAGAACCAGCGCCAA
>CAJXWH010000132.1 GCA_913062915.1 uncultured Acidiferrobacteraceae bacterium | reverse complement strand
CTCGAATTCGAGAACAAAGTGCTGGCAGCCCATGCGATCGATGCAGCGCTAGGGTCCACGGCCCAGAAGGTGCACATCATTACCGGTCATGAACGCGATCGCCTGGCTGCAGCTCTCGGAAACCGCCCAGTTAATTTAATACACAACGAAAATTACCGTATGGGGGTTGGAAGCTCCATTCACTGTGCCATCAACATTCTCCCGCCAGATGTCGATGGCGTCATCCTTTGTCTCGCAGATATGCCATGGGTGCGCGCCGACCACCTTGACGCACTGATCGGTCGGTTTACCGGCAACGCAGTGTGCGCACTCTACTTCGAGAACCAGCGTGGACATCCCATCTTATTTCCAAAAAGCTGGTTTCCACGCCTTATGACATTGCAAGGTGACTGCGGCGCCCGATCCTTACTGCGAGAAACAACAGAGGTGATAACAACGATCCCGGCACTGGATGATGCCATTCTTCGTGACATCGATCGCCTCGAAGACTTTCCTCGGAATTAAGCTGCCGCGCGAGAATCAACTCAGCCGACGACCACATCGTTGATCGATTTCGGGAACTCGGTAATTGGTTCATACCCCTTTTCTGTAACCACAACACTATCGCCGACCTGCGCTCGAAAATAACCGGCCACACTGACTGACCCATCGACCGCAAACACCATGCCAGGCTCGAGGACTGTCCGGTCTCCTGCCACCAATTGAGGTCGCTCGAGAAAACTGAACCCAGTAGCGCGGCCACATCGAAACGGGTAATCGTATCCAGCAGTTTGGATCACCTCCGCGTACGCGGCATGTACCTCTTCAGCCAACACTCCAGGCCGTAAATGTTCCAACGCAGCCCGTTGACTGGCCACTGCCACCTCGTAAATCTCGGCCTGGCGAGAATCCTGGATCTCACCCAACCAAAACGTCCGGTCGAAACCCAACTTGAACCGGTGAAAGTTGGACATTCCACAAAAACAAAGAAAGACCGGATCGCCGCGGGTGATCTGACGCAATGTAGGGCGACGATGTGCCATAGTGATATCGGTGCCCGAAGCCATGATCTGCAAAAAATGGGTATTAGGAGACATCCAGCCATCATCGTAATTGGCCGCCAAAAGTTCTGCTGCACTGCGTGCACCGGCTTCGGAAGTCGCAAGCGCTACTTCGTACTCTGGCACTCCTTCACGGATCGCGTCACGCCCCGCCGTCATCATCGCCATCGCAACCTGGCCCGAATGTCGAGCTAACTGCAACTCTTCGTTACTCTTAATCATGCGCAACTCAGCAATAAGCGAAGTGATATCGGTAAGGTTTGAATCGGTTACCGAGTGATCGACAAAATCACGCACCAAAGAAGGCATAGACCCTCGTTCGATTCCAATAGCAGCAGAACCTACTGTCTCGATGAGTTGCTGCAGATCGCCACGCCACTCTGAACCTTCCCCATCCTGCCAGGGCCGAATATCTTCGATCCAGGTCATACCCTGTGCCATCTCGAGTTCGATCGTGGGCGTTACCAAAACCGGGGCACCCTGTGCGGGAACAGCCAGAATCGTCGGACGTCCGAATTCCATGTGGAGATAATCGTAAAAACCACTGAAATAATAGACACTGTCATCGTCGGTAATCAGCGCAACCGCCAGACCGGCATTGGCTAAGCGTGCCTGCAATGTACGGGTTCGCTCCTCGAACATTACGCTGCCCTCAACGATGTGGTGTCCAGCAACCGGCGAAAAATACCGCCTTTTCGCTCCCCATCTGTGGGCATCAGGACAAAACTGAGCCGAGCCCAATGAGGGGCTCTGTTATCAAGTTCCGGAACCCGCGACTTTGATTTCTCCACATTAGCTTCTGCAGTCATGTTGCTCCTTTGAGGCCACGCGCCTCCCTGCTTGCACCATTCGCAGCAGATGAAAATCTTCCTCGTTACCGACTATTCACAAACTCTGCGCCACCCGCTGCTCATCTGCCACGATGCAATCGTAATCGGTTTCTTTCTTGCGAACGAATGCTAACAATCGAAGAGCGTCGCGGCTCGACCTCTCCAGTTGCGCCACAGCTTCCTCCAATGCCGTCTGAAGTGCCTCACAGTCCGCATCGGAACGCAATCTACTAGTAATCAAAGGCAAACCGGGCCGAGAGTTCGTCGTACCGATCACGCGAACCCTCTCGGTTGCTGGCTCATGCTTGCAAGCAAGTGCCCAAGTCACGCAGTCGATGGCTGCAAGATCAGCGATCCCACGGGCCACGGCGCGGATCGATTGGCGGTGAGAGCCGGTAGGGATACGCTCTCCAAAAAAGGGCCCCTCGCAGAAGGCCGCAATCTGTCGGTCGAGCGCCAAACACCCCGAATAGGAGTCTTCGGAATTAATGGCCACTCGAACACCCCGACAAGCCTTCAGCTCCGAGATGCCCGCGGCTTGATGCACAACCAGCACGCTGTGGTAGTCGCCGGCCCTGCAACCTGGTAGATCGTACGCCATCGCCCCCAGCACGCGGACTGTGTCACGCAAATGTCGAACGTAAGGCAACCCACAGGTCTGGGCAAGCAGCAGGTTGGGCGAGCGCCAAACCTTCGCAACAGGAATAGACCGATCGAGAACTTTGGGCGCGGCAACGCGGTGACGCGCAAAGGCCATTGCGATCGACCGCCACAGCGTATTGGTCGCGGATCGAACTTCAGGCCAGTCGTACATCGGCAGCTGCGCGATGGGACTCAAATCTTGGGTGGAATGGTTCATCGCTCTCCGTGAATTGTGGTCTATTACGCATCGCCGCCGTCTGTCCGACATCGAACCGCCGTCTGCCAGGGGGAACACATACAATACTGATTGCATGTGCCGATCGTCCACAACCATACCGCACCCGGTCACTGTGCCCTCGACGCCGGACTGATCCGAACGAATCGAAACAATGGCAAACCTTCGGATCACCCTGGCCGGACTCGACCTCGACAACCCGATCATGCTGGCTTCGGGCATCCTCGACTCGACCCCTGGCATCTTGCAGCGTATGGCTGAAACCGGAGCCGGCGCACTGATTACCAAATCGATCTCTCTAAAGCCAAGGCCCGGTTATCCGGGACCCACAACCGTCGAAATCGCACCTGGCACCTGGATCAACGCGATGGGCCTGCCCAACCCGGGACTCGAAGAATTCCTAAATGAATTTCCTCTTACGACACTCAGCGTTCCGGTGATTCCGAACCTAGTAGCTGACACCCCGGACGAGTTTGCGAAACTGGCCGCAGGGGTCGCCGCCGCTGGGGCGAAAATCGCGGAGATCAACCTCAGTTGCCCCCATCCGAAGGCCGCTTACGGCGGCAGCCTGACAGCACAGGATCCAGAGGCCGCAGCCGCTGTGGTTGCGGCAACCACCAAGCACCTGCCGGTCATTGCCAAACTGACCCCGAATGTCGCGGATATCGGCACGGTGGCCGTGGCCTGCGCCCGCGCCGGGGCCGCTGCCATCAGTGCGATCAACACGCTCGCTGCGCTCGATGTCGATCCGGAGCTTGAACGGCCACTGCTCGGCAACGGATTTGGTGGCTTGTCAGGTGTTGCGATCCGACCAATTGGTTTGCGCAAGGTGCTGGAGATCGTACAAGCCCTGAATCATGCGAACTTTGATACTCCAGTAATTGGGATGGGTGGTATTTCAAGCGCCGAGGATGTAGTGCGGTACCTGCTGTGCGGGGCCCATTCAGTCCAGATCGGTACATCACTGACCGGGGACCCGGAACACATGAGCGCCATCACGCGGGGCCTCGCAGAATGGATGGACCGCAAGGGGTATCGTGAACTTGCAGACTTTCGAGGGCGAATTCTGGAGTGGTTCTCGTGAGGTATCCCATTCCCTCTAAGATCGTAGAAATAACCAGTGCTACAGCAGTCGGGCATTCGATCTGGCTCGCACCCAAAGAGCCCTGGCCGTCAGCGCCCACGCCGGGGCAATTTGCCATGGTCTGGTTACCGCGCCCGCCTGACGGATATAAGCCCGAGGTCTGCAATACAGTACCCATGTCGATTGCTGGCTGGGACAATGGCAAAGTCCGTATCACTATTAAAAATCTCGGTCCCACATCAAAAGCCCTCTTGGCCTGTCAGTGTGGTGACTGGCTGGGGTTAACAGGACCCCTCGGTCACGGTTTCTCATTGGACTGTCAACATCCGCTCCTGATGGGTGGTGGCGTAGGCGCGCCGCCACTTCTGTATCTCGCTCAAACATTTGCAGCCCAAGGAATTAAACCAATCACGCTTCTCGGTGGAACAACAGAAAACGAGATTTTTCATCACGATGAGTTTCCCGGAACTGTAGAACTCGCCACAGACGATGGCTCGGCTGGGCACCATGGCCGTGTCACAGAACTGCTGGCTGAGTCCTCACCAGACCGACTCTACAGTTGTGGGCCTGAGCCGATGCTGGTAAACGGGTTGCAGTGGGCACTTCGACATCAAGTCGCAGCCGAACTTTGCTTGGAGCGCTACATGGCCTGTGGTATTGGTCTCTGCGGCATCTGCTCACTGGATCAGGATCTGGTGTGCCAGGATGGGCCAGTTTTCTCGAGTGAACGACTCGCCGATTCCCGGGAGTTCGGGACACTGCTGCGAGAAGCGGGCGGCCGGGTGCGACAGCTATCGGACTAAACAAAAAGTTTTAACGTCGGATCTCGACTAAAGGAATCAAAACATGATCGAATCACCCAACGACACTGTGCGAGTGGAACTGGACAATCATCTCCTGACAATCACCTTGAACCGTCCGGACATGTTGAACGCCTTAAATCGAGATATGACGAAAGCACTCGGAGTAATCACCGAAGCGATACCCCAAGAGCCCGCTGTTCGGGTCGTTCTGCTTCAAGGAGCGGGAGATCATTTTATGGCGGGCGGCGATCTCAAAGAGTTCCAGGTGATGAGAGAAAGCGCGCCGGATTCGAAAGCCTTCGCTAAAAAGTTCGAAGAGTTTGTACCTGAAGCGCAAGCTCCCATCCGCCGTTTACGCAGCCTGCGTCAACCGGTTCTCGCCAGTGTGCGCGGCTCTGCGGCTGGCTATGGCTTTAGCCTAATGAACGCTTGTGACATGGTAATTGCCGCAGATAACGCCGTGTTCACGATTGCGTACGCGCGTATCGGAATCAGTCCGGACGGCGGATCCTCCTGGACCTTGCCGCGAATTGTCGGCTATCGGCGCGCCTTTGAACTGATGGCGCTCAGTGATCGGTTCGACGCTGCCACAGCGCTGCAATTCGGCCTGGTCAATCGGGTCGTCAGCCTTTCGGATCTTGATGAGGAAACCACCAGTCTGGCTGACCGCTTAGTCGCCGCGCCCGCCGTTGCAATTGGCAATACCAAGCAGCTGCTTGCGCGCTCTCCCGGGCGAAACCTTGAACAACAACTCGCTGCGGAGGGAGACAGTTTTGTGGAGTGCGCGGCCCACCCTGACTTCGAGGAAGGCCTCACCGCATTTCTGGCAAAGCGCCCGGCGCAGTTCAACCGCTAAACATCGCCCGTCCAACAGTCTGGTCAAATCGAACTACCGCACGGTCAAACCTTTCGCCCCGGCTGTTACCTGCGCGAGGATCACTCCAACGGCTACCAAGATCGCTCCAGCAATCTGAGTAAGGATCAGTGACCCACCGAACCATAGCATCAAAATGACAACGTAAAATGGTACGACATTGATATGAATAGCCGCCACGGTCACACCGATCCGGTCG
>CAJXWH010000131.1 GCA_913062915.1 uncultured Acidiferrobacteraceae bacterium | reverse complement strand
GCTTTGATACGATGCTGGAATCATACGTGTTAAATAGCACCGCCTCGCGCCACGATATGGATTCCCTGGCGCTCAAGTATCTTGGTCACAACACGGTTACATTCAAAGACATCGCGGGCAAGGGCAAGTCGCAACTCGCTTTTAACGAAATTGAACTGGAAAAAGCAGGACCTTATGCTGCCGAGGACGCCGACATCACTTTGCGCTTGCATCAGCATCTGCATCCTAAACTGCAACAACAACCAGAACTCTTAGCGCTGTTCGAAGACATCGAGGTTCCGCTGGTCCCCGTACTGTCTACGATCGAGCGAACGGGGGTGCGGGTAAACATCGACATGCTGGTCGCCCAAAGTGCCGAACTCGCGGTGCGCATCCAGGAAGTTGAAGAGCAAGCGCACGCCATCGCCGGGACGTCATTCAACATGGCCTCGCCGCGGCAGATCCAAGAAATTTTGTTCGAGAAACTCCAACTGCCGGTTCGGAGTAAAACTCCGAAGGGTCAGCCGTCGACCGCAGAAAACGTACTTCAGGAACTGGCCCTGGAGCATGAATTACCCCGCTTGATCCTCGAGCATAGAAGTTTCAGCAAACTGCGCTCTACGTACACGGACAAACTGCCGGAACTGGTCGACCCCACTACCGGGCGGGTCCACACGTCTTACCACCAGGCCGCGGTTGGGACCGGCCGCCTGTCTTCCAGTGATCCTAATCTTCAGAACATACCGGTTCGTACTGCCGAAGGACGGCGAATTCGGGCGGCTTTTGTGCCAGAACACGGAACGGTATTGCTGTCCGCCGATTACTCTCAGATCGAGTTGCGTATCATGGCGCACCTGTCAGGTGATGACGGCCTGATGGCTGCTTTTTCTGCAGAACAAGATGTTCACCGGGCAACCGCCGCAGAGGTCTTTGGCCTGCCGCTAGATGAAGTAACTTCCGACCAGAGGCGCAGCGCCAAAGCCATTAACTTCGGGCTTATCTATGGGATGTCTGCTTTTGGACTGGCCCGGCAACTTGGTATCGACCGTGCTGAAGCACAACAGTACATTGATCTTTATTTCAACCGTTATCCCGGCGTAAAAATCTTCATGGACCAAACAAGGGCATTGGCCCGGGAACAGCAGTACGTGAAAACCGTTTTTGGACGCCGGCTTTACCTCAATGAAATCAATTCCAGCAATCACGCTCGTCGCCAGGCGGCAGAACGAGCCGCGATTAATGCGCCAATGCAGGGGACAGCTGCCGACCTCATCAAACTCGCAATGTTGGGAATCGACAAATGGCTCACTGAGAAAAAACTCGCCACCCGCATCATTCTTCAGGTCCACGATGAACTGGTACTCGAGGTGCCCGTCCCGGAAATCGAGGAAATGACACGCGCAGTAGATACGTTAATGGGTGGAGTTGCCAAACTGAAAGTACCGCTCCGGGTTGATGTGGGGACAGGTGAAAACTGGGCGGAAGCCCACAGTTAACCCGACCCCCGAAGCAGAGCCAGCGCCTTTTCTCCGGCTTCTTGTATCCCGACCTTGCGTAAGGCAGAAAATAACTGCACCGTGTCAGTGCCCAATCGAATGTCGCGCTGAACCTGCGCCAGAGCCTGGCTGGCGGCACTGCGACTCAACTTGTCGCTTTTGGTCAGCAGTAGGTGGACGGATAAATTGTTATACGCACACCACTCAAGTAATTGCCGATCAAGGTCAGTCAGGCCACGCCGGATATCGGCCAGCAATATGAGCCCGCGAAGAGAATTCCGATCTTCAAGGTAATGCCGGACCATCTTTTTCCAGTGCCTTTGCAGTCCGGGCGGCACCTTGGCATATCCATAGCCCGGCAAATCTACCAAACGTCGCTCGGAATCGATCTCAAAAAAAACGATCTGTTGCGTACGACCCGGCGTCTTACTGGTTCGGGCCAAACGGGCTTGGCCGGCTATTGCGTTGATGGCGCTCGACTTACCCACGTTAGAGCGACCTGCAAAGGCCACCTCATGGCCCATATCCTGCGGCCATTGGTCCGCAACGTGTGCGCTACACAAAAACTGTGCGCGGCGCAGGTCTTTCGTATCGCGGGTGGTTTCAATCACGAGTTATAATTGTCCTTGTTCTGGCGCACCGTAACTCTCGCGAAAACGCCAGCAGCCGAGGATCGTGCCCCTGTCATAGGGAGCGAAGCCCCATCAAATTCCAGGCATCGCCCCGACCGCCGGAGATCGTTTGGCGACAAGGAACAGTGTAATGAAACGTCTGATAATGATCATCACAGCCCTCGCGCTGGCTGCAGCCACGGGCAGCGGGCTTGCAGCGGGAGATCCTACCGCCGGCCAGGCAAAATCCATGGTCTGCAGCGCCTGCCACGGTGCGAACGGCAACAGCAGCAACGGCGACTACCCATCTCTCGCCGGCCAGGTCCCCGGCTATATCGCCCAGCAACTCGCAAATTTTAAGTCGGGGATTCGCAGCAATACCATCATGGGGGGGTTGGCACAGACTTTGACTGACGAGGATATGGCGAACCTCGACGCCTGGTTCTCGTCGCGACAACCCACCGTTTACACCCTAGCAGACAATCAACTAGAGATCGCGCAGCTGGGCGAGAAACTTTATCGGGGGGGCTACCCGCCCATGCAGGTGCCCGCTTGCATGGGTTGTCATGGCCCCGCTGGTACCGGCATACCCCCCAACTTTCCCCGCCTCGCGGGCCAGCATGCCGAATACACAGAGGCTCAACTTCTGGCATTCAAGTCAGAACAACGCCGGAGCGAGATCATGAGCCCGATCGCTTTTCGCTTGTCCGCAGAACAAATTCGGGCGCTTGCCCTCTACTTAACGGCTCTCCACTAGGGCCTGTTCTCTGTCACGGGCCCGCTAGTGTAAGGCCGGTGGAAGTTTTGCAATGAAAAGCGACAAGCTCTGGGGTGGGCGGTTCGGATCCGCGACTGACGCTGAGGTAGAAACATTTACCGCATCCCAGCTATTCGACCGACGCCTGGCCGAACAGGACATTGCCGGCTCCAGCGCCCACGCCCGTATGTTGTGCCACTGCGGAATACTGACCGAAGATGAACGCGATGCGATTATCGCTGGCCTTAAAACCATCCTTGAAGAAGTTCAGACCGATCGTTTTCCGTGGTCGGACGAACACGAAGACGTTCACATGAACATCGAGGCCCGGCTGATTGAACTGATTGGTGATGCGGGCAGAAAGCTTCATACCGCGCGCTCGCGAAATGACCAGATTGCCACGGACCTGCGTCTTTACGCGCGCCTCTACATTGACCGCATTAATGGCAGTATCAGCGCTTTGCAGAATGTACTGATTGACGCGGCTGAACGTGAAGCCGACAGCGTGATGCCCGGGCTCACCCATCTGCAGGCCGCCCAGCCGGTGACTTGCGGGCATCACCTGATGGCCTGGGTGGAAATGCTTGAGCGAGACTGGCAACGATTTCTCGACTGCAGGAAACGGGTCGACGTTTCGCCTCTTGGATCTGCAGCACTGGCCGGAACGGGTTTCGCGATCGATCGTGAGATGACGGCCAAAGAACTTGGCTTTGACACGATATCAAGAAATTCTCTTGACGCGGTCTCCGACCGAGATTTCGTTATCGAGTTTCAGTCGACAGCCTCTATCCTCGCAGTTCATCTGTCGCGAATCTGTGAAGATCTTTCACTCTGGGCATCACAACGCTTTGGGTTTGTCGACCTGGGTGACGCTTTTTGCACTGGTTCGAGCATCATGCCGCAGAAAAAAAATCCAGATGTCGTTGAACTGGTTCGTGGCAAAACTGCCCGCGTGATCGGCAATCTCACCGCGGTGCTGGTCCTCATGAAAGGCCAGGCATTGGCCTACAACCGTGACAATCAGGAAGACAAAGAACCACTTTTCGACACCGTGGATACTTTGCTTGCTTGTCTCGGGATTCTTGGTCACATGATTCCGGGGCTGGTGTTCAACCGCGACAAGATGCGTGCTGCTGCAACCGAAGGTCATACGACGGCTACAGATCTTGCCGATTATCTGGTACGCAAGGGTGTGGCGTTCCGCGACGCTCACGCCGCAGTTGGGCAAGCGGTCGCTGCCGCCGAGGCAAGTCAAACCGACTTGGCAGACCTGCCACTGGCTACGCTGAGGGGCTTTTGCCCAGCGGTCGATAACGACGTTTTCGAAGTATTGACGCTTGACGGCTCTGTCCAATCGCGAGATCACGTTGGCGGTACCGCCCCAGCGCAGGTTCGTTATCAAATTCAAGATGCACGCACTCGTTCGAAACAACGTTAGTCGACAGCGATCGCGGGCCTGCGTGGAATGAGGTATCGAGCAACAAAGTGATCCGGGCGCGTATCTCTTGGTTTTCTGTTGGCGCTGGGTTCCTTGGAACGGTGCTGTTTCTCAGCGGCTGCGGCCAGAAGGGCCCACTCTACGCACCCCCCAGGGAAGCCGAAATTCGTTTTTACAGTATGAATGAACAGCAGCAGCAACGAGAATTGGTCTTGGTCCCAGGCGCTGGCCAGGCGGGGTGCCACAACCTGCCACTGACCCGGGCGGTGTACCGGGTAGCACAGGTGGGTTTCACATTTTGCGAGATCTATGCGAAGAAAGATTGCCAGCCAGGCAGCGAGCATAATCTGCGCTGGCCCGCTACCACACAAGATCCCGACAAAACCGGACCGACCACACGAATCACGCCCGGGGCGAAGTGGCTCTTTGCCACGGCAGGTGCGACCAAAGTCGGCTCCTGGTCCTGCCGGCTTAACCCAGAGTAACTTTCAAACACGCCGGTTTCGATCCGGCCAGCGATGAATTGATGCTCGGCTTGGCGTCAGCCAGCACCCAGCGCGATCACCATGCTCTTTAAAAGGTTAACTGCTTGGCGGATCTGGTCATCGCGCTGGCGCGACAATCGATTGGCCGGCGCGCCGCTATCATCATCCGTCACTTTATCTCCATTGTCGTTTTCCAGATGCCCTGTCAGGTCGGATTCACGGAGATTAAATTCCTCTTTGCCCTCGTCAGGTGTGAACGCGAGATTACTGCTTTCGATATCGGGAATAATTCCGCTGGCCTGGATCGACCGATCAGAAGGCGTGTAGTAGCGGGCCGTCGTTAGTTTCAACGCGGCGCCATTGTTCATCGGCAGTATGGTCTGAACTGAACCTTTGCCGAATGTCTTTTCACCCATGATCACGGCTCGCTTGCGGTCCTGCAACGCCCCCGCAACGATTTCGGAAGCAGACGCCGACCCACTGTTCACCAGCACCACGATAGGCGCCCCAACGAGAATGTCCTTTGGTGTGGCGCTGTAGGTAACCTCGGAGTCTTTCGTTCGCCCGCGCGTCGTCACGATGACCCCTTGGCGAAGAAACAGGTCACTGACTGCAACCGCACCGTCCAGCACACCGCCGGGATTGTTGCGCAGGTCCAGCACCAATCCAGCCAATCCATCGGCTGATTCGCTACCCAGCGAAGCCAGTTGCTGCTTGAGTTCTATCGCTGTTCCCGGTTGGAATTGACTGACTCTCGCGTAGCCAAATCGCTCATCCAGCAATTCGCTCCAGACGCTATCCAGCCGAATAATGGCTCTCTTTAGTGTGATTTCGAATGGCTCGGGTTGCCCTTCCCGAACAATCAACAACCGGATTTGCGTACCCGGCTCACCGCGCATCTGACTCACCGCCTCGTCAAGCGACATCCCCTGCACGAGGGTATCTTCCAACCGGATAATTCGATCCCCGGGCAGAAGCCCAGC
>CAJXWH010000130.1 GCA_913062915.1 uncultured Acidiferrobacteraceae bacterium | reverse complement strand
TCGAAGGTGAACCTGACCGCCGTCGTGCAACATGACGGAAGTGACTCCTTTCTCCACCGTCGCAGTGATCTCTTCTTTTTCCGGGATGAAATCCGCGTACACCGCCGTATGGGCCGCTTCCCGGGTATGCAGGTAACTCTTGGTCGAACCGTCGTGATCGTTGAAAGTTACGCACGGTGAGATCACGTCCAGCAAGGCAAATCCCCGGTGCATGATGCCTGCCTTGATGAGTGGCACGAGATTGCGCTTATCGCCAGAAAAACCCCGAGCCACGAAAGAGCCGCCAATATCGATTGCTGTCACTACCGGATCGATCGGCTGCAACTGGTTGACGTCACCCTTTTTCGCCGCACTGCCCACATCAGCCGACGCCGAAAACTGGCCTTTGGTCAACCCGTATACACCGTTGTTTTCGATCACATACAACATGTTGACGTTGCGACGAATCGCGTGACACAACTGGCCAAGCCCAATGGACAGGGAATCTCCATCGCCGGAAATGCCGATGTAATGCAACTCCCGGTTGGCAGCATTGGCGCCAGTGGCAATCGAGGGCATGCGCCCGTGGACAGAATTGAATCCATGGGCTGTGCGCAGTATATAAGTCGGTGTCTTGCTCGAGCAGCCGATCCCGGAAAGTTTGGCAACCCGATGCGGTTCAACATCCAACTCGAAGAATGCCTGGATGATGGCAGCTGAGACAGAATCATGTCCGCAACCCGCACACAGCGTCGACATCGCCCCCTCATAGTCGTGAATCGAAAGCCCAATTCCGTTGGGGGCCAGTTGGGGATGCAGAATTCGAGGTTTCTTGATGTAACTCATGCCGCCTTTTCCTGCCGCATGCGTTCCGCTATGGGGTCAATTATGTCTGGACAAGACATCGGCTGCCCCCCGTAATACAAAACTGGTATCAATTTCTCGCTTGCAGTGTCCGTCTCGGTGAGCAACAAACTGCGAAGTTGGCCATCACGGTTTTGTTCGACAACAAATATACGGTCGTGAGTATGGAGAAAGTTCCTAACGATCTCACCAAACGGGAAAGCGCGCAAACGCATATAGTCCAACCTGATACCTTCCTTCTCGAGTCGATCCCGAGTTTCCCGAACCGCACCATCGCAGCTGCCAATCGAAATGATCGCGCCATCCGGTTGATCACAGGCTTCAACGACCGGTTCCGGCACTAGGCTGGCCGCGGTATCGAACTTTCGACGTAAGCGGTCAACCACTTCCAGGTATTCGTCATCTCGTTCTGTATAGCCGCCAAATTGGTTGTGGCCCGATCCACGAACCAGGTACGCCCCTGTCGGATGCACGCCGGGTAGCGTCCGGTAGCAGATCCCGTCACCATCGACGTCCACATAGCGGTAAAACACCTCCATGCTTTCAAGTGTGGGTAGATCATGAACCTTGCCGTAGTCCGGTTGATAACTGTCATTCCAAGTGAGCTTGGGGCACGGCCAGTCGTTCATTCCAATGTCAAGGTCGGACAATACAATGACCGGCGTTTGAAGTCGGTCGGCGAGATCGAAAGCCTCCACTGTTAAATAAAAGCATTCTGCCGGATCACCGGGAAACAACAGCACATGACGGGTGTCGCCGTGCGAGGCATACGCTGCAGCCAGGATATCCCCCTGCTGGGTCCGGGTCGGCATGCCGGTCGACGGTCCGGCACGCTGGATATCAAACAGCACCAGTGGGATCTCCGTGAAATACGCCAATCCCAAAAACTCCGACATCAGTGAGAGTCCGGGGCCGCTCGTCGAGGTAAAGGCGCGAGCGCCATTCCAGGCGGCACCCAGCGCGCCACCGATTGCCGCCAGTTCATCTTCTGCCTGGATGATGCAGTAATTCTTCTTGCCCGTCTTCGGGTCCTGACGCAAGTTCTTACAGAAACCGCTGAACGCATCAAACAGTGAGGTCGAAGGCGTGATCGGATACCAACTGCCCACCGTTGCACCCGCATAAACACAACCGAGTGCTGCAGCCGTATTGCCGTCGATCATGATCCGCTCGCTCTTCTGCTCCATAGTCTCGAGCCGGGTCTCGAGTGGGCAATCAAAATGTTCGCGGGCGTAGGAGTACCCGAGTTCAATCGCATTGATATTTGAATCGATCAAATCGGTCTTGTCGCCAAACGTCTCCCGCAACAATAGCTGCACGACCGTCATATCCAGATCGAGCAGAGCACCCAGTGCGCCAACGTAGGCAATGTTTTTCATGAGGATACGGGCCCGAGCGCCCGTGAATGTCTCGTTACACATCTTTGACAGGGGAATCGGCATTATTTGAATATCCGACCTCGCATGAAGTTCTTTCCTCGGCCAGGTGGAGTCATACAGGAGGACCCCCCCTGCTATAACGCCAGCGAGATCTTCAGCGTAAGTCTGGGCATTCATCGCCACCATGATGTTGGTTTGCCCCGACCGCGACAGATAACCATCTGCCGTTACGCGGATCTCGTACCAGGTCGGCAGGCCCTGGATATTGGATGGAAAGTAATTCTTTCCAGCCACCGGAATCCCCATGCGGAAGATTGCTTTCATCAACAGTGCATTGGCGCTTGCCGACCCGGTACCGTTGACGGTGGCAATCCGGACGACGAAGTCGTTTATCCGGCCTTTCTGACGCATGCAGCTTCCTCGTCTATCGCATAAGGGATCAACAGGGTGGACTTGCGCATATCCCATGCTCCGGTAGGGCAGCGCTCGGCACAAAGAGAGCAGTGCACGCAAAGATCTTCGTCTTTAATCATCACGCGGCCTGTCTGCGGCAAGACCCTAGAGACAAAAATGGCCTGATCCTTGTTCTCGGCAGGAACAGTGAGCCGCTGCCGCAGTTCCTCTTCTTCTCCGTTCTCGGTAATTGTAAGGCAACGAACCGGACAGACGTCAATACAAGCATCGCATTCGATGCAGAGTTTCTCATTGAAGACGGTCTGTACGTCGCAGTTGAGACAGCGTTGAATCTCAACCGCCGCCTGCTCACTGGAAAACCCAAGCTCGACTTCGATATTCAGCTCATCGAACCTTTTCTTCAGGTCAACATGTCTCATCTGACGCCGCTGTGACGAATCGAAGTCATTGCTAAAGCTCCATTCATGAATACTCATCTTGGTGCTGGCTAAATTCATGCCAACCGGAAGCCGGTCGTTGACGCTTTGATTGGCGCAATAACGGTGGATCGAAATCGCAGCCTGATGGCCGTGCTCGACAGCCCAGATGATGTTTTCCGGCCCAACGGCGGCGTCACCCCCGAAATACACGCCCTCCCGCGTCGACTGGTAGGTTGTTCTATCAACGACAGGCACATTCCACTCGTCAAATGTAATGCCAATATCCCGCTCTATCCAGGTAAAAGCATTCTCCTGACCAATCGCCAGTATCACGTCATCGCAGGGAAGAAATTCTTCTCCGATCACTTTGGACACAAGGTTGCCGGCAGAATCTTTGCTGTACTCCAAATGATCAAATCGCATGCCAACGAGCTTGCCGTCTTCGATTACGAACTCTCGCGGCGAGTGATTAACGACGATTTCCACCTGCTCTTCTTCAGCGTCCTCTAACTCCCAGTCGGATGTCTTAAAGTAGCCGCGCGGCTTCCTCGCCATCACTTTGACGTCCTGCCCCCCCAGACGCAGCGAAGTACGACAGCAATCCATTGCGGTATTGCCAATACCGATAATCAGTACTTTTTCACCAATGTTCTGGGTGTGTGCAAAGGCCACGGATTCGAGCCAGTCAATGCCGATATGGATTCGGTCGCTGTCGTGACGGCCCGGCAAATC
Source organism: uncultured Acidiferrobacteraceae bacterium (assembly GCA_913062915.1). Taxonomy (GTDB): domain Bacteria; phylum Pseudomonadota; class Gammaproteobacteria; order Arenicellales; family UBA868; genus CAJXWH01. The sequence continues at coordinate 1,994 of CAJXWH010000130.1, read as the reverse complement.
CAGGTCTTTGCCCCGTGGCGCCCCCGTGCCAACGAAAACCGCGTCAAATTCCTCGTCAAGCACCGCCTGCATACTGTCTACTCGATGACCCAGTCTCAGATCGACACCCATCTCCAGGATCATGTTGATCTCGTCGTCTAAAACCGATGCGGGCAAACGGAAGGACGGGATGTTGGTTCGCATCAGTCCGCCAGCGGTATTGAACTGCTCGAAGATAACAACATCGTAGCCGAGCGGCAGCAAATCGTTAGCAACCGTTAGCGAGGAGCAACCCGCCCCAATACAGGCAATCCGTTTTCCATTTTTTTTCTCTGGAATCTGCGGCAACCACGGTCGAATATCCCCCGCCAGATCTGCAGCCACACGCTTCAGCCGGCAGATCGCGACCGGTTTTTCCTCGACCCGCCTGCGCCGACACGCGGGCTCGCAGGGCCGATCACAAACGCGCCCGAGAATCCCTGGAAAAACATTCGACTGCCGATTCAACAGATAGGAATCCCGGTAGCGACCCTGCGCAATGAGGCGAATGTATTCCGGCACATCGGTATGCGCCGGACAAGCCCACTGGCAGTCGACCACCCGGTGATAGTAATCCGGCGCCGTAGTATCAGTCGGTTTCATCGGGTCATGCCTTAACGCGAAACCACAAGTGGGACCCGATACCGCGATCTGGACGCCTTCGATTCGGGGCAAGCTGATTCAATTTTTCCACCCCGAAATCTTCTACAACTGACGGGTGTATCGCCGTCGAAACAGTGGCGCCATTAGGGAACATGCTCGGTGGAAATTCAAATTAAACTCAAGCGCACTCGCGCGCGGTCCACTGCATGTGTGAGTATTCGGTCCCGAGAACACCTGTGGTGGGTGTAGACCCAATGCATTGCCTTATCCCGACGGGACGACAGGATCATTTGTATTCGATAGGGTCAAACTGTTCGTTTCGCGAATCGGGACTCTATCGGATCGCTTGTGAAAAACTGGGCAAGATCCCGCGAATTAGCCGAATTTCCGTTCTCGTTGTGAAACGATCCATTAGGAGAACTTATTGTAACCATAATCACCGCCATTGTGTGACATGGCTGCAGTCCTGTTCCAAACCGAACTTCCACCGCGCTGCAAAATGGCCGACCCGCCCGCGGCATGAGACACCGCCCTTGGCCTTCACGTTGAACGAACGCCCAACCACCGGGTACCGAAGAGATGGGTCGTGATCAGCGCGACTGTTAGATTCAGATGCAGAATTGCGTTAACTGAATGACCCGATGGACGCCCCGATCGTATTCCTGGTATTGCTTGCAGCCCTGCTGCATGCGTCGTGGAATGCACTCGTCAAGACCGGACCCGACCCGCTCCTGTCTTTGGCCTCGTTCCACGTTACCGCAGCGCTCGTTGCGATGCCCGTCATTTTTCAAGTGCCGCTGCCGAATACCGCGTGTGTTCCCTTCCTGGCGGCGTCGGTGGCAGTCCACTGGCTCTATTACGGACTGCTTTCGAGCGCTTATCGGGTAGGCGATCTAAGTCATGTGTACCCGCTATCGCGGGGCATAGCTCCTCTTTTGATCGCCGCTGCCAGTGCGCTGGTGGCGGGCGAATTCCTGCCGGGGTTAACAATGGTCGGTATCGTCCTCGCAAGCAGCGGCATTATTTTGCTGAGTTTCTCCCATGGGCTTCCGTGGCGCCACGACCCGAAACCGGTTCTATTTGGCCTCGGCACCGGTCTTTCCATCGCAGCCTATACCGTGATCGATGGACTGGGGGTCCGCCATTCGATTGATGCGCTCTCCTATATCAGCTGGCTGTTTGTGCTTGAAGGCGCCACCTTCGGTCCGTTTATCTACTTTTTGCGGCGCAACCAAGTGATCGAGCACTGGCGCCAACGTGGGCCGACACTTGTGGGTGGTGGCCTGGCCACGGCGGGCGCCTACGGGCTGGTGATTTACGCGATGAATCACAACCCCATGGCGATGGTTTCTGCACTGCGCGAGACCAGCGTG
>CAJXWH010000129.1 GCA_913062915.1 uncultured Acidiferrobacteraceae bacterium | reverse complement strand
TTTCCCCGATTTACGATTTTTTCCAGTGGTTCATCGTCACCTGAAGCCACATGGAATTCATCAGGCTCAAGGATTTTTCGAAAATCATGCGGCCGCGCGGCCGCGGCCCGGCCAAGGCGAAAAGCCGCCAGATTCATTTCGATGGCCCGACCATTGATCTCAATAGCGTGCTCGATCGCCCGGCTTGGAAGCGGCAAACCACCGAGCTGGTACGCGTACCCCAGCATCAGTAGATTGGCTGCAATGGAATCAGAAAACGCCTGCGCCGCTGCCTTCGCTGCGTCCAGCTCATATATTTTGCCGCCGTCAACGCGGGCTTCGAGCGATTGCAACAACTCGCGCAATGGAAACACCGCGTCCGGCTCTCTAGTGAAGTCACCGGCCATCATTTGGTGGGTATTGATAACCACCAGTGTGCTGGATTGCAGCTTGCGCAGCGTCGGAATAGCGGCGGCTGTAACTACGTCACACCCCAGCAACAGATCGGCGCCACCATCTGCAACATGCGTGGCGGTAACCGCTTCTGGCGTTTCTGCGAGGATGATATGGCTGGTGACTGCACCGCCTTTCTGTGCCAGCCCTGCCATGTCCAATACAGAACAACCTTTGCCTGCCAGGTGCGCTGCCATACCCAGCAACGCACCTACGGTGACCACTCCGGTTCCCCCCACCCCGGTGAGTACAATGCTGTAGTTGCCGGCTATAGGAGACGGATCCGGCTCGAGCAGCAGCGAGTTGAGCAGGGGTTGAAATTCGCTCTTGCGGGGTTCCTTACGCAATTCACCTCCGATCACCGACACAAAACTTGGACAAAACCCATCCACGCACGAGTAGTCCATGTTACAGGCCGACTGATCGACCGCTCGCTTGCGTCCGAGTAGTGTCTCCACTGGCACGATCGCCACACAGTTGGATTGAATTCCACAGTCACCGCAGCCCTCGCAGACCTCTTCGTGGATCCATATCCGACGCTTGGGTACAGGCATTACACCGCGCCGCCTTCTCCTTCGTTTTTCGGCAGCGCAGGTCTGGTCATATACCAGTACCGTCGTTCCTGATACCCGCCGCAGCTCTTCCTGCACCACCGTAATCTGGTCGCGATGGCGGACCTGGACACCGGCGGCCCAGTTTGTATTATGCGGGTACTTGCCCGGTTCGTCGGTAACAACAACCACCCGTTTTGCGCCCTCGGCATGCACCTGGCGAGTGATCCGCGGAACATCGAGTGGACCATCCATCGGCTGCCCACCTGTCATCGCCACCGCGTCGTTATAAAGAATCTTGAATGTGATATTGGTGCCAGCCGCAATAGCCGCACGAACTGCAAGCAATCCAGAATGAAAATACGTGCCGTCACCAAGATTCTGAAACACATGTTGATCGTTGCTGAACGCACTCTCGCCAACCCAGCCCGCACCCTCACCTCCCATTTGGGTAAAACCAGTTGTGCTGCGATCCATCCACTGCGCCATAAAGTGGCAACCAATACCCGCAAGCGCCCGGCTCCCATCAGGAACTGCGGTCGATGTGTTGTGCGGACAACCGGCGCAAAAATACGCCGTTCGAATCATTGCGGGAGAAAACGGCTCATCCTTCTCGCATATTTTTTCGATCCGCTGGATTTTATTTCGCAGGTCGGCATCGATTTCCACCTCGCGCAGCCGCCGGCTTAACTGGAGCGCTATCTCCGACGCCTCCAGACGCCCGGCAACACCAAATAAAGTGGATCCGTGCTCATCGGTTTTACCGACGATCGCAGGCATCCGCGACTTCCCATAAAGGATAGACTTCAACTGGTCTTCGATCAGACCCCGTTTTTCTTCGACCACGATGATCTGCTCGAGATCTTTGGCGAAATCAATCACACCTTGTGGTTCAAGCGGCCAAGGCATTCCCACTTTATAGAGACGCAAGCCAAGCCGCCGGGCGCTCCTCTCGTCTATTCCAAGCTCAAGAAATGCCCGCCGGACATCAAGATACGACTTACCCGTGGTAACAATTCCGGTATGAGCGCCAGCACCACCCATGACCACGCGATCGATTGTGTTGGCCCGCACGAATGCCTGTACTGCAGGGAGTTTCTGGTTATGCAGGCGCCATTCCTGTTCAAGGAATCCGTCTTTACTTCGGATATTGAGCCCGTCAGGCGGCATCTCAAAGTCATCAGGCAGGGTCACGGAGGACAGTTCGGGCGAAACCGCAATTGACGCCGAGGATTCGATCGTATCGTGCACGCATTTAAGACCGACCCAGCATCCGCTGAAGCGCGAAAGCGCCCAGCCGTACAGGCCGAATTCGATGACGTCTCGGACGCCGGCAGGATTCAACACTGGCATAAGAACGTTCACCAGCGCGTACTCGCTCTGATGCACAGTCGTCGATGACTCAGCTGTATGATCATCGCCCATGACCGCCAGAACGCCGCCGTATTTCGACGAACCGGCCAGATTTCCGTGGCGAAACGCATCGCCGGACCGATCGACCCCTGGTCCTTTTCCATACCAAAGTCCAAAGACACCGTCGTACAGTCCCCTCCCTTCGAGCTCAGCTTGTTGAGCTCCCCAAATCGACGTGGCCGCGAGTTCTTCATTAACCGCCGGCAAAAACCGAATATTGCGTTCCTGAAGCAGATTTGTTGCCTGTGCCAGCTGCTGATCTAATCCCCCGAGCGGCGAACCCCGATAACCGCTGATAAAACCTGCCGTATTGAGGCCTGCCTGGCGATCACTTGCAGATTGCATCATGGCAAGCCGCACCAATGCCTGAATACCGGTTAAATACACCTGGCCGCGTTCCAGCGTGTACTTGTCCTCGAGCGATACTTCCCGCAGTTCTACATCAAGCGCTTTGGAATTCATTTTTCGAGAAAACTTTTCGACTGCATTGAAAGTTGTCGGTTCATCGAGTGGTTCGAAGCGCGCTTTACAATATTTGCAAAAAGAAAGCGCAACCATTATCCGGTGATCAAATGATACCCTGCCTTACTCCATCACGTGGCTTATCGTGAAACCGAGTGCCCTCCCTAGAATTATTGGGTGTGTTTTCACCCAATTCCGATGAAAAAGCCCAACAGTTGCTGGTATATTTCGACCATCGCTCAGCCGTCGCAGCCAGCACAATGACACAGACCCGTAAGATCCGCTACGGCTTTCTACTGCTCCCGGATTTCACTATGATTTCGCTGTCGGCGTGCGTGGAACCACTGCGCATGGCCAATCGAATCAGCGGCCGGCCGTTATACGAATATCGGCTCTTCTCTCTGGGTGGAGAGTCGGTGGCGGCCAGCAACGGCCTTTCCCTTCAGCCGGTGACCGCCCTTGATGGCAATGAACCCATTGACGCTTTGTTCGTCTGCGCGGGGATCTCTCTCGACAGCGCCTGGGAGCCGGTGCTGCTTGCGCAACTCAAGCCGCTGGTGCGCAGGAAGGTCGCCATCGGCGCAATCTGTACCGGCAGTTATCTGCTGGCCCGCATCGGTCAACTCGATGGCCATCGGTGTACCGTTCACTGGGAAAATATCAGTGACATGCGCGAAGAGTTTCCGCAGCTCATCATCTCGTCCGAACTGTTTGAACTCGATAGAGACCGTTACACCTGCTCCGGGGGCACCGCTCCGATGGATATGATGCTGACCCTGATTGGCCGCCAGCATGGCGCCGAACTCGCAGCTGCCATCTCCGAGCAATTTATCTACGAGCGGATCCGGGGGCCCAATGATCGTCAGCGGATTCCGCTGCAGCAACGCTTTGGCAGCAGTCAGCCGAAGTTAATTGAGGCGGTCGAACTGATGGAATCGAACATCGAAGAGCCTATGGGTCTGGATGAGCTCGCCGGGCATGTCGGTATTTCCCGCCGACAGCTGGAGCGGATCTTCCGCAAGCACCTGGATTGCGTTCCTACCCGCTACTACCTGGAGCTGCGGCTGCGCCGGGCGCGGGAACTTCTGCTGAAAACTCCGCGCTCTGTTGTTGATATTGCTTTTTCCTGCGGATTTGTGTCCCCGCCGCACTTCAGCAAATGCTACCGGGAATTCTTCAGCATATCGCCACGCGATGAACGCCGCCTGCCGCGTTTCGAATTCAGAGAAACGCCACAGGTGAAAGCACTGACCCATTGACTGGGGGACTGATCCCGCTTCAGTCTGTCCTTTACACGACCCGCAAGCCACTGAGCGGTGACCTCTGGCCCTGGCTTAAGCGTCATCGCAGTCGTTCGAAAAACTCCTGCAGCATCTCACTCGACTCTTCGGCACCGATCCCGGCAGTCACCTTGGTGCGATGATTCAACCAGCCCGATTCCAACACATTCATGATACTGCCCGCTGCGCCGCCGACCGGTTCGCGAGCCCCGAACACCACTTCCGCCACTCTGGCATGCAGAAGAGCGCCCGCACACATCACGCACGGCTCCAGGGTAACGTAAAGGATGGATCCCGGCAGCCGGTAATTTTGCTGTTTCTGACACGCCTCGCGAAGCGCTCGAATCTCGGCATGGGCTGTGGGATCGCAAGATTCGATTGGGCCGTTATGACCCCGGCCCACGACCTCATTCCCGATCCGCAAGACCGCGCCCACGGGCACTTCATTTTTTGCCAGCGCGATTCGCGCCTGGTCAAGCGCCTCGTCCATCCACCGCTCGTGTGGGTGCTGGCTCAATATATTGCTGGTCCGACTCACTCCCACGCTATGGTTCCGGGTAGCTTACTGTGCACCGATGCTGTTAATGACGCTATCTCCGGACATGTCGGCCTCGACTCTTGCGTGGAAGCATCAATTACGACGGCGGTCGCTCCTTTATGAACCAGTCAAGAATTTGTTCACCGTCCCAACACACGACGTCTGGTTGAGAAAGTATGTGCTCGAAGGTTTCGCGCACATATTTGATACGGTGAGCCGCCCCCGACAGATAGGGGTGCATAGCGACCGCCATCACTTTGGTTGTCTCGTGACTCTCGGCATAAATCGTCTCAAAATAGTCAAGCGCTCGTTGAAGAAAAACCTCCGAACAATGATTTTGGATCGCCATCAGCACGATGTCATGTATTTCATAGTTGTAGGGGAGGGCTACGATGGGCTTGCTTGCGGTCGTGACCCACACTGGCTGATCGTCAAGCACCCAGTCGCCGATGTATTCGATTCCTGCTTCGGCTAAGTAATCAATGGTGTCGTAGGTTTGAGTCAACCCCGGGCCAAACCAACCGCGCGGCGCCCTGCCGGAAAAACTCGTTATGACTTTCATCGTTTTCCTGATCGACGCTTTTTCATCCTCAAGCTTGTGCATTGGAATCTGCTCATAGGCATGGGCATTGAGTTCCCAACCGTTATCCAGGCAGGCTTTGGCGACGCGGGGATATTCCAGGCAAGTACGTGCATTTAACGTAACTGTGGGACGCACACCGAGTTCGTCGAGCATTCGTTTGACGCGCCAGAAGCCGACGCGCATACCGTATTCGTGCCAGCTCCAGTTCGGTGCATCGGGAATCATAGGGATGCCTTGGGGTGGTGGTATTACCATGCGCGCCATGGGTCGCGTGATATCCCAAACTTCCAACGCAAGGACAGGCCAGATAATCATTCTTGCACCACCGGGCAATTTCAGCGGTTTACGCTCGTCGATACCAGAATAAGGTAAACGATCACCCGGTTTCATACCCTTCATGATGGGGTTTCCACTGGTTGTATTTGCGATTGGCATGGCACCGCTGCTCCAGAACAGCTCGTGCTGTTTTCAAAACAATGAGTCGAGACAACCTCTAGCTGAAGTCTCCCTTGGTCTGCTGCGACCATACCAATTTCCAAACAAT
>CAJXWH010000128.1 GCA_913062915.1 uncultured Acidiferrobacteraceae bacterium | reverse complement strand
CCCTGCAGCACACATTGAGCAATGGACGCCGAGTCGATTGTCTTATCCGTTTCCTAAGCCCACCGCGGTTGATTCAAAGTTTCCGCTTGAATCGTACCGCGCTCTCACAGCGGCGACCACAGAAGAGACCCGAAAACCGCTGGTTCGCACTTTTGCGGCAGACATTGTCCGCCACCTTGAAGCGATCGCCGAACGCTACATTATCCCCGGCGAAACCGCTGAAAGCGCACTGATGTTCGTTCCCTCCGAAACCGTCTTTGCCGAGATTCATGCTCATCACGGAGCAGTCGTGAAGAAGGGGCATCAACTTCGAGTCTACATCGTTTCACCCTCTACCCTCTGGGCTACTTTGAACACGATGCGGGCCATCTTGAAGGATATCCGGATGCAGGAACAAGCGGGAGTCATCCAGGTAGAGGTGGCGGAAATGGTTAAGGATACCGAGCGCCTTGACCAACGCATCGCCTCCTTGGAGCGTAACTACAACCAGATGGCAGAGGACTTCAGGAAAATTCGGATCTCGACCGACAAAATCATCCGCCGCGCCGCCAACATTGACTCGGTCGAAATCAAAAACCCCGTGGATTCGGCCTGACACAGCCGCGGCGCGGTTTGTCGATCTGTGACACATCGCATTGCGCCCGGCGCAACAGACCGCACATCCTTCCGCGAGTCTACATCACCCAGCAGCGACCAATACAAGGATGTACCGGTCGCCTTAGCTCCTGCGGTGTTACGATGGCCGTGCGACCCATGAACCCGTGGGTCGCACGTTATCCGCCCCGGTAATGGGGCTGCCGTGCCAAACGTTCAAGGATCTGCATCGAGCGCCGCCTCTAACTCAGGTATAGCGGTAAACAGGTCAGCCACCCATCCGTAATCGGCGATCTGGAATATGGGGGCCTCCTCGTCCTTGTTGATCGCAACAATCACCTTGGAGTCCTTCATTCCGGCCAGGTGCTGAATAGCGCCCGATATTCCCACCGCGATATACAAATTCGGCGCCACGACTTTTCCAGTCTGACCCACCTGGTAATCATTGGGTACATAACCCGCATCGACCGCTGCTCGAGAGGCGCCCACCGCCGCACCGAGTTTGTCGGCAATCCGCTCCAGCATGGCAAAATTCTCACCGCTCTGCATACCACGACCCCCTGAGATCACAATTCCAGCAGAGGTCAGTTCTGGACGCTCGCTGGGCGTCAACTCCTGACCCAGAAATTCAGCCAATGCAGGACAAGGCACGGCTTCAATTTTCTCGATTGCAGCATCTCCCCCTTCCGTCGGAGCCGCATCGAAAGCTGTGGTGCGGATGGTGATCAACTTCACCGAATCGGTCGATTGCACCGTAGCCAACGCGTTTCCAGCATAGATTGGGCGCACGAAAGTATCCGAGGATTCGATGTCACTAATGTCCGAAATCTGTTGCACGTCGAGTCGTGCGGCAACCCGCGGCAAGAGGCTTTTTCCAAAGGTAGAGGCAGGGGCCAGCACGTGGCTATAACGCTCGGCCAAACCCTGAACCAATGGAGAGAGGTTCTCCGGTAGGTCATGTTCATACGCTGGATCATCTACCAGCAAAATCCGGGTCACCCCTTGAATGGAACTGCATTCGTCCGCAACGCCACCACACCCGCTACCTGCGACCAACAGATCAACATCCGTATCGATCTCTCCAGCAGCCGTAACAGCATTCAGCGTCGCTGTTCGCACCTCAGCATTGTCATGTTCAGCAATTACCAGAACGCTCATTTTCAAATCACCTTTGCTTCTTGTCTAAGTTTCTCTACCAGTTCGGCCGCACTGGACACCTTAACACCGGCATCTCTAGCAGGCGGCTCGACGACCTTCAGCACGGTAACGCGCGGGGCGACACCGACCCCGAGGTCTTCCGGCGTAAACATGTCTATCGGCTTCTTCTTCGCTTTCATAATATTCGGCAAAGACGCATAGCGCGGTTCATTCAGCCGCAAATCGACAGTTACGATAGCCGGTGACTTCAAGCGAACTTTTTCCAGACCGCCATCAACTTCTCGGACCACACTGATGCTGCCGTCGCCCGTCTCGAGCTTGGACACAAATGACCCTATAGACCAGTTGAGTAAACCTGCAAGCATCTGCCCGGTCTGGTTATTGTCGCCATCGATCGCTTGCTTACCTAACAGGACCAGGCCCGGCTCTTCGCGCTCTACGACTGCCTTAAGAAGCTTTGCCACTGCCAGGGGTTCGAGCGCCTCATCAGTTTCGATCAAAATACCCCGATCGGCGCCCATTGCCAGACCCGAACGCAGCGTTTCCTGACTCTGCCGGATTCCCGCTGTAACCAATACGATCTCCTCAGCCGCGCCAGCTTCTTTCAATCGGATCGCTTCTTCCACGGCAATTTCGCAAAACGGGTTCATCGCCATCTTGACGTTATTTAATTCCACTCCCGACTGATCAGACTTCACGCGAACTTTAATGTTGGCGTCGATCACACGTTTCACCGGTACTAATACTTTCATGTTTGATTCCTTCTACACAGTTTTTCAATAATTCCTATACCCCAGCTAGAAGACCCTGGCAGGGAGGCAACCCACTAGCCTCTCAGTCTCTGATGCTGAGGGTCGAAGGGCGATTCCGGTATTACCGTGGCAAAGAAACGTTCGCCCAGTATTTCAACCTCACACTGGCTGCCCAAGCCCGCTCGTTCCGGGTGAACCATACCAAGCGCCAACGACTTCCCGACGCGCCAGCCGTAGCTGCCCGAAGTACAGCGTCCAATCAGTTCCGCGCCGTTGTAGATCGGCTCCGAACCCCGTGCGTCGGCATCATGGATACCCGAAAGTTCCAGGGTAACGAACTGCCACTGAAATCCGCTCTGTCTCCACGCATCAAGCCCCGCTTTACCCACAAAATCATCCTTATCCCATGATATAAACCGCTCCAGGCCGGACTCTAACGCGGCATATTCTATTGAGAGCTCTCGAGGAATCAGCCGGTAGGACTTCTCCAGCCGTAAGGAATCCATGGCTCGAATACCAAAAGGTTTCAGTTCGAATTCCTCGCCCGCTTCGAAGAGCCTGTCAAAAATGTAATTTTGGGTCTCAATAGGATGGTGCAGCTCCCACCCCAGTTCACCGACGAAATTGACCCGAATGGCATGCGCCTCGGCAGCACCGATATTGACGCGTTGCCCCGACAACCAGGGAAACGCCTCGTTGGAGAAATTCCTATCCGTCAACTTCTGTAACAGGCTGCGTGAATTTGGGCCGGCCACAACCAGCACACCGAACTGGCTAGTAACTTTGCGCAACTGAACCTTACCATCCGCAGGAAGAGCTTTCGTCAAGTAGTCCCAATCGTGCCGCTCGAGCACGCCCGCAGAAACCAGGTAGAAGCGGTCTTCAGCCAGGCGGTATACCGTGAACTCTGAACGAACCCCACCGCGGGACGTCAGTAGATGGCAAAGCCCGATACGGCCGATCTTGCGGGGAATTCGATTTGCCAGCAGCGAATCAAGCCAGTTTGCCGCGCCATGACCCTCCACCGTGAACTTCGAGAATGCTGACATGTCGAGAATCCCAACTTTCTCGTGTACATGGCGACACTCGTTACCAACAAACTCAAAATAATTACTGCGCCGAAAACTCCACTTCTCTCTCACTTTCTCACCCGGTGCGGCCGGGGCATGGTTCTCACGAAGCAGCGTATCGGGTTTCGCCAGTTCCGCCTCCGAAAGGCCATATCCCGAAGGGGCAAACCAGTTTGGGCGCTCCCAGCCAAACGTCGAACCAAATACCGCCCCTTTTCCCAGCATCCGTTCGTAACAAGGCGAACGTTTTAGTGGTCGCCCAGCTGGCCGCTCTTCATCGGGGTAATGAATGGTGAAGACCATTGAATAGGCCTCTTCATTCTTCGCTTTGAGATATCCCTGTGATGCATAAGGGCCGAATCGCCGAGGATCTACTCCCATCATGTCGATCGTCGGCTCCCCGTCAACAATCCACTCGGCAATCTGCCATCCAGCACCACCAGCTGCCGTGATACCGAAACTATGGCCTTCATTCAGCCAGAAATTTTTTAGACCCCATGCAGGTCCGATGATCGGACTGCCGTCAGGTGTATAACAGATGGCTCCGTTATAGACCTGTTTGACACCGACTTCGCCGAAGATTGGGACTCGGTGTATCGCTGCCTCGATATGCGGCTCCAGGCGATCCAGATCGGAATCGAACAATTCGTATTCCGCCGCCTCAGCCGGGCCACCAACATAGCAGCAGGGCGCTCCTTTCTCGTACGGACCCAACAGCAGTCCGCCATTTTCCTCCCGCAGATAAAAGGAGGCGTCGGAATCACGCAGCACTCCCATTTCCGGCAACCCTTTTTGTTGACGCGCAACAATGTCAGGATGGGGCTCGGTGACGATAAACTGATGCTCAACGGGTATTACCGGAACATCCAGACCGACCATCGCCCCGGTCTTGCGGGCAAAATTACCGCTGGCCGACACCACGTGCTGACAAACGATTTCTCCCTGGTCGGTTTCGACGCACCAGTCGCCATCTGTCGTCGCTCGAATGGCTGTGACCGCAGTTTTTCTGTAGATCTCAGCCCCCATATTGCGGGCCCCGGCTGCCAGCGCCTGCGTCAGGTCCGCCGGCTGGATGTAACCATCGTCTGGATGCTGTATCGCACCGACCAGCCCCTCGGTATTACACAAAGGCCAGATCTGTTTGACGTCGGCGGGTGTCAGGTTGCGCACGTCAACACCTATGGTCTTGGCAACTCCAGCGTAGAAGCGGTACTCGTCCATACGGTCTGCCGTGCAGGCGAGGCGAATATTCGACACCTGCCGTAATCCTACTGACTGGCCTGTTTCTTCTTCGAGTTGCTGATAAAGATTCACGGAGTACTTGTGAATCTGCCCTACCGAATAACTCATGTTGAAAAGCGGCAACAGACCGGCCGCATGCCATGTCGAACCCGAAGTAAGCTCCCGGCGCTCGACCAGGACCACATCATCCCATCCTTTCTTGGCCAAGTGATAGAGGGTGCTGACGCCTACGACGCCGCCGCCAATGACCACCACCCGGGCTTGATTTTTCACCGTCTGCCGACCTCCCGAGAGTCACCCAAATGCGCACAACAAAGGGCGCGCTATTCTATTTGCAGTAACGACCTTGCGTCCATGGTTTCACTGCGTTTTTCACCTGCTGCCGCCAAGTATTGATTCTTTCCACCTTGGCGGTATCCTGCCTGCCATCTATGATCATTGGCCTGACGCTCTCGACAAGATTACCGTCGCCCGGGGACCAGAAACCCCCGGTGGGGATTCTTGATACTCGAGACGCCACACGAGGAGACTTATGAACGCACAACGCCGTCGTGGAGCGAAGGAGCGTGGTCGCAAGGGTCGTCGGATTGCTCGAGCGACTGCGACTGTCGATTCCCCTCCCTACATTACCCGGAAAGTGCCGGTTTACGAACTGGCTTCCGAAGAACTGTTGGAGTTGGTCGAAGAAAACACGGAAATCGTTCTCGAGGAGATCGGTATCGATTTTCGTGATGACCCACGGGCACTGCAACTGTTTGCCGACGCGGGAGCGCTAGTCGAGGAAGAGAGAGTTCGCTTTCCGCGCGGGATGTGCCGTGAAATCATTCAGCGACACGCGCCGAATGAATTTACTCAGCACGCGCGGAATCCGGATCGAAGTGTACAGATCGGCGGCGACCATGCGGTGTTCGTTCCAGCATATGGTCCACCGTTCGTGCGCGATCTGGACAGTGGTCGCCGGTATGCCACGCTCGAAGATTTTAGAAATTTTACCAAGCTCACCTGGATGTCGCCGGCCTTGCATCATTCTGGCGGCACC
>CAJXWH010000127.1 GCA_913062915.1 uncultured Acidiferrobacteraceae bacterium | reverse complement strand
GTTTTTTAAGATAGGCGCCGTTGTTGGCTTGGGCTTCTTCGTACTGTGCGGCATGCTCCTCCATGGAGCACGAGGTGATCACCGCGCGCTCCCAGTCTGAGAGCGAACCCCACCATGAAGAATTCATGCACAACTCAATACCGCCGCCTGGCTCATGCCAGCCGGGATAGTAGTAGTACTTGGCCGCCTCGTAGAACTTCATGAAGTAATCGTTGTACGGGCCAACCCACTCGGTCGCATCGATCGCACCGGAGACGAGGTTCTCGTAAATCTGCCCGCCGGGCAAGGATACTGGTGACGCCCCAAGCATGGCCATCACATCGCCGCCTAGACCTGGGATACGCATCTTCAGACCTTTGAGATCATCAGTGGAATTGATTTCCTTGTTGAACCAGCCACCCATCTGAGTACCGGTTGCGCCGGCGGGTAGTGATTTCAAACCGTACTCGCCGTTGAGCTCGTCCCAAAGTGCCTGGCCACCCTTGAACTTGATCCAGGCGTTCCACTCGATAGTGGTCATCCCGAAGGGTACGGCACAGAAATAAGCGAACCCCGGATGCTTGCCTTTCCAGTAGTACGCTGCAGAGATAAATGCCTGAGAGTTGCCTGACGCGACGTCATCAAATACATCAAAGGCGCCAACTTTCTCGCCGGCAGCGTAGTAGGTTGTTTTGATCCGCCCCTCGCTGACTTCGTTAATTCGGGCCGCCAGCCGCTGGGCACTGACACCAAGACCCGGGAAGTCCCGGCCCCAGCTCGCGACAATGGTCATTTCTCTGTGACCGCTGCCAATGGCCGGCGCGGCGATCGTTGCGGCAGCCGCCGCAGTCCCTGCTACACCAGCAGTAGTAATAAATTTTCGACGATCCATAAATACCTCCTCATTTTCTAGTTTGCGCCTGAGCGCATTTTCCAACGCCCAGGCAGGTTCTAGTCTGTTGCAGGGATGGTGAAGAATCCGTCCCTTGAGATCACTTTAGCATCAGGCAGAAGCGGTGTCACGATGCAAATCCCACCACCGCGATATTTCGCTCGCGCTCTAGGCCAGGTTGGCTAATGCCCGCATTCTGGGCTGTGGGAGGCGTGGTCTACCGCAGTAAATTTTTTACGCTTAATTTGGTTCTCCCTTTAGATGGCTGGGTATCGACACAAGCGAGAAACTGTATCGGATTCACCCTGTGGATCTGATGGAATCGTCGGGCAGGCAGTTTTATCGTGGGATTTTCCAGGCAATACCGGGACTAGCCAAGCACCGCAATTTACGCCCATACTAGGCACCAGGAGCTGGGAATCACGCCAGTCCCTTACCCGGCTCTCCTAATATTTCAAACCAACCAAAGATGAGGAAACGAGTATGAAAAAGATTAAATCTAAGACGTGGAGGCGTTTTCGCAGCACCTTGGCGGTTGCCGCACTGACCTCTATTGTTGCTGCCCCAGCATCTGCCGGGGACATAAAAATGGGTGTGCTGAACGCTTTGACGGGTCCCATTCCGGATCTGGCTAAAGTCATACTGGAATCAGAGCAGGCGGCTGTCGCTTTTATTAATGCCAACGGCGGTATGGGCAGTGGCGATGCCCTTGTTCTGGCGAGTGGTGACTCGGGCTGTGATGCGAAAGCCGCTGTTGACGCGGCAACCAAGATCGTTAATGTCGAACAGGTCTCAATTATTATCGGGCCGCTCTGTTCTGGCGCCACAATCGGTGCGGTCCAGGCGGTAACGATTCCCGCAGGCGTTGTAAACATCTCGCCGTCGGCAACCTCTCCGGCGATTACGGATCTTGACGACAACGATAACGTGTTCCGGACTTGTCCGTCTGATGCCTATCAAGGCGTGACACTGGCAAAGCTTGCAAGAAGCATGGGTTATTCAAAGCTGGCAACGACTTACGCCAACGATGACTACAATGCTGGCCTTCATGACGTCTTCGTCCAGGCGTTTACGGAAGCGGGTGGCACGATAACAGCCGATCAGATGCACGAGGCTAACAAAGCATCTTACCGCTCAGAGCTCGCAACCCTGGCATCCTCCGGTGATCCGGAAGCACTGGCGCTTTTTGCCTACTACAGCGGCAGCGGAATCACGATTATGCGGCAAAGCATTGAAAACGGCTTTTTCGGAAAATTCATAGGTGCGGATGGGATGCTGGCACAGGAAACAATAGACCAAGTCGGCGCAAATAATCTCGGCGATACAGTCTTAACAACCGGCACAGCCGACCCGAATTCCAGCCACTTCCAGACCTTTTCCGGGTTGTTTGACAAGCCGTCTGACCCCTATACAGCCCAAGCTTGGGATGCTGTCATGATTGGTGCACTGGCAATCGAACGAGCTGGGCGTAAAGGCCAGGGCAACACTCGTGATCTGAGCGCTCATGTTCGCGCTGTCACAAATGCGCCGGGTGAAGAGGTTGGTCCGGGAGATTGGGCGAAAGCAAAGAAACTGATTGCCGCAGGCAAGGACATCAACTATCAGGGCGCCGCAGGTGATCATGAGTTCGATGCAAATGGCGACGTTGCGGGGATTTACGGGGCAAATGTTGTCGAGAACGGCAAGTGGGTGCAAACGCTAATTGACTGATCTCTCCCGTAGATCTCATCTATTGTCAATTGGAAGAACAGCCCCCTCCTGGCAGGGAGGGGGCTTTTTTTGCCTATCGGGTTCAAAATTCCCTGGGAGAATCCTGGAAAGATCGGTAAATCCGACTCGGATACATTGATCAAAGGGCGTCTAGCGGTCACTCGACAGACCGTTACTGACAGTCTGCTGTGAAGGATTGGATTGTTGGACTGTTGTCGCGGCGTGCCCTAGGTAGAAACGGCTCAGAACGGTAAAAGACAACGCTGTTTGGTACCAGGAAACATTCTTTACGCCGCAGAGGCGGCTGGTTACTTACTGGTACCGTGGTCTGGTATGACGGAAGCTAACCGGCGCTCTGGCAAGATACCGCCGGCATAGCGCTGCAATACGACCTGCAGTAACAAGCCAATAAGGAATATTCTGAAATAAGCCGCCTTGATAGCCAGTTCAGGGGGTAGCCTTCCCGTGAGCACTTCACTGAACGACCAGATGGCCCACATCAGGAACGCGCCGAGTATTGCACCTCGGTTATTGCCGCTGCCCCCAGCAATCAGCATGACCCACACGAGAAAGGTTGTGGTTAAAGGCTCTGTCGCCCCTGGGCCGATGAATTTCATATAGTGCGCAGTCAGCCCCCCGGCCAGTCCCATCAAGACAGAACCGAAGATGAATGCCTCAATCCTGAATCGCTCAACGTTCTTTCCGGCTGCCCGGGCAGAATGCTCGTTTTCGCGGATGGCTGTCATGAGTCGGCCCCACGGCGCCAAGCGCGCGCGCTCTATCATGAAGTAAAGGAGTGTGACGATTCCAAGCACCAACAGCATGAAACAGATTTTGTTCCAAGGTTCAGCGAGGGTCTCGAAGGGCAGGGGGATTTTCGAAATGCCACGGGCGCCGTTGGTGGCCCAGATTTCGTTTTTCAGGATCAGGCGAAATATCTCCCCAATGCCAATCGTTGCAATCGCAAGGTAATCGCTTCTGAGTCGAATACAAAGCAGACCAACGAGCCAGCTGATGACGCCGGTGACCGCCATTGCAGCGATAAGACCAACGGCAACCGGCAGCCCAAAACCGCCCAGGTGATACGCTGATTCTGCAGTTGTCAAAAGAGCGGCTACGTATGCGCCAATTGCAAAAAATCCGGCAATACCCACGTTAAATAGGCCGGTAAATCCCCACTGGATATTGAGACCAAGAGACATGATCGCGTAGATACCTCCCATGGTCATAAGGGAGACGAAGTACAGGAAATAGCCGTACGCCTGAGATGAGTCCATGCTAGAAAACTCTTCCGCGGAAAAGGCCGCTGGGGCGCCAGATCAACATCATAACCATCACGGCAAAAGCAACCCCACCCTTGTAGGCCGGAGGGAGCAATGGCTCCCCCCCGATCCATGGGTAAGACGAAAGCTCTTCTGCTAGGCCTATGACCAGGCCACCAACCATGGCACCGTAAGGTTGACCAATGCCGCCTAGAATTGCGGCGGCAAACATCGGCAAGAGCATGTAAAACCCCATCATGGTATGCAGGTGAGTGTCCCAGGCGAGAAACACACCCGCCGAGGCGGCCAACGCGGCGCCAAGCAGCCATGTTGCTCTAACAATTTTTTCTGTTTCAATACCGGTAAGGCGGGCCAGTTCCGTGGAATCGCTCATTGCCCGCATTGCTTTACCAGTTTTGGTGTAGGTCAGAATTACGTGAATAGTCAGCATCAGCACGATGGCGCAGGAGACGATCCAAATATGCTTAGAGAAAATCCGCAGTGAATCGAATAGGACGATCGGCTTCTGTATCTGACCCGGAGAGTAAGAGACAGGGTCAACACCCCAGATAATTTGAACCGCAGACCTGGCCATAAGAGCAACGCCAAAGGATGCTACGATGACAATCGTGGCCTTCGAGGTTCGAAACGGGCGATAGAAAACATGGTCAATTCCGAGCGCGACAACGCCGGTAAATATCATCGCAATAGGGAGAACAGCCAGTGGGTGTAGTCCAGTAAAGTGTAAAAGTGAGTAGGTAATGTAAGCTCCAATCAACATCAGCTCACCATGTGAAAAGTTGGCAAAGCGGAGAATTCCAAAGACCAGAGAAACGCCTATGGCACCCAGCGCGTAGATGCTTCCCAACACAATTCCCGGCAAGAAGTAAAAATTAATAAAGTCCACTGCGATCGTCCTACCCGCCAAGGAACATTTCGGCTATCTCCGGGTCATTTAATAAGTCCAGGCCCTTTCCGTCTGTTCGATTTTGACCATCAACAAGGACATAGCCCCGGTCGGCTACAGCGAGAGACTGTTTGGCATTTTGTTCAACCATGAGGATAGGGATTCCTGAATCGTTGATTTCTTTCACGATATCAAAAATTTGATTTCGGTAAATTGGACTGAGCCCGGCCGTGGGTTCATCCAGTAACAGAATTCGGGGTTCCAGCATCAATGCTTTACCCATCGCTACCATTTGGCGCTGGCCGCCGGAAAGGAAGCCCACCTTTTGCTTTCTCTTCTCTCGAAGCGGAGGAAAGATTTGATATATCTCCTGAAGTCGGGGACGGAAATCGTCCTCACGAATATAGGCACCCATCTCCAGATTTTCCTCAACACTCAGAGTTGGGAAAACATTGTTGGTTTGAGGGACGTAACAGACGCCTTTTCGCACGACCTGCGCTGGCTCCATGCCGGTGATGTCCTCTCCGTCCAGGTTGATCGTGCCGCCCGACAACCTCAATAGTCCAAATACAGCCTTCATTGCCGTCGACTTTCCGGCCCCATTGGGTCCAATCACAACAACCAATTCGCCACGGGCGATCTGAAGGGAGACCCCGTGCAGAATATCGACTTCCCCGTAACCGCCAGAAACATTGTTTAATTCAAGAACCGGCACTGGCTAGTTCGCGTCTGGGGCAGCATCGCCGCCGAGATAAGCATCCAGAACTCTTGGGTCCGCACGTACCGTGCTCATAGTCCCCTCGGTTAACACGGAGCCCTCCGCCATCACTATCACGGGATTGCAAAGTCGCGCAATCATGTCCATGTTGTGTTCGATGATGCAGAATGTGTATCCTCGTTCCCGATTTAAGCGCTCGATCATGTCAGCAAGATCACCGAGCAGGGTCGGATTAACTCCAGCTCCCGGTTCGTCGAGCAGAATTATTTGTGGGTCTGCCATCATTGCCCGACCTAATTCCAGTAGTTTTTTTTGTCCGCCAGAGAGATTGCCAGCCAGTTCGTGGAGCAGATCGGAGAGCCGTAGAAAGTCGAGCACTTCTAGGGCCCGCTGCTGAATTTCCTTCTCTCTGCGCGAAACGGCTCGAGTTGCGAATAAAGCCAGGGCAAGATTTTCTCCGGGCTGATCACCTGGGACTGCCATGAGATTTTCGAG
>CAJXWH010000126.1 GCA_913062915.1 uncultured Acidiferrobacteraceae bacterium | reverse complement strand
CGTGGCCCGATATATGCATTCATCGCTGCCGTCGAAAAGCGTTCGTATTCCCTCATTACATTGGCAACATCCGACGACGTGCAGACAAACACGTCCGGCATTTCCCGCTCAACAATACTTTTGGCCTGGCGTTCGTGGGCATCATTAAGAAAAGAGAACAAAAATCCAATCACAACTGATTGAATTCCTCGACGCTTAAACAATGCTATCGCGTCGAGAACCTCATTCTCGTTTAGGGGAGTTTCCACCTCTCCGGAGGGAGGCAGAATTCTCTCGGTTACCGCGATTCGATTCCGCCGCTTGACGAGTGGGCGACTCTGCCAAGGTACGTCAAAATGAAGCGAGAAATTATGTGGTCGTTTATGCCTTCCAATGTGGAGAATATCCCGAAAGTTTCGGGTTGTTATCATTCCCACTTCGGCGCCGTCATGCTCCAGCGTGATATTCGTTGCGACGGTCGTGCCATGAACGATCAACTCAATTTCATTCGGTCGGATTCCAACACGATCACACAACTCCACTAGCCCTTTCAAGACTCCTTCGGATTGATCACGGGGAGTACTGGCGACTTTATGAAAATACACCCCATGTTCCGATTCCAGCACGAAATCGGTGTTGGTACCGCCAACGTCAACACCTACCCTAGCCATGCAGATATTCCAATATGCCGCCGGAACGGCTAATTAACACTGAATGAATCTCCCCTGCCATTTTAAAACCTCAAAAACCTCGCTATTACGTATTGCCTTCGTTCTCAATCTTCCCCAGATATTCAAGAACCCGCGCTAATGATTCTACATCGCCAAACTTGGCGTCGATATCAAATAGGTTCCATTCTGTAACACCGGGGACACGATCTCCGACAGCTTCGCGGACCACGATTGGGCGGAACCCTTCGGCTATGGCATCTTCCGTTGTGTGCCTCACACAACCGGCCATGGTGACTCCAGTAATAATCACCGTGTCGACCTGGTGAGCTCGCAAGAACCCGGCTAGATAAGTACCGTGAAAACCGCTGGCGCGCTTTTTCTGGATAACAAATTCACTGTCAAGAGGAGCAATTCGATCATCGATCTGACAGTCTTCGCTGCCGGCCTGAAGCAGTTCGACCGGAATTTTTTTATGCCACAGGCCCATGTCCGAAGGGCTACTTGCCGTCACGTCATAGGCAGTCGTTGTAAACACAATCGGAATTCCGGCGGCGCGCGACGCCGTCAGCAACGCCTGGACGGCCGGAATAATTACATCCATATTTTCACAGGAAAATGCGTTCCCGGGCCTAGTCCACGCATTCGCCAAATCAATGTTGAGCAGCGCCGGACGTTCACCAAATCCAATACGCCGTTGAAACCCCCTTTCCTGGTATAAGACTGAATCGACCGAAAAAATCTTCTCTAGGGCTTCTGTTATTTCATCTGCCATATTCTCACGACTCCAAAGGACAGTATTTTCGCACGCAGTAAAATCTGCCCAGCACAATCAGCTGTATGAAGGTTAGAAATCTACCAGAATAAGGTCTGAACTCCCCTGGCCTCACAACTGCATCCAATTCCCCCGACAGATCATTGAAACCCTGGACTTGAACGACACAGTATACAATCGGTCCTTCGCCCAAGTAGAGGGTACACGCCGAGAGCTTCTGCTCTTGTCGTGCTGTCCTTGTCCTACCCGCTCACACGATACCGCCAACTGCTGCTGACGGTTTAATAATCGTACCCCACCTGATCGGCCATGCGTATTGCATTTGCGCGATGACTCGCGATCACCGCAAGTGATTCAATGTCCTGAAGAAACGGGCCCCAGGACTCAAGGAGTGGGTTGTGAAGTTTGAGATTCTGGCCCAGGCCCAGCCCAACTGACACGGGGTATTCGCCGTTTTTCTCCGCATAAAGAGCCTGACCCCGGGGGCTCGAGAGAAATTCCATCAATTTGACCGCGCTCGCCCGGTTGGGCGCGTATTTGGTCAGCGCCACGCCACTGACGTTCATGTGAGTGCCTCGATCATTCTGGTTCGGAAAGATCACGCGGACCGACTTGGCCCAGGGATTCTGTTCCTCATCAGCCAGCATCTTGGCCAGGTAGTAATGGTTGATCACGGCGACATCGCACAAGCCGCTATAAATGGCTTTGACCTGGGTGCGGTCGTTGCCTTGGGGTTTTCGCGCCAGGTTTTTCTTTACGCCTTGCAACCAGCGCTTGGCGGTGTCCAACCCGTGGGCCGCGATTATGCTGGCCGTCAACGCCACCATGTAGGGGTGCTTGGCAGACCGCGTGCACAGACGCCCCTTCCACTTCGGCTCTGCCAGTTGTTCGTAACGCGTCATCTCCCCGGCAGCCACTCGTTTTCTAGAGGTCACGATCAGTCGGGCCCGGGCGGTCAAGCCAAACCAGTGGCCATCGGGATCACGGAAGTTGGCCGGGATGTTCGCGTTCAACGCTGCCGATTCCACCGGCTGGGTCAGCCCGGCGCTGACGGTATCGGTCAAACGACCAATGTCAACCGTGAAAACGAGATCGGCCGGTGAATTACGCCCTTCGCTTCGCAACCGCTCGAGCATTCCGGTCTTGGCATAGACCGCGTTTACCGCAATCCCGGTTTCTTGCGTGAAAACGGCAAACATCGGCTGAATAAGTTGCGGCTGCCGGTAGCTGTAAACATTGACCTCGGCGGCCTTTGCGACCCATGAGAGACTCATTAACGCACACAGTGACAAATGCCATGTAAAACTGCGCGACATGATGGGTTACACCTTATTGCGAATGATTATCAATATCATTAAATTACGTGTAACCCGCAACTATGTCAACAAGAATGACACTCGTTTGACTCATCGCCCGGGCCGCGGACGCCCCAAGTGAGAACCGTAAAGCACGTATCGAGCCGGCTCTCTCCCCTCGACTAACTCACCGCCTGGGCCTGTTGTCGCTGCATCCTTGGTTCATGGCCATCGATCCCATCGATGAATTCCTGCTCCGTTATGTCGTCACCCATAAGTGTAGGGCTCTGCTCGATCTCTTAACTGACAAGGATCAAAGAGTTCTTGCATTCGCGGCGCGAGGGGTGGTGCAGGAGATGCCGGGTTACGAGTACCGGCTGTTGTTGTCGGCCTGGCGAACCCAGGGAAATCACCTGGCGAAGGACTGGCCCCGCTTTGGCAGAGCTTTTTAAAAGGCCATCACAATCCCCGCGAAACGACACCACAAAACCACTTTGCAAAGTGCAAAGTTAGAGATCAAGAAACTTCGTGGGCCGTCGCTTTGAAATGGGAATACGCTGGATACCGAAACAACTGGGCTGTGTGACGCTCGCTGTCTTCGCCGTTTCATCGGTCGCCGCTGCCGACTGCCCAGAAACCATGCGGCCCAATCTCTTGGGCCCATGCATCAAAGACGGGGTTTTCTCCCCATCCCGTTATGGTTTTGTCACCAGGCTTCGACTTACGGATCTTTGGCAACTCGATGCTGGTAGCGTCCATCCGCCGCTTCGCTTGCCCCAACTCAAGATTGAACGGCTCGTCATGGAAAGCCTGTGGGGGTTGCGCCCCGGCGAGAGCGTGATCGGAGACCCCCGCTGGGGAGCAGACAAACGCCAACCCGATCTCGACGCCATCGCCTTCCTTCGCGCCCGGGAGACGGCCATGGCTTCCAGTATGATCGAAAATAATTGAGACCCGGTATCAATACAGCGACAAAGACTATAGCCGCGAAAACCCGGCGGGAAGCGGTCCTCGCGATTAGCCGTTCCGGTAAAGATAACTGTAGGCGTTGATCGCTGGAACCCCGCCCAGATGCGCATAAAGAATCTTTGAACCTTGTGGGAAAAAATCCTTTTCCACGAGGTCGATTAAGCCTTGCATCGACTTGCCCTCATAAACCGGGTCGGTCATCAGCCCCTCCAGCCTTGCACAAAGACGGATCGCCTCATTAGTCTCTTCAGACGGGACACCGTAGGCGGGGTACCCATAGTGGGTGTTCAAAACCACATCTTCCTCATCGATCGATGAACCCAGTGCAATCGTTTCTGCTGTATTTCTGGCGATCCGGAGAATCTGTGCCCGAGTCTGATCAGGCGTGAAGGACGCATCGATGCCGATCACGCGCCGAGAACGACCGTCGGCGGCAAATCCAACCACCATGCCTGCCTGAGTCGAGCCGGTAACGGAACAGACGATGATGTAATCAAATTGAAACCCGAGTTGTACTTCTTGCGCTCTTACCTCGTCGGCAAAACCGGCATAGCCGAGTCCCCCGAGGGGATGATCAGAGGCCCCGGCCGGGATCGGATAGGGCGTGCCCCCCTTTAGCTTGATGTCTTCGAGGGCGCGCTCCCAACTCTCGCGAATGCCAATATCAAAACCGGCATCCACGAGTTCCACTTCGGCCCCCATCACCCGAGACAGCAATATATTTCCAACTCGGTCGTACACGGCATCGTTAAAGGGTACCCACGCTTCCTGTACCAGCCGGCATTTCATTCCGATCTTGGCAGCTGTGGCCGCAACCTGGCGGGTGTGATTCGACTGCACACCGCCAATGGTAACCAGTGTGTCACACTTTTTTGCGATCGCATCCGGCACGAGGTATTCGAGTTTGCGAATCTTGTTCCCGCCAAAAGCGAGTCCGCTGTTGCAGTCTTCACGCTTTGCATAGATGTCTACCCGATCGCCCAAATGCTTTGATAACCTCGCTAGCCTCTCGATCGGTGTCGGGCCGAACATCAGCGGGTAACGATCAAATTTGTCGTCTAGGTTGAGCATGAGGCTCTTTCGTCCTTCCAGTGCATCAGGCAATTAAAAAAATTATTTATTCCATTTTGAGAAGCCACGGCACCTCTCCCAACACCGTACAGCGACGCACCACTCGACGATCATTAGTCGTATCGAAGGACCGGCTCCGGTGCATCACGCAGCGGTTGTCCCAAATCATGAATTCGTTCGGCTGCCACCGATGGGTATATACCCGCTTTGAATTGATCAACTGGTGGTTGATTTCATCAACCAGAACCTGGCCTGCAGCATAGTCCACGCCGACCACGGTTTCGGCATGGTCACCCAGGAACATGCACCGCCTGCCCGTCTCCGGGTGGGTGCGAACGAGCGGGTGTTTAACTGGCGGCACAGCCCGCTTCTGTTCTTCGGTTAGCGGCTCATGCGGATGATTACGCGAGCGTGAGTAATCGAGACTGTGCATCACATGCAGGGTTTCGTAGTAATTTCGAGCCGTTTGGTCGAGTTCGTCGTAGGCGCCATACATGTCACAAATTTCGGTTTCACCACCACGCTCCGGGGCTTCTATGGAATAGATCATCGTCGCCTGGCCGGTGATCCTTTGCCATGAACCATCGGTGTGCCAGGCGAGCGTACCCTGGTCCGGGTGTCGTCCGTTTGGAGATCCGTTTTCATCGAGATTCGAGAGAAGATACAACTCAGGATGGCCGTCGGTGTGATACTGATTCATCACGTGAACCTGAACCTCGCCAAAAAGCCGTGCAAACCGAACATGGTCGGCTGGACTCATGTTCTGCCGGCGAAAGACAAGGACCTGGTAGTCGAGGAATGCCTGATGGATCAGAGAGAACAAGTCCTGACCGATATCGGCAGACAAATCCACATCGACAATCTCGGCACCAAGTACGGGTGTCAAAGGTACCGTATTAAGCGATATGCCCATATCGAGACCTGGTTTTAGCGATCATCATGATTGATTCTCTTGTGTTAGGGATGTCGAATTTCCCTCGGATCATCCAAGTGTAATCCGAATGCGCCGACCCGAAGTGGCCTGCCCTTTACGGTCACGTTTTATCTGATGTATTGTAGGTTGGTCATGTCAGGCACTGCAGTGATTGTAATTATCGTTCTCGCTCTCCTGGTGGTGGTAGGCGGTTCGATTTTTGTCTTCGGCTTAAGTCATCGGGAAAGCCGCACGCCATCAGATGCTCACCAAGCGAACAACAGCGGGGATCCACCGACGGCTAGCGATCAGCGATCGGACCGC
>CAJXWH010000125.1 GCA_913062915.1 uncultured Acidiferrobacteraceae bacterium | reverse complement strand
AGGCGCTCTCGGCCTGCGGCGGCAACGTAACTGCAATCGGCATCACCAACCAGCGAGAGACAATCGTAGTCTGGGATCGGGCAACCGGTGTGCCGATACACAACGCCATAGTCTGGCAAGACCGACGAACCGCCGAAACGTGTACCCAACTGCGCGACCGAAATCTTGAAGGGTGGGTCAACGAACGAACGGGCTTGTTACTCGACCCTTATTTCACAGCAACCAAGTTGGGCTGGCTGCTTGATCACGTGGACGGAGCCCGCCAGAGAGCCGAGCAGGGCGAACTGGCAGCGGGAACGATCGACAGCTTTTTGCTGTGGCGCCTGACCGGTGGTCAGGTGCACGCCACCGATGCCACCAATGCATCGAGGACATTGCTGTTCAATATTCACAGCCAGCAATGGGATCCCGAATTATTGGTCCTTTTCGACATTCCCGCTGCGATCTTGCCCGAAGTCAAAAACTCGGCCGACGATTACGGCTGCACCAGCGCCGAGGTGTTCGGATCGGCCATTCCAATCCTGGGGATTGCTGGGGATCAACATGCAGCGCTCATCGGTCAAGCATGCGTCCACGCGGGCATGATGAAAAGCACCTACGGTACAGGCTGCTTTGCACTGCTAAACACGGGCACACAAGCCATCGCTTCAAGCCATAGACTGTTAACCACCATCGGCTACCGTATTGAGGGGAAGGTTCACTACGCGCTCGAGGGATCTATTTTCAACGCGGGTACCACAGTCGAGTGGTTACGTGACAGCCTCGGCGTGATCGAATCAGCTGCTGAAACTGCGGATCACGCCGAGGCATCGGCGAATCATGGCGGTGTCATTTTCGTGCCCGCGTTCACGGGTCTTGGAGCGCCACACTGGGACCCCCACGCGCGCGGCACTATCTACGGCCTGACCCGTGACAGCGGGCCGGCAGAATTGGCCCGCGCTGCGCTCGAAGCCGTCGGTTACCAGAGTGCGGAACTACTGGATGCTATGGCGGGTGATGGCGCGACAGCGATCACCGCGCTGCGGGTGGATGGAGGCATGGCCAAGAACGACTGGATGCTTCAATTTCTCGCCGACATAACGGGTATTGATGTTGAACGGCCTGCCGTGATTGAAACCACCGCGCTCGGTGCAGCCCGCCTGGCGGCTCTCGGCGCCGGTATCGTTAACTCATTGGAAGGTGTAGCTAAGCACTGGCAACTTGAACGCAGGTTCCATCCTCAAATGTCTTCAACCGAACGTCATACGTTGCTATCAAGCTGGACACGGGCCGTACACAATACCCGGTCTTTTGGGGCGCCCCGTTAGACGCTCGGGGTCTTATCTTTCGGCATCAGCCAGAATCATATCTGACCCCTTTTCTGCGATCATCACTGCCGCGGCGTGGGTGTTGCCCGATACTAAGGTTGGCATGATGGAACAATCGACCACACGCAGCCCTTCCACGCCGTGGACTCGCAGGTAACGATCCACAACAGACTCTGTGTCATTACCCATCTTGCAAGTGCCTACAGGATGAAACATGGTGACACCAGTCCGGCGGGCAAAATCGAGTAGCTCGTCATCGCTTTGGACGCCCTCGCCAGGGACATACTCGCTGATGATGTACTGGGCAAGCGCAGGTTGTGCTGCAATTTGTCTCGCGATGTTAAGCCCTTCGATAGCGATACGCTGGTCAAGGTTCGCCATCAGATAGTTCGGGTGAATCGCTGGAGAATCGCTCGGATCAGTCGAACGGATAGCCACCTGGCCCCGACTCTCTGGTCGCAACTGACAAACAGATGACGTAAATCCCGAAAAGTCATGAAGCGATGAGCCCGGAAGATCGGATGAAAGGGCCGCAAAACTAAACTGGATGTCGGGGGTCGGCGCTGTCTTTGCGGTTTTCAGAAAGGCACCGGCCTGATTGATGCCAACTGCCAGGGGGCCGCTGCGCGATAAGGCATAACGTAATCCCATGCCGACCTGCCGCCAGATACTCTTGAGGTCGTCATTGGTTGTTAACGGCTGTGTGCAATGATGAATGACCCGCACCTGCAAGTGATCCTGGAGGTTCTGCCCTACACCAGGACAGTTGGTGACCACCGGTAACCCATATTCTGTGAGCACCTTGGCATCGCCAATACCGGACAACTGAAGCAGTTGCGGTGACTGAACAGCGCCGGCAGCAAGTATGATTTCACGCCGGGCGCTCACCTTTCGGGTGTTGTGCCCCCGGCGAAATTCCACAGTGTTCGCTCGGCCGTTGGTGAACTCGATGCGCCCGGCGAGTGCTTCGGTGACCACGGCAAGATTTGAGCGGTGCCGGACAGGCTTCAGGTAGGCGTTCGCACTGCTGCAGCGAAACCCCCTACGGGTAATTAACTGGTAATAGCCGGCTCCGTCCTGACTCGCGCCATTGAAGTCGAGGTTGCGGGAATAACCGGCCTCGGTGCAGGCCTCGATGAACGCTTCCGCAAGGGGGTTCACCTGGCCGATATCCGATACCGCCTGGGGGCCTGCGTCGCCGTGCCACTCACTGGCGCCCCGTTCGTTGTTTTCCAGAGAAACGAAGTAGGGCAAGACGTCGTTCCAACTCCAACCGGCATTACCCATAGCTGCCCAGTTGTCGTAGTCCTGGGGCTGACCGCGTATGAAAATCAGCCCGTTGATGGCACTGGAACCACCAAGCACCTTGCCGCGCGGCCAGTAGATCTGCCGATGATGCAAGCCGGGATCTGGCTCAGTGTAGTAGCGCCAGTTGTAACGCGGATGGAACATGGTCTTTGCGTAACCGATCGGGATATGAATCCACGGATAGCGGTCACGAGGCCCGGCTTCCAACAGCAATACCTGATAACGACCGTTAGCGCTCAGACGATTCGCCAATACGCAACCGGCCGAACCCGCACCGATGATTACATAGTCGAAATTCTCAACCGGCATCGCGCCCTGCCGCCATCACCGAGCGATGCGTGCGGGCCAGCACTCGCAAAACCATCACAGCGCCCGCCAGGGTGTCCCAACCGGAACAATGACCGACTTGCGAAATCAAGACCAGCCGAGATGCCAGTACATCGTGATCACCGGCTAGTACTGCGTTTACCATCACATGCAATCGTTCACTGCTTTCACCATCGAGGGCCGCCGCCAGGTGCAAGCGACTGATCGGCCCTGTGCCCTCCTCAAGTGTCGGGCGAATCACCTGATCCACGGCCGCCACGAGGTCGAATCGACCGGCGAGTGAAAGGACAACCAGCATACCCACAAGAAAATCGTCGCCCGAAGGCGTCAGTCCGGGCCCAAGCCCTACCAGTTTCGTGATGCTGCCCGGCGGCAATTCCGGGGCGCCGCGCTCGAACACGCGTTGCAGCCAGCCCGCCAAACTAGCGACCACCGGCATGGCCACACAAAGTTCAAACGAAGCGGGGTCTGCCAACGACCGTGGCCAGACAATACGCGACAGACCAGCGTTAGGCGCATGATCAAGGCAAAGTGGATCGAGCGCAGCAAGACCTCGTATCAGTGTTTCTTCCGACCACTCGACGATCGGTGCCGTCCAAACGCGGGCGGAGGCGGTTGCCACGTGAAGCCGACTTCCAATAACGAATCCCTGATCTACCCTATCAATAGGGGCGTTGCGTGTCACGATGTCCATTCTGCCCGGTAACAACACGCAGATATTGACCGGGCCAGCACCCAGTTCTGTCCCCACCAAGCAACACCAGCCGCCGTCAAATTCAAGATAAAGACTGCGATTGAAGACCGCCGCGACCCGACCGCGGCTACTGGCACCAATAGCGCGGATGGCCTGGGCCCCTATAGAGACGGCGGACAGCGTTTGAACAGCCTGAGCCGATGAAAAACCGCGCCCATTTCGTGCCCGAACGAACGCTGCATCGGTTCTTCGGTTTGATCCAGCGCCAGTGACGACTTGTGGGCTGGCCATCGTCAGGCAGCGATGCAGGCCAATGCGGCCTCAGCCGCAGCGGCATTACTGGGTCTGACCCAGACGCCCGCTGAATCCAGGATAGAGACCTGACGGCTCAACACCTGGGGATCTTCTTCGGTCCCAGTCACAGAAGCGATCACCACCGGATCGCGGTTGCCATGGTGACCCAGAATCCGCGCCACATGAGCTGCTGGATCTTCACTGGCACCGTAGCCAATCACGATATCAAGCAATACAGCACCCACAGTAGGATCATGCAATGCTTGCCGCAGCGGGTCATCGCGAACCGCGGGATCAATCATTGGGTGAGGGCGCCCACGGGTATATTGATCATCACCAAGATCCAACAACGTATGCCCGGCAGTGACTTCACTGAGCGCATGCGCGCCCTGGATCGGGGCATTCGAGGCAACCCTTATTCCTTGATCAAGAAAAATCACCTGCGCTTCGGCTGCAAGAGAACCGCCCGAGAAAAAACCACGAACCCACTTGCGGTCGCCGGCTAGGGGCCGGGCCAAACCGGTCCCTCCGGAAGTATCTTCCTGAAAACCTGATGCACTGGCGGCAGCTGCCCGCAATGTTCGGGCAGCCACAGCATTGGCGGGCAACGGCAGGTTTTGTGCCCCTAAAAAACACACCGTAAAAGATTTGCGACTGTGATCTAACTCTGCCGAAATGCGCTCGACTACGGCTGCGGAGGGCGGTTTAGAAAGCAGTACGATGTGGCGGGTCTTGGGGTCAGACTCTAGCCACTCGAGTGCGGTCAAGGTGCTGATTCCGCCGACTTCGTCGCTCAGATCCCGTCCCCCAACGCCAATGGCGTGTGAAATGCCGGCCCCGGCCTGCGCGATCAGACAGGACACCTCCTGAATACCGGTTCCAGAGGCTCCAATAATGCCGATGTCACCCACGGGAACGTGGTTGGCAAATGCGAGGGGGGTACCGCCAAGGATAGCGGTCCCGCAGTCGGGCCCCATCACCAGAAGCTCTCGTTGGCGAGCCTCCAGCTTCAGTGCAATCTCGTCGTCCAGCGATACATTGTCGCTGAATATCATGACATGGAGCCCGGCCCTTAGGGCCTTTCGCGCCTCGGCTGCGGCGAAATCACCGGGCACCGAGATTAGCGCCAGATTGGCGTTGGGGTCGACCCGTAAAGCGGAGCGCAACGTTCGCGGTTGTACCGCTGCGCTCGCCGCCCGCACCGCTGCCGGTTGATCGAGAAGCAACACGGCCTGGTCCATTGCCGCCGTTGCCGCGGTTTCGTCCTCCGCCCGTATCGCGACAATCAGATCGCCTCCCCCAGCGCTTTCTCCATCGGGTACGAGCAGGTCTGAATTCTCGAGGATCTCCTGATTGGCTGGGGTGCCCATCATCAATGCCGCGTCTTCGACTCCTGGCAACGCCGCGACGGTGCGCGACACTTGCATTAGGACCACCGAGTCCAGAAATAATCCGTGCCGTACCTGGTTGACTCGAAAACTCATACGACCTCCAGCCGATCGGCTAAAGCCGTGAGCGCCTTTTCGAAACAATCAAGCGGTGCCCGAACCACACCAGCCCCGACCTGGCCCACACCCGGTTCTCGATGAGCGATGCCCGTATTGATCAAAGGTGCAATTCCAGTCTCCACGACCAGCCGTATGTCGATCCCGGTCGGTACCCCCTGATAGTCGAGTGACGGCATGGTCCACTCGGGATTTCGCGCCAGCGTGATTTCGCCCATAGTTCGGGTTGTATTGGCCGCTTCCGCAGCCGAACCCGCGCCGACAAATCCGGCGACTGCCGGGGCTGCTGCCATTGCAAATCCACCAAGGCCCATCGTTTCAACGATGGTTGAGTCACCCATGTCGGGATTGGCGTCGGCCGCGGTGAAGCCCGGGAAGTACAAACCGGCCGGCATCTCCACGGGGGCGGTGAACCATTGGTCATCCAGCCCGCTCACTGTAATGCCAAAGTCAGTCCCGTTGCGGCTCATTGCGGTCACGATAGTCGCTGCATCGATACCGCGAACTGGATCCATGACGGCTTTGCCCATGGCCATTGCAATGTTCAGAAAAAATTGATC
>CAJXWH010000124.1 GCA_913062915.1 uncultured Acidiferrobacteraceae bacterium | reverse complement strand
CAGCATAGCCATTGCCGACCGTTCCCAACGACAGGACCGGGCGCCCGGGTCAACGCCCGGGCCGCCACTACTCGGTGATGCCGGTTGATTCCAAGATCGTGTAGCATTCACAACTTACGGGCGAGTTGATCATTCAACCGCAGGATTAATCTAAGTGTCCATTACCTTCAAATCTCCGGAGGAAATCGAACGGATGCGGGTCGCTGGTCGTCTCGCTTGCCAGGTGCTTGACATGATCGCACCGCATGTTGCACAAGGCATCACCACCGGGGAACTGGACCAGATTTGCCACGCCTATATCGTCGGTAATCTTGACGCCGTACCTGCCCCTTTGAATTATCGCGGCTTCCCGCGATCGATTTGCACTTCGGTCAACCACGTGGTCTGTCATGGCATTCCCGGCGATAAAAAACTGAAAAATGGTGACATCATCAATATCGATATCACCGTAATCAAGGATGAGTTTCACGGTGACACGAGTCGCATGTTCTTTGTTGGAGAACCATCCGTACGCGCTCGTCGACTGACGACTATCTGCTATGAAGCCATGATGAAAGGTATCGATTCAGTACGCCCGGGAACCCGACTCGGAGATATCGGGTATATCATTCAGCGACACGCAGAAAGTCACGGCTTTTCCGTGGTACGCGAATACTGCGGTCACGGGATTGGTCGCGGATTTCATGAAGATCCTCAGGTCCTGCATTACGGAAGCCCGGGAACCGGAATCGAATTGGCCCCCGGCATGGCGTTCACGATCGAACCGATGATCAATGCGGGCCGCCCTGAAACCCGCCTGCTTGCGGACGGCTGGACCGTTGTCACTCGAGACCACAGTCTCAGCGCGCAGTGGGAGCACACGGTGGCTGTTACCGACGACGGTGTCGAGATTCTGACTCAAAATTCTGCACCCGAACTGCGACCCGATTAACTGATGACTCGGGTGTCCCGCAAACAATTGCTGGACGAGAGCCGCTTCCGGGCTGAGGTTTCTACAACCAGTCAGCCGTTGGAAGCTTTCCGCTCTGCGCTGAGTCGAGCCCGTCACGAGCTCCGCCGATACCACACGGCCGGGTCTGCTGCGCAGGACATCTTGTCCGCGAATTCCTGGCTCATTGACCGGATACTTACCATCGCATGGATTTTCCATGCGCCTCAAGAAATGGAATCTAAGCGGTCGGCCCTGCTCGCAGTTGGCGGATATGGTCGTGGCGAATTACATCCTCATTCCGACATCGACCTGCTGATCTTATTTCGTTCTAAACCAAACTCGGCCGAGCGATTGTTCAGTGAAACCTATATCCGTTTTCTCTGGGACATCGGTCTGCAAGTTGGGCATAGCGTTCGAACACTCAAGGATTGTGTAACCCAGGCTCGGGGCGACGTCACCGTAGTGACAAACATGATGGAAGCTCGATTTGTTTTTGGTAATTCGACATTGTCTGAGGAGTTGGCGATTCGTATAGGTCCTGAAAAGATATGGGCGGTACGGAAATTTTTTCGGGCCAAGTCAGACGAGCAACTGGCTCGCCACCGCCGCTATAACGATACAGCCTTCAATCTTGAGCCGCATCTAAAAGAAGGCCCGGGTGGTTTGCGAGACATCCAGACCATAACTTGGATCGCACAACGCTATTTCGGAAGCAGGAATCTTCATACCCTGATCGAGCACGGCTTCCTTGCGGATGACGAATGCCGAATGCTAATTCGGGGAAGGAACTTGTTATGGAGGATTCGAAATGCGCTGCACTTTCTTTCTGATCGCTGCGAAGACCGACTACTTTTCGATTACCAGAAAGAAATTGCCTTTGAGTTTGGCTACAAGGATGATCAACGGAGCCTCGCTGTAGAAAAACTTATGAAGCGTTATTACCGGACCGTCAAAGAGCTGCGCTTTCTCAACGATCTGCTGCTTCAATACTTTCACCAGGAAATATTGTCTCGCGACCGAAAACTCGTTGTCGATCTTAATCGGCGCTTTCGCGCGGTCGACGGGCTGATTGAGACGAAGCACTCCAAAGTCTTTGAGAGGCAACCTTTCGCTTTGCTGGAAGTATTTGCCCTGCTTCAGCAGCGGTCTGAGCTGCGCGGTATACAGGCCAGTACTATTCGTCAAATATGGTCTGGTAGACGTCTAGTAGATTCCACGTTTCGAAACGACATACGCTGCCGCAGTTTATTCATGGAGATGTTGCGGTCGCCATCGGGTCAGATTCATTCTTTGCGGCGGATGAATGACTACGGAATTCTCGGCGCCTATATTCCCGTTTTTGGACGCGTCGTCGGTCAAATGCAGCATGACCTGTTCCATTTTTTTACTGTTGATGCTCACCTTCTTTTCGTTGTTCGAAACCTCAGACGTTTTGAGATCGCCGACTATGATGATGAACTGCCTTTCGCAAGTTTAATCATGCGATCTATTTTCAAACGCCACCGTCTGTTTCTGGCGGCTCTTTTCCATGACATTGCTAAAGGCCGTGGCGGTGATCACTCCGAACTCGGAGAAAAAGAAGCCTATGATTTCTGTCGGCTACATGACCTGAGTGAGTACGACTCGAAATTTGTTGCCTGGTTGGTTCGGCGCCACCTTCTCATGTCGTGGGTCGCCCAACGGGAAGACATTTCTGACCCCGGTGTGATCACGCAATTCGCCCGGACTGTAGGCAATCAGGAACGCCTTGATAATTTGTACCTCCTCACCGTAGCAGATATTCGCGGAACCAATCCGCATGTCTGGAACGACTGGAAAGGTCAATTGCTGATGGATTTATATCTTGCGACTTCACGGGCATTACAAAGGGGAGTCGACGCGCCGGTGGATCTGCAGGAACAGGTTAAGGATGCTCGTTTAGAAACTCAGAACCTCTTGCCAAAGCTTGAATCTACGATTGATGCCGCCAACCGGTATTGGGACACGCTGGAACCCGATTATTTCCTTCGATACCGACCAGAAATTATTGCCTGGCACACGCAAAGCCTGCTGTCGACATCGGTCACCGACCTACCTTTGGTGTCTGTGCGCCCCCAGATTGAATCCGAAACGGCCCAGTTTCTCATTTGCTCCCCTGATTCCGACCGATTTCTTTCTGACGTTACTGCTGGCTTTGACCAGGAGAATATGAATATCATCGATGCGCGGGTTCATAAAGCGCGATCTGGATTGGTGATGATGATCTTTGTTGTATTGATGGAACCGAATATCCTTATCAACGAAGATCAACTTGCCGCCAGCACCCTTCGAATGAGAAAACAACTCCTCGATCCGCAACCAAAGAAACGTTCTCAACAAAAACGACTGGCCCCAAGAATGAAGCATTTCCCCATAGCCACGGAAGTCAAGTTTCATAGCGATCGGGATCATCGACATACAGTGATGGAGGTTACTGCGCAGGATCGTCCCGGACTGCTTCACCAAGTTGCTAATGCACTCGTTCACTGCAAGGCGCGACTCGTGAACGCCAGAGTCAGTACCTTTGGCGAAAGGGCCGAGGACATCTTTCTGCTTCACGACCGCGATGGCGACGAGATCCGATCAAAATCACAAAAAGACTGCCTGGCCAGGAAGATCCGGCAAGCATTGCCTTAAAACAGATAACACCGCTCGTGATTATTACCTACTAGAAAACACGGAGAACCAATATGCAGGACCTGATGTCGATCATTGAACACGCGTTTGATAAACGCGAGCAAATCAAAATACAAGAATCAACAGAGGTGCAAGACGCCGTTGCGCAAGCCATCGATCTACTGGACAAGGGTATGGCCCGAGTCGCAGAACCGCAAGACGGTAACTGGCGAGTCAACCAGTGGCTCAAGAAAGCCGTCTTGCTCTCATTCCTCTTTTCCGAGAATCGAGTGATCGACGGCGGATGGACACGTTACTTTGACAAGGTGCCTAGGAAATTCGATTCCTACACCCAACAGGATTTCGAGGACAACAGGATCCGGGTTGTACCTCCCGCCATGGTTCGAAAAGGAGCCTATATTGCTCCTAACGCGGTCCTGATGCCGAGCTACGTGAATATCGGCGCCTGGGTTGGGGAAAATACGATGGTGGACACCTGGGCCACGGTCGGATCCTGCGCGCAAATAGGCGCCAATGTGCACCTGTCTGGTGGCGTGGGGATCGGGGGTGTCCTGGAGCCCTTGCAGGCGGGCCCGACCATCATAGAGGACCACTGTTTTATCGGTGCGCGAAGCGAAGTCGTGGAGGGCGTTGTCATCGGACGGGGCTCGGTTGTCTCGATGGGGGTGTACATAGGGCAGAGTACCCGGATTCTCGATCGGCAGACCGGAGACATCAGCTATGGTCGCATTCCGCCGGGCTCGGTGGTGGTATCCGGGTCGATTCCTGCCGCCGATGGCAGCCACAGCCTGTACTGTGCAGTCATTGTGAAACAGGTCGATGACAAGACCCGCGCAAAAGTCGGTATCAATGAACTTCTGCGAGATATTTGAACCGTCTGGCACTCACTCCAACCAGGCCACTAGGTCCTCTACACGCAACAGCGGGATGATTTCGAGACCTGGAATTTTCCGGGAAATCTTGTTGCCCTTGGGAACCAACGCTCGTTTGAAACCAAGTTTCGCGGCTTCCTTCAGGCGCTCCTCGCCCCGCTGAACAGGACGAATTTCCCCAGCCAGTCCCACCTCCCCAAAGCACACGGTATCTGCTGGAAAGTTTTTGTTGAACAAACTAGACAATACGGCGGCGGCGGCGGCGACATCGGCTCCGCTGTCCATCACCCGGATACCTCCCGCGACATTCACAAAAATATCGTGGCCGCCGAGTGACACGCCCCCATGCCGATGTAATACCGCGAGCAACATAACAAGTCGCTGTGCATCAAGACCCACACATAGGCGCCGCGGATTAGCTAACGAACTTGGATCCAGTAGCGCCTGCACTTCGACCAGTAATGGACGAGTGCCTTCTTGGGTAACCAGTACAACGCTTCCAGAATTATCTCGCTCGCTGCCGGACAAAAACATAGCAGATGGATTAGTAATTTCGCGTAGACCCTTGTCCGTCATGGCGAATACACCAACTTCGTTAACGCTCCCAAATCGGTTCTTGAAGGAACGCACCAGACGAAATCGGCTTGCGTCATCGCCTTCAAAATAGAGTACCGTATCGACCATATGCTCCAGGATTTTCGGACCAGCCAGTGTTCCCTCTTTCGTAACGTGACCGATGATCAAAACCGAGCAGTCATTTTCCTTCGCACACCGAGTCAATCGTTCTGCCGACTCCCGAACCTGGGTAATACTGCCCGGCGATGAAGATACATTTT
Source organism: uncultured Acidiferrobacteraceae bacterium (assembly GCA_913062915.1). Classification (GTDB taxonomy): domain Bacteria; phylum Pseudomonadota; class Gammaproteobacteria; order Arenicellales; family UBA868; genus CAJXWH01. The sequence continues at coordinate 789 of CAJXWH010000124.1, read as the reverse complement.
CACTGTACAGTGATTGAATCGAGTCGATGACCAGGAAATCATAGTCCGGTATCTGATCGAGAATCGATTCCAGGTGGTTCTCTGCCATCGTGCTGACTGGCAGACTGTCAACGCCCAGCCTTTCCCCGCGCAACGCAAGCTGTTGCAGAGATTCCTCCCCGGTAACATACAACACCCGTATTTGATCTACCTGGGTGGCAACCCATTGAAGCGCCAGCGTTGATTTTCCGATCCCCGGATCTCCACCCAGCAAAATGACCGACCCGGGCACGAGCCCGCCACCCAATACTCGATCAAGCTCCGTAATACCCGTGGGCAGTCGCGTCAGATGGGTGCGTGAAATCTCGTTGAGGCGCTGCACTGACCGCCGGGCAACCTCGACCGAATTTCTTTGCGCCTTTCCGGTTTTCCTTATTTCGGCGAGTGAATTCCAGGCGCCACAATGAGCACATTGTCCGCTCCACTGTAAAGACTCAACCGAACACTCTTCGCAGACAAAGAGCACCTTTTCTCTGGCTCGTTCCAAATCCCATATTTCCTATTCAGATAGCGCCATGCAAGTGCTTACACGACCATCTTCCCTGCATGACTGTGTATCGCTATGATCTAAAGGTAGCCGCCGCTAACCGAACTTGGTTTAATCGAATACCAGTTTCACACTGCGGCCTCCAAGCTGCTACAACCCAGCGCGCTCTTTCATTGAGTCAGTTCTTTTGCCTGAACAGTTAAATTTCCTTATTGCAGACAGGTCAATATTCCGACTCGATTTTCGGCGCGGCATAATTCTCA
>CAJXWH010000123.1 GCA_913062915.1 uncultured Acidiferrobacteraceae bacterium | reverse complement strand
ACCCCCGGTGACGAGCACTCTTGAGACTTTAGGTGGCATAGTACATTCGCATGTTTGGTTTCCGGACGCCGTCGGAATTACAGGCGGATCCTTGGGGTGTTACCCGCATGAATCGAGGTTGCGGTTGCTCGTGTGAGCGCTTCGAGTACCCGATCGACCGCCAGCTCGCGCAAGCAGTTTGTGTGACCAAGCGGGCAGCTTCTCTGGTTGCAGGGGCTGCAGGAAAGTTCTCGCCAAAGTATGGTTGCTCGAGAACTTAACGGTGGATTGACCTTAGGACTCGTCGATCCGTAGAGTGCGATGGTCGGTGTATCGACAGCCGCGGCTACGTGCATCAGGCCCGAGTCGTTGCTGATTACACAACTGGCAACGCTCAAGAGATCAACGACGTCCTCAAGTTGAGTGCGACCGGCAAGATCGTATAAATGGGGAGACCCTGTGCCATAAATTTCCGCGGTAATTCGGGCGTCCTCCTGTGAGCCGATCAGCCAGACTTGCCATCCTCGAAGTAATTGTTGCCGCGCGACTTGGGCGAAGTGGGCAGACGGCCAGCGTTTGGCCGGGCCGAAGGCTGCACCTGGACAAATCGCTAGCACTGGTTGCTCGGTAGGTTGAATTCCGAGGCGGTCTAGAATGTTGGCCACAGCGTGTGGGTGCGCGACGAGTCGCGGGGGTGGAGGAGAAATCTCGGTGGTGCTGTCTCTGGGTCGGCCGAGTTGGACGAAGTGCTGTACGGTGCGCGGCAGTTCCGCTTGGTTAATCCGCCGGATGTCGTTCAGCAAGCCGTAACGCTTCTCGCCCAAAAATCCGGTGCGCAACGGAATTCCGGCGAGAAATGGCACCAAGGCCGCTTTGAACGATCGGGGCAGGATGATTGCTTGGTCGAAGTGTTTAGCGCGGAGTTGATGGGCAAGTTGGAACCGCTGACGAAGCGACAGTCGACCATGTTCAAACGGAGTCGGGATTGCCGCAGCGACTTCCGGCATACGACCGAGCAAAGGCAATGACCAACTGGGGGCCAGCACAGATAACTGCACATCACTTATTTTCTGGCACAAGGTTTGGAACAGACTTTGCGCCATGACCATGTCGCCGATCCAAGATGGTCCGACGACCAAGACATTACGGCGAGCAGTCGTCATACCTAAATGCCCGGCACCGGGCGCAGTCCGATCACCCTACCGTGTTTTGTGCAGAATGTTCGTGGTCGAGTCCTTGAGCCTGTACGTTGTGCCGCAGTACGGACAAAGTGCCTCACCGCGTTGTTCGATCGGAAGATAAACCCGAGGATGGGTATTCCAAAGGCTCATGTCTTTAGTCGGGCAATGAAGGGGCAGATCATCCTCTGAAATTTCGCGATGGCGCATGGTTGCGACCGGTTCTACCTCTTGGTCATCCAGGGGGATGGATGTCGTGATGGAAGGAATACGCACGCTCAGACGTAGGTCAACCAGTTCATGTGTTGCGAATGGCGACCATAAACACAATCAAAAAAGCGGGACTGAAGTTGTTCGGTGATCGGCCCCCGAGCACCCGAGCCGATTGCGCGCCCATCTAACTCTGAAATGGGAGTCACCTCGGCCGCTGTTCCGGTAAAAAACGCCTCATCTGCAACATAGACTTCATCGCGGGTTATGCGTTTTTCAACCAGTTCTAAACCGAGTTCAGCGATCAAGGCGACGACCGTATCCCGGGTGATTCCTTCCAGAGCTGAGGTCAAGTCCGGAGTGAAAATCGTCCCATTTCGAACAATAAAAATGTTCTCCCCCGTACCCTCCATGACATAGCCTTCGTTATCCAGCATCAACGCTTCGTCGGCGCCCGCGCTTACAGCCTCCTGGAGCGCGAGAATGGAATTGATATAGTGACCGCAAGCTTTAGCTCGGCACATGCTGATATTGACATGGTGACGAGTGAGCGAGGAAGTCCGCACCCGAATGCCCTTTTCCAGGCCATCCTCGCCGAGGTATGCGCCCCACTCCCAGGCGGCGATAGATACGTGTGTCGACAGAGAGTCTGCCCGGATTCCCATGCCTTCCGAACCGTAAAAGGCAATCGGTCTTACGTACGCGCTGTCAAGGTTATTTTCCTGGACCACCTTTTGTTGTGCTTCGTTCAGTGTTTTCTCGTCGTACGGTATCTGCATGTTCAAAATGTGAGCGGAACGGAATAACCGGCGTGTGTGGTCTTCAAGGCGGAAAATCGCGGTGCCGCGTTCTGTGTGGTAAGCGCGAACGCCCTCGAAGACACCGAGACCGTAATGAAGGGTATGGGTAAGGACGTGGACTTTAGCCTCTCGCCACGGCACCATTTGTCCGTCAAACCAGATTACCCCATCTCGATCAGAAAAAGACATCGAACATTCTCGGTGTGTGACAACCCATTCGGGTCTAGGTACGCGATGATTCCGTGTAATTAGACCAGACAGCGGCCGCTGTCAACTGCTGTTACCAGGGCTGCCCAGCATAGTGTGAACGGCCAGGACCGCATCGCGGGCGTAAGGAACAAGCCGCTCTTGGATTTGACCCGGCTGGATCTCGGGACCGAGTATACCTACCCCGATTGGTTTCATCAGGTCGAGCTGCAGGTTCAAGATCGCGTTGATCACCGCCTGCCCCATGACTCGGCCGTGGGCAGTTTGTCCCTGTTCGATCATACCCAGCACGACGGCACCATCGACCGATGGCTCCAGCAAGAGCCGCTTGAGGGCCAGTGGTTTTTCCATAGAACCCGGCACCCAGACCGGGTCTGTGACCATAAGGCCGCGAGTCGCAGCGGTGTCGAGGGCACTTTCAAGCATGATCTCCGCCTGGCGGCGGTGGAAACTGCCAATGACGATTGCAATCTGGGATGAGGCGGGCATCTGCCGGAATCGTGGACAATCAATAACCGCGGGGATTCTAACGGATCAGTGGAGCCGGCCTGACAGGCAGATGGATTTCTAGTGGTCGTGCTCTAAGAAGCGCCGCCACAGCGAGCGAACCCATTGGCGTTCGTCAGAGAATTCTGAGTACGGAATCAACCCCGGCTTCTCCTGGAGTTTGAGCGCATTTTCCGCCTTGAGATAGCCTTCTAGAATCTCGGCTAAGCGAGCGCCGTCAGGCGGCTCCAGAATTCTGACATCAACCAGAGCTTGGATGATGGTTTTGCTTTCAGGCCCAGTCACCAGCTGGGGGTACTGGTTGGCCCAGCGCAGTACCAGATACTGGAGCAGGAATTCGATGTCCAGGAGGCCGCCCCGGTCCATTTTGAGATCATATTCGGTATCACTGCTGCGACAATTTGCCTCGATAACACGCTCCCGCATGTCGACAACGGATTGACGGAGGTCTGTCTCGTCCCTTGGCAAGCGCAGTACCTGACGGCGCACTTTTTTGAAATTTTTTTTCAGTGATTCGCTGCCGATAATCACGCGGGCTCGGACCAGCGCCTGGTGTTCCCAGGGATGCGCTTTGTGCAATTGGTAGCTGGTAAAACTCTCCATAGAATTGATGGCAATACCGGAACGACCATCAGGGCGCAATCTCATATCAATTGCGTACAATTGACCAGCACGGGTGCGCGTTGTAAGGATGTGAATCAGCCGTTGCAACAACCGGTTGTAATGGCGGTAGAGAACAGTCTCGTCTGGGCCTATTGCAGGTTCAAACAGAAAAATTAGGTCGAGATCGGAGTTATAGCCTAGTTCACGGCTACCGAGCTTGCCATAGGCGACAACTCCTATTCCGTGCGGACCGACGGTGTCAGGTTCAAATTGCCGGCTGGTTGCAGAAGCCATCAATGACTGGGCGAGGATGCCTTCAGCGAGATCAGAAAGCACGCCTGATACATCTGTTTGCGAAATGATTCTGGCGATATCTGCTGCGGCCAGGCGAAGAGTGTGGCCCTGGCGGAATTCGCGTAAAAGGTCCATTAGAACTTCGAGATCGTCCGGATTGGCGGCGCTGACTTTGCGCGCGAGTTCGATTTCAATTTCTTCTTTCGACTCAACTTTATAACTGCTGATCGGATCTAACAGTTCATCCAGAATGACAGGGTGTTGACCAATCCAGCTGTTGATTCCTCGACTGGCGGTAATCAATGTGATCAGTTGAGACAACGCCAGTGGATTTTCTGACAGCAGGGACAGGTACGCAGACCGTCGGCCAATCGCCTCGATTACGGAGATCAGGCGCGTCAGCGCAGTCATTGGGTCATTGCTGTTGCTGCACTGTGCGAGTACTGCCGGCATCAGTCGATCAAGGCGATCCCGGCCGACGCGCGAGAATGCATGGTAGAAACGACTGTTCCGCAGGCCTTCCAGCAATTCCAGCACTCGACCGGGTTGACTGAATCCCTGCCGACGCAAGGTTGTTTTCGCATCGGCAATTTCTAGGCTGTCTTGCCAGATATCCAGCCATTCTAAGAGGCCGTCATCATCGGATGTTCCAGGCTCCGGAGTGAACAACGCTTCGAAACGCTGGTGGACCGAATCAAGAACTCTATCCAGTTGGCGGTTGAAGGTTGTCCAGTTCGGGAAGCCAGAAGCCGTGGCGAGTTGTTGTTGCCGGAATGAATCGTTTGGTAGCTGGTGGGTCTGGAGGTCTTCTGCTGCCTGCAGGCGATGTTCTGTTCGACGCAGGAAATCATATGCAGTTCGCAGTTCGTCTGCCTGCACCGCGTCAATCAAGCGCAACACTTCCAGTTCGGTTAGTGCCTGGCCTAGACTTTCTGTTTGCAACCGCGGTTCGCGGCCACCGCGGATCAACTGGTGGGCCTGAACGATGAACTCGATCTCACGAATTCCGCCCGGTCCCCGCTTGAGGTCACCCGTCGAATTTCTTCTTAGTAGCTCACGCTCGATCCGATGCTTCATCGAACGCAGCGCCTCGAAGGCGCCAAAGTCCAGATATTTCCGGTAAACAAAAGGCCTCAGAATTTCAAGCAGATCGCGCCCGTCTTCTATATCGCCCGCAACCGGGCGCGCCTTGATAAGAGCATAACGCTCCCACTCTCGGCCGTGGGTGAGGTAATAATGACCAATTGCATCGAAGGACAGCGCCAGGGGGCCGCTGTCGCCATTGGGCCGCAAACGCATGTCGGTGCGAAACACAAAACCGTCGGCGGTGATTTCATCCAGAATTCGAATCAGATGTCGCCCGACTTTTATGAAAAACTCCTGATTGCTGATGGCTTTGGGTCCGCTGGTCATGCCAGGTTCCGGATAGGCAAAGAGGAGGTCGACGTCGGAGGAGAAATTTAATTCCCTACCGCCGAGTTTCCCGAGCCCCAGCACGACAAGACCCATGTTTCTCCCACTGTCCGCACCAATCGGTTCTCCATGTTGCCGATAGCTTTCCCGGTGGGCCATCACCAGCGCTGCCCGGATGGCCGCATCAGCGAGACAGGACAGGGTCTCCACCACTTCCTTGAGGGAGGCAAATCCAGCGATATCACGCCAGCCAATTCGCACGAGTTCGCGCCGACGAATGTCTCGGAGGGCCGACATCAGTTCATCGATGGTGTCGTTGGCTGAACAACGGTTGGTAACCCGGGTGCCAATGTCCTTCAGATCGCGCGGCTGAAGCACGCAATCCGTGTCGAGCAGGTTTGCAATAAGGTCGGGGGTGTGGTGGAGTGCATGGCTGATGAAGCCGCTGCTGGCAAGGACTTGCGGCAAAGACAGCAGCACTTGCTGACCCATTTCGGTGGCCCCGGCCCGGTTCAGCGGGGCCGTGAGATTTGGCGACTCGATGAGCGTTTCGAAACGCTGCCTGGCGATTGAAACGAGCTTCGGCGGCAACGCATTCAACGCGGTTTCGAACGCCTGGGCGGCCGGAGGGTTCATTGCGGTCACGCCGGCAAAGGCCGGATCATTCGAGGTGGGTGTGGTCAGCGCACACTATCATATTGGCGGACCGACGGATTTGCGCTGAGATGGGGGGTGGTACAGTTTCACGCAATGCGTTTCATGCGGTGAGATCAAGCTTTCAGCACCGCCGAGCATGGTTGCCGTATTTTGGGCGCGGTCAAAACATAATGCCGCATAGACTTGCGGTAAACCCAACTGTGGCCAGGAGGGCCGAGAAATGCCATGGCTGCTTCGGATCATTTTGCTTACACTGGCGGCAACGATTTCGCGGCGACTGACAAAGACCCGATTCACACGCTCTATGTGCCTGCCGAATCGATCAGGACCCATCGGATCGGAGCGAC
>CAJXWH010000122.1 GCA_913062915.1 uncultured Acidiferrobacteraceae bacterium | reverse complement strand
GCAACCATGCAGTAGCGGTCAGTGGCTCGTCTGAACGCGTAGCATGCTTCGCTACGATTTGGGTTCCCATCTCGCCGCATGGCGGATTGTATTCTTCCACCAGCAACACCGCCCCGGAAGGAAACAACAGTTTGGTGCCTTTCGGCAGCAGCGAAAATTCAGGGATGCCCTCGACGCACAGGTTGGCGCCCAGCATGTCGGGCGCCAGCGGCTCGGTGAGCGCCAGGCGTTCCGTAATGTGAGCCAGTTCTTCTACTGAAACAGCGGACCATTGGCGCTCGTTTCGGCGTACCGTACCCGCGGGTTGCCAATCAACGTTAAAGGCTTTCCGCGTGGGGCCGTGATGCTTGTCGCCGGCAAAACCCCCGATTTCGGCGGTCAGTGATCCTTGGGCCTCCTTGCTCAGGTCTTCGTTGCTGCCACTGTGGACCGAAACTACTTTCCCGGTCACAGTCTTGCCGATAAATTTCTTCATGTATTTTCCTTGAAAGGCAATGTTCGAAGGTCCTGTCACTCGAGCCTGAGAGGTACATCTGGATCGGGTTCGGTATCGAGTTCTCGCGCATATCGATGACCCGAATGGACAGCAGCAGCAATAATGGCCGGTGCCTCGCAGTCGCCGATTCGCCGCACTGAACGGAACGGGGTATGCACTCCACTTTCCATGCGGCGATTCAAGTCCTGGTACAGCTCGTCTCTGGGGCGGCGTGCGGTCACCATGATGAGTACGTCGGCTTTGATTGACTGTTGTCGCCCAGTATGGGTGCAGGAAATCGTCACCGCCTGGCCATCGTAGGCGAGCAGGCTATGGGCTGTTTTAATCTCGACGCCTAACTCCAACAGATGTTTCTGTACCTGATACTGCTCCGAGGTGTACTCACACCAGGCAGAGACAACGTTTTCGGGCGTAACTACCGATACCGGCACGTTCGCGCAGCGCACTTGCTCGGCAATAACGCCACCCATATAAAAACTGTCATCATCGAAAATCACTGTAGGCCCATCGGGTAGGTGGCCTGCCATGACATCGTCGGGGGTCAAAATTCGGGCGTCGGGGCTCAGGGTCGTGAGCGGGTGCAGATGACTGCGGCCGAAGCCATCGGCCCGCCAGGTTGCACCGGTCGCGAAAACGATGTGATCTGCTTCTACCGCCAGCACCTCATCGACGCTGAGTTCGCTTTCCCGGAAAACTTCCACGTTGGGCATGACATCGATCTGCTGCAGCCGGTAGTCTCGCACCCGTTGCCATTCACTGAGACCCGGCAACTTGGATTCACGAGTCACTCGTCCACCGAGCTCGCGGGTCGCCTCCGCTAAGGTCACCCGGTATCCGCGCTGGCCTAGCGCCCGGGTCGCCTCCAGCCCAGCTGGCCCAGCGCCAACCACCAGTACACTCGATTCAGAGCCCTTCTTCGCGATAAATTCAGGATGCCAGCCGCGGCGCCATTCCTCACCCATGGTTGGATTCTGGGTGCAGCGGATCGGTACGCCCAGGCCATCGCCGGTGTAACAGATATTGCAGCCAATGCATTCGCGAATGTCGTCAAGTCGTCCTTGCTCGATCTTTCTCGGCAGAAAGGGATCCGCAATAGAAGGGCGTGCGGCCCCAATAAAATCCACAACCCCGCGTTTAATCTGCGAGGCCATCGTGTCGGGTGAGGTAAAGCGTCCGACGGTGACCACGGGTTTAGTGGTAACGGATTTGACAAAGGACATGTGCTCTTCCAGGGAGCCTTCCTTGATGAATCGCGAGACACCCATCTCCTGGTAGTAGTTATTGATATTGATATCCCAAAGGTCCGGCAACTCCGCCAGCATCTCTAGCCGGTCACGGCGCTCGTTGGTAAGCGACGGATCCTCACCGTCGTCACCACCAACCGAATAGCGTACCGCGACGGCACACCGGTCCCCCACGGCATCTTTGGTGTCTTCAATTAATTCTCGCAGCAGGCGCGCTCGGTTCTCCATCGATCCGCCGTATTCGTCGCCGCGGGTGTTGGTCTCGGCTGATAGAAAATGGGACAGCAAATACCCATGGGTAGCATACACATACACCACATCGAAGCCCGCCGCCTTGGCACGCAATGCGGCATTTCGATGCCAGCGCCGGAGCTCGCGAATATCGGACTTGTCCATAGCTCGACTCTGATAAGCGTGCCCCGCGAGATTTGGCATACTTGCCACATCCATAGAGACCTCCCGGGTGTAGAGGTTTGCCGTGCGGGCCCCGCCTATCCAAAGCTCGACACCGGCAAGCGCGCCGTGACGGTGCACCGCCTCGGTCATCAAGGCGTGGTCTTTGATGTCGTCGTCGTTCCACAAGGATGCGTTTGGATGGGGTAGGTCGTCGGATGCAGGGTGGATGGAACACCACTCGGTACACACCACGCCCCAGCCGCCTTCGGCCTTCATTCCCCGCAACGCCGCCAGCATGCGTGGGCGAAGCCGGCCAAGGCCAGTGCAATGGGGTACTTGATAAAAGCGATTTTTGGCCGTTACGGGACCGATCTGAATCGGCTCAAACAGCAGGTCATGGCGTTTATCGCGCAAAGCTCTGAGGTTCCTGATATTAGCGTTGGCCAGGGAGAGTCTGTACTTACCCTTGTACAGTCAGTCGTGGGGAAGCAGGATCAGTGCGTTGTCGGCCCACGAGAGCCAAACGGTGCTTTCGCGGTCAAGCGGTTTTTCTCCGCTCGCCTGCGCTTCTGGTGTTGCGACGGCGAGCGGCTTCTCGCAGCCGTCCACGGACACATAAATATGGTTTCGATCACCCAGGTAGGTCGAGGTTTTTATGGTGCCCTGTACACTTGCGCGACCGTCCGACCCTCGCTCGGCAGACAGAAGCAGCTTTTCGGGACGGATCGCGACGATGATAGCTGCGCCCTTGCGCACGAAGTCTGAGCTCGCCGAGGTAGTGATTTTGCCCAATCCGGCCGTATCGAGTAGCGCTTCGCCGTTACGCACGTCCATCACCTGGGCCTTAACAAAATTCATTTGCCCGATGAAGTCGGCAACCTCGACGCTTACCGGGTGGTTGTAGAGGTCTTTGGGTGATGCCACTTGCAGTGCTTTGCCACGTGCCATGACGGCGATGCGACTCGACAAGGTCAGCGCTTCTTCCTGGTCGTGGGTCACGAATATGAAGGTAATACCTACCGACTCCTGCAGTGCCCGCAATTCCAGTTGCATTTCTTCGCGAAGCTTTTTGTCGAGTGCCCCCAGAGGTTCGTCAAGCAACAGTACCTTTGGCCTTTTTATCAGAGCCCGCGCGAGCGCCACACGCTGGCGTTGGCCTCCCGACAATTCGTTGGAGCGACGTTTGCCGAAGCCCGGCAGCTTGACCATCTCCAGGGCCTCCTCGACGCGTCGCGCTACCTCGGCCTTTTCGATCTTGTCGTAGCGTAGTCCATAGGCAATGTTCGCACGGACGTTGAGGTGCGGGAAAATGGCGTAGTTCTGAAACACCATGTTGGTCGGGCGGTGATGTGGCGGAACTTCAGACATAGGCACGCCGTCTATATAGACCTCACCCGTGGTCGGCGATTCGAAGCCGCCCAACATTCTGAGTACAGTGGTCTTGCCACAACCGGAGGGTCCAAGCAGTGAGAAGAATTCACCGCTGTTAATAGTAAAACTGAGGTGATCGACGGCCACCACTGACCCGAAGTGCTTGGATACGTCGGCTAAACTTACAAAAGCGTCGTTGTTGGTCATAGATTAGATACCTGACTGGGTGTCTTCGACTCCCCAACGTCGCAGCCATAGAGAGATAAACACCACGACGAAGGAAATTATGAGGATTAGCGATCCGAGTGCCAGTACCCCCGGCAGCCGGAACGGGAACCGCAGTTGGCCCCAGATAAAGATTGGCAGCGTGGGATCAGTGCCACCGAGAAAGAACGCCATGATGAAGTCGTCAAAAGAGATAGTGAAACACAGTAAGAAACTCGCGAGCACCCCAGGGGCGACCATCGGCAAAGTCACCCGCCAAAACGTCGACCACGGGCCGGCGCCAAGGTCTGAGGACGCCTCCTCCATGGATGGGTCGAATCCTTCGAAACGGGAAATTAAGGTTGCCATCGCAAACGGCACTGAGATCAGTACGTGGGCCATGGTGATGGTGTACAAGGATAGATTAAACCCCAGGCGGGTAACGAGAATCAGCAGCGCGACGCCCATAATGATGAGCGGAACCACCATCGGTAGCATGATGACGAATATGATCGGCTTCACACCGGGAATCCGATAACGAGTCACCGCCTTAGCTACAAAGAGCCCTAGCAATGTTGCGATTGCGGAACTCACGCATCCGACACGGAGGGAATTGTTCAGCGCCGCCCACATCGGCTGATCTTTGAACATAGCCACGTACCATTGGATGGTGAAACCTTTGAGCGGAAAAGTGATGTAGATATTGTCGTTGAACGAGAACAACGGCAGGAACATCACTGGAATGTAAAGGAAGGCAAGATAGAAGATCGCGTAAACGTACAGCGGTCGGTTGGGACGATCAATGTAGGCGACGTCGGTCACGCGATATTCTCCATGGCTTTACGGGTCAACCAAATGTAGAGAAGTGATATGACTGCGACGACCAGCATCATGTCGAACGCCAGGGCCGCGCCCATCGGCCAATTGTTTATCAGCCCGAACTGGGCCTGGATAAGGTTCGCGATCATGAGCCCATCCGGTCCGCCGACCAGGGTCGGGGTCACGTAGTCACCGACAGTGGGGATAAATATCATCAGTGAGGCGACGATGACACCGGGCATCGATAACGGTAGGGTGATGCCTAGAAAACGTTTGACCGGACCGTCGCCTAGATCGGTAGCCGCTTCAAGCAGGGATCGATCTATTTTCTCCAGTGAGATAAAGATCGGCAGGATCGCGAATGCCGCCCAGGCGTGCGCCAGGGTAATCACCACGGCTGTGGGACTGTAAAGCAGGAATGCCAAGGGCTGTTCGATGAGTCCCAGCCCTTTGAGGCCCGAGTTGATGACGCCGTTGTAGCCCAGGATGACTTTCCACGCAAAAATCCGCAGTAAATAGCTGGAAAAGAACGGCACTGTCATCAGGATAATCCAAGCCATTTTGCGTTTGCGAACGTGAAAGGCCACGTAGTACGCCATCGGGTAAGACACCAGCACCGTGACGACAGTACAAATCGAAGAGATGGTCAGTGATCGGAGCAGCAAGGCCCGGTAAACTGGCTTCTCGATAGCCTCCGCGTAGTTGCCGAGCGTAAACACGGTGTCAAATTCGAAGCCGATTTGTGTCCAGAAGCTCATAACCACCATGATCCCGAACGGGATGCACATGGTGAAGCCCATCACGAGCAGCGTGGGTGAGAGCAGCGTGAAACCCTTCAGGGCGTCGCTGCTTAGATACCAGGCATACAACCGTCCACGCCAGCTTCTTGACCGTGGCGCGGGTGCCGAGACTTCTATTGTGGTTTCAATCACAAGTATTCCTGCGGCTGGATGAGATTCCCGGCCTGGTCGTCAAACCACATGTTGGAGAGTTCAGCTTAGTCGAATATTTCCCGGTTGCTTCCACGTATGCGCCGAAATTAATCATTGTCGACTTTTCTTTCGAAAGACTTTGCGCTTGTAGTGTTGCGGGAAAAGCTTGTGCAAATAGACGTACATTGCCTGGATACCATTGTTGTAATCATTAGGCCCGTGGGTCAGATGCGAATCTCGCCATATCCCAAACATCATTGCATTAATTCCCCTCTCTACCGCGGTTACGTTGATATCGTCGTATTTACCCTCCTCAGTCAGGTTACTCAGCAACCTGCGTGCGTCGCGCTCGTAACGCTCGTCTCTGGGGTGACTTAACTTGCGGTAGAGGGAGCTTCCCCTGGCTTCGCCCCAGTAGGCGTGCCAGACGGAGATAAAGTCGCGGTGCTCGACCGAAAATCGCACATCGTATTCGAGCAGTTCAAGCAATTTCTCGCTGGTGGAGATGCTGGTGCCTGCCAGGATCGCGTCCCAGCCCTTTTCGAAAACGGTCTCCTGGTGATCCAGCACGGCAGCCAGCATGCCGGTTTTCGACTTGAAGTGAAAAGCGACCAGCGCCTTGGAGACCTTGGCCTTCTGAGCTACTCGTTCGAGGGTTGCATCGTGCAGCCCTTGACGCGCGATGCAGGCAATGGCCGCCTTAATGATGGCCTGCTTGGTTTTCTCGCCTTTTAATCGGCGCTTGTCGGTCACTTTTTGCAATGGTTGTATTTGCTTGACTCAGCGCAAAC
>CAJXWH010000121.1 GCA_913062915.1 uncultured Acidiferrobacteraceae bacterium | reverse complement strand
GTCTTGGCAGGCGGGATACCCAAAGAAGGATTGGAGGCGGGTTCAGTGCCGGCCCCCGTTCTCGGTCTGGATGCTTTGGGTGTCGTCGAGATTACTGCGTCGTCGTTGCGAGATATGTTGGCCGATGAGACCGTAACCGTGCTGGATCTTGCTGACAGTCTTACTTTTCGTGAAGGCCATGTCCCTGGTGCCCGAAGGATATCGCGACTGAACTTATCAGACGCGTTGCAACGTGTTGTACCGGGCACGAGTGTTGTGATGACTTCCCCAGACGGGATGTTGGCCCAATTTGCGGGCGCCGAGTTTGCGATGCTCGACGATTCCTTACAAATTTTCGCGCTAAGAGATGGCACAGCCGGTTGGCGCTCAGCAGGGTACTCGCTCGAAGAAGGTGCGGATTCATGGGCGGGTGAGTCGCCGGGGGACGTTTGGTACCGGCCGTACGAACGAACCGACGCTATAGAAGAGGCCATGCAGGCCTATCTCGATTGGGAGGTCGACCTCGTAGCGCAGATTGAACGGGACGGGACGGCTAGATTTCGGCGCTTTGATCCCACGTAGGATGAAGTGGGAGTTGCTTATGGGCGGACGACCATTTGGGCGCATGCATCTCTATTACGAAACATCGCACTTGTCGGTGCAAGAGAAAGTGTGTCCATGAGTGAACCGTATGAACTGGGTGTTGCCGAAACCGCGCGTTTAATCAGCGCTCGAAAGTTATCAGTGGTTGAGCTGGTCGATACCTTGCTCCGTCGAATCGACCAACTTGAATTTCTCAAAGCCTGGCAATATGTTGATCCCGATACAGTACGGGCCGATGCACGGCAAAAACAGGTGGATCTCGATGCCGGCGGCGCCACGTCTTTGTTGAGCGGCGTACCAGTGGGACTTAAAGATATATTTTGTACCGCGGGAATACCGACCACCGCCTGCTCCAAGATCTATGCTGATTATGTTCCGACCTACGATGCGACCAGTGTTACCCGGATAAAAGACAATGGGGCTTTGGCGCTGGGAAAGACTGTCACGACGGAGTTTGCCTATCGGGATCCACCGCCGACGCTGAACCCATGGAATTCGACCCATACGCCTGGGGGATCGAGTAGCGGCTCAGCTGTTGCCGTCGCTGCCCAAATGTGCGCCGCCGCTCTCGGCAGTCAAACCAGGGGGTCTGTTCTTCGTCCCGCTTCGTATAACGGGATCGTAGGCTTAAAGCCCACCTTTGGTCGGGTCAGCCGGTATGGTGTGATTCCGGTCAGTTGGTCATTGGATCATGTCGGATGGATGACGCGTTCGGTAGAAGACGCAGCACTGCTGTTACAGGCTCTGGCCGGACCAGACCCGAAGGATCCGGTGGCTGCAGTGCGTGAGGTTCCCGATTATCTTTGCCACTTGGACAACCCGGAATCGCCCTCGATCGGCGTGTTACAGGGGCTTTTTTATGATCAGTCTGATCCAGAAATACGGCATCACACAACGGCAATTGCTGACCGGTTGGAAAAAGCAGGGGCACAGGTAGAGGCCATTCCACTGCCGGCAAGTTTTAAATCTGCTTCCGACGACCAACTGACTATCATGATGGTTGAGGCCGCGAGTTTTCATCAACCCACACTGGAAAAAAGAGCGGATGAGTACGGTCCAATGCTGCGGGACCTACTGCGCGACGGGTTGCAGGTGGATGCGGTGACGTATTCTCGTGCGCTGGAGCGTCGTCTCAAGTTTCAGGCCGATGCCCATGCGCTGTCGCAGCAGGCGGATGTGTTGCTGACACCATCGACTCCGACCCCGGCACCGGCAGACTTGACCGATACCGGCAGTGCGGTATTCCAGGGCCCGTGGACATCTTGTGGTCTGCCGACAATCACCATCCCGTCCGGATTATCGAGTACAGGGTTGCCTCTGGGTATTCAGCTGATCGCGGCACCCTTTGAAGAGGAACGTTTGCTGGCCGCGGCCCGTTGGTGCGAACAGCAACTTGAGGTCACGTTAACACCGCCCTTGACTTGATGGGTCGAACGTCCAACCGCTCGATTGTTGGTGCCAGGTGACCCGTACAGGCAATGCCCCGGATCTCAGGTGACCCTTTCGATGATCAGGATGACAATGCCGGAGGCCAGCAGGACTGCGCCACCGATTTCAGCCCGGGTTACTTTTTCCCGGAAGAACAGCACTGAGACCAGAAAGGTAAAGACCAGTTCTACCTGACCCAAGGCGCGAACATAAGCGGCATTGGTCAAGGTAAAAGCCGTGAACCAGCAAATCGACGCGATCCATCCTGCAAATCCGACAGTCGCAGCGACACGCCAATTGGCGACTACGGAAGATATCTGCCCCTTCTCAAAGATCATCAGCCAGATCGTGACCAGTACTGTTTGCAAGAGAGTGGCCAGGACCAGCGTAAACGCGGCACTGGTCAAAAGGGAATCATGGTGAAGCGACAATGCAGCGCCTCTAAACAGCACCGAAGAGGCGCCGAGAAAAAATCCGCTGGCAAGGCCAATCAGGGTCGATTTTTGGCCGAGACCGCGGAACAAGTTGCCAAAGGTCAATCGATCCTTGCCGGCAGACAATGTCAGTACGCCAATACTGGAGACAACAATCGCTCCAGCCGCCAGGGGAGTCACAGCTTCTCGGAGCAGGATCGCCTCGAGCAGGGCGACCTGCAGAACTTCGGTCTTCGACAGGGTTGTGCCGACCGCGAAGTTGGAATAAGAAAACAGCCAGATCAGGAGAAACGTGAATACAATTTGAGTCACGGAACCCGCAATTACCCACGCGACGAACGCGAGATTGGGTTGCGGTAGATCCAGATTGAAACCCAGCACCAGCAGCGCCAGCCAGATCACCGCAAACGGCCAGGCAAATGCAAACCGGACGTAGGTTGCACCCATGTCCGACAGCTTTCCTTTCAAATGTCTCTGCAGAGACGAACGAAGGTTCTGGAAAAATGCAGCCGCGATGGTGACGGGGATCCAAAGGAAATTCATGCTGTGTCTCTCCGGTCAGGGAGTAATTTCTGCGGTTGCACCCAGATGAGCCAGGTGGAGCATACTACCGGTTGTCGAGAAACTAGAAATCAAAGTGGAGTCGGTGCGTAAAGTTAACTCAGTGGAAGGAACAATCGTGGAGGACTTAATCGGTCGTGGACGCGAGGCCATGTCGCTGTTTCTTGGGTCGGATCAGGCACGAGTCGACGAGGTTGTTACGGCCATTGCTTGGTCGATATACCAAACTGAAAACGCGACCCGGTTGGCAAAGCAGGCGGTCGAGAATACGGGGCTGGGTAATGTACGGGACAAGGTTACCAAGAACCAGCGCAAGACGTTTGGCACGCTTCGTGATCTGCTTCGCGTCAGAACGGTTGGCATCATCGCCGATGATCCGCAGCGGGGAATTGTGCAGTACGCCAAACCGGTAGGCGTAGTCGCCGCGATTACTCCGTCGACCAACCCGGTCGCAACGCCAGTCAACAAGGCGATGATGGCGGTCAAAGGTCGAAACGCAGTGGTCATTGGACCGTCCCCCGCTGGATGGCCAGCTACAGCGACCACCGTGGATCTGATTCGCAAGGAACTTAGTCGCGTCGATGCGCCTGCAGACCTGGTTCAAGTGTTGCCGGCTCCGGTATCGAAAGAACGCACGCAAAAATTAATGCGTGCAGCAGATCTCGTGGTGGTAACCGGATCCCAGAATAACGTTCAATCGGCGTACAGCAGCGGCACGCCTGCGATCGGGGTCGGTGCGGGAAACGTTCCAGTCATCATCGACAGTTCGGCTGATCTCGCACGAGCGGCGCAAAAGATTTGTGCGTCCAAGACGTTTGACAACAGCACTTCCTGTTCCTCGGAGAACGCGATCATCGTGCTCGATGATGTCTACGACGCGGCTATGGAGGCGCTGGTACAGGCCGGCGGATACCGTACAGACCCCAGCGAAAAATCGCAGATCGAGAAGCATCTTTGGATCAACGGTAACTTGAACCCGCGTTTGACCGCACGTGATTCTGCTGTGTTTGCTCGCGCCGTTGGATTGTCGGGTGCGGCTAAAGAGGCTCAATTTTTCATGGTCGAGGAATCCCATTTCTCGGCAGATTCACGGTTTGCCGATGAAAAACTGTCGCTCGTGCTAACGGTCTATCGGGCCCGTGATTTGGACGACGCAATCGGGATTATTCAGGGAGTTTTGGGTGTGCAGGGTCGAGGTCACTCATGCGGAATTCATACCGCTGATCCTGAGCATGCCAGGCGCCTGGCGGAAAAAATTGACGTTGTCCGGGTACTGGTCAATCAGGCCCACACGTTCGGCAATGGCGGCAGTTTCGATAATGGCCTTAATTTCACTTTGAGTATGGGTTGCGGCACGTGGGGCGGTAACAGCATCTCGGAAAATCTCAATTACCGGCATTTCATCAACGTCACGCACCTCTCTACCACGGTCGAAGAAGACCGCCCTTCCGAGAGAGATTTGTTTGGGTCCTATTGGGCCAAGTACGGCAAGTAGCCGGGCTCGGCCTTGCGGAGAAAATCAATCGCGCTCGGGTTGATTCGGGTCTTTGATTGTTATCGGTTAATTCCTGCGGGAGGCAATGGCGGTTCGATCGTTTTCAGCAGTCAGCCGCTGGTCATCAAAGAAACGTAGTAGAGGAACGAGACCAGCAGCACCGCACCCCAGGCGAGCGCATGACTGTTCTCTTTGGCCCACTTAACAAAACGGTCTTTCATAATTCTACCGTCGGATGGCGCGAAGCGGCTGCATCGGGGCTGTCGATAAAATTTCCGCTGCGACGTTTTTAAACTCGCAGCTTCTATTTTTTCCCCGAGATGTTACCCGTCGCCACCAGACAGCATAACGCGCTCGATTAGCGGTTCGAAAAATTCGAGAGGTTTCGACGGGTAGTCAGTGCGAAAGGCGCGTTGGTCATATTTGTCACACCACTCGATGCAAGCCTCGTAGTTTGGGTTGTCGCGGTACGCGTCGCGGGCATTACGATCCTGGTTTACGTGATGAAAGTAGTAGTATCCCTGGAAGATACCGTGGTGCTTAACGATCCAATGCCCCCGTTCGGAAATATAAGGTTTCAATACAGCAGCAGCGACTTGCGAATGATTGTCTTCGGAGACGAACTGACCGATGTCGTGGAACAAAGCCATAAACACCGTTTCATCATCGGCATCGTCTTCGTATGCCAGTGTCGCCGCCTGTAACGAGTGTGCAAATGGGTCGATCGGCGCACCGTCATCTATGGATTTCAGCTGTTTCAGCATATCGGTCAAGCGACCCGGCAGCAGGGCGCGTCGGGCGGGTCGCCGCACGGTAAAGGTTGCCCAATCCTCCGCCGTACTCGTCTCCATGCTGGTATAGGTCGATCGTTGTCCAGTCATCGCTTGGTCCTCAATGGGAGAGAAAAATCTCGGTTGATGTCTTTTAGTCAAGACTACAACGTAAGTTGAAGCATCTTACTTGTTTCGCCGTGGTTGTGGTATAGAGTCGTTTTCTGAGAGTCTGACGAGACCGCAAGAAAGGGGACTATTTTTTCCTGCCAGTCTAGTGAGTGAGTGCCTGAGGGAAAATGCCCCTATCGCAACCAGCAATCTGTTCTACCATGCTTGAACTCAAAAACCTGCATCCTGAATTCGGTGTAGAAATCCTCGGCATTGATCTGTCGATGGCGCTGGAACCGAATGATTTTGCTCAAATTGAGTTGGCGTTGGAACGGTCTTCTCTGGTGCTGTTTCGCAACCAGGTCTTCGACGACGACAGCCAGGTGGCCTTCAGCAGGCGCTTCGGCGAACTTGAATACGATCATGTAGCCTATGGTCGGGAGCGAAAGATCCGGTACATCGGCTACATCGGCAATGTCGATGAGCATGGAAAACAAAGGGGTGCAAGCCACGAGCAGGTGGTGTTTTCTACCGGCAACGAAATGTGGCACTCGGATTCCTCATTTCGACCGGTGCCCACCCGTTTTTCGATTTCATACGCATACGAAGTCACACCCGACGGCGGGGAACTCGAATTTGTAAGCACCCGCTCTGCATACGCCAGGTTAGCGGATGAAACCAAGGAGAAAATTGAGAATTTGGTTGCAATCCACGATTACGTTTATTCCCGTAGCAAGGTAGGGCCGAATGCGGTGACGCCATCGCACGCGGCCTCATTACCGCCGGTGCCGCAGCGTTTGGTGCGACAAAATCCCGTAACAGGTGAGAAGAATTATTATGTGGGCTCTCACGCCCGCTCGATCGAGGACTGGCGTGATGAGGATGCCCGGACGCTGCTGGATGATCTGACTGCTCAGGCAACTCGGCCTGAAGATGTCTGCCGACACCGCTGGCAAGTCGGAGATCTTTTGATCTGGGACAATCGATGTATCTTGCATCGGGGCAAGCCGTATGACGCAGACCGCTACCGTCGGCGGATGCACCA
>CAJXWH010000120.1 GCA_913062915.1 uncultured Acidiferrobacteraceae bacterium | reverse complement strand
GCGGTTCAAAGAGTTCCGAATCGGGAGGATATTATCGTTCGAGTCGGTTCTGGTGCTCGCTTCTCTGCCGAGCGAAATGTTCGGGATGGTCAAGGTTTATGTAGTCCACTTCATATGTCAAAGCCACCCCAAAGGTATCCTCATCCGGTTGATCCGCATAGATCATGATCTCGAGATGCTCCGCTTGGGCTTGTTCTAGAGCATCTGGCGTCACATCCGATGCGTTGAACTCAATGATTTGTGCACCATGGACTGGATGAACTTCCGAGATATCTGCAACATCCCGATAGTTGACCATTTGCTTTAGCCAGGGCGCTGTCCCCTGCAAAGCTTTTCTCATCTCGTCGATTTCAGAATACGCGAAACACTGCTCCGAGATGTCTGCCTTCTGAATTGCCGCAGCGACGTTCTTAGCGTCGGCTTGCTTGACTTCAACGTAGAAGCCAAGCTCGTCTTTTAGGGTCTCAAAGAACTCGTCTAACTGAGGGACGGGTTCGCCGGCAAATTCGGGTCCGAACCAGCGCCCCGCATCGAGCCGGTCGACCTCGGTGCTATGGAGCTCAGCGATGAGGCCTTCACCGTCTGTGGTGCGATCAACAGTGGTGTCATGCAGTACGTAAAGGACCCCATCACGGGATTGCCGAACATCGAGTTCCACAATATCTGCCCCTTGCTGTCGCGCGGCATGACCGGCCGCCACCGTGTTTTCTGGTGCTGTGCGACAGGCGCCGCGATGGCAGACAATCTTAGTGCGGCTCACGTTTCCAACACCCCCATGAAAATTTTATTCTTGCCCATCAGGGAAGGCGCGATCATCGATAGTTTCGATGGTGGGTGAATCTTCGCCGACAAACTGGCTTTCAATTCGAGCAGTGAAAAGAAATGACCCCAGAAAGACCCGTCGCATAAACTGATTAAATCTTTTCGGGTGGTAGAGTCGCTGGGTTGTATCCGAGTCAACAGCTAGAGTCAAGTTTCGAACGCCTGAAAAGGAGCGTGTTTGGAATACCGTTTCGCGGTTGAATGTGTACAGGTAAACCCGGGATTTCCACCCGTAAATGAGGTACAAAGACTACGCAATTGTTGCCGAAAAACAACGTTTATCGCAGTTTTTCGGATTTCATTACATTATCTGTTAGGATGGGTGTGAAGGTCGCGACTGTAAGCATTTGAGACTCTTTAACTGGTGCGGGTTGGTATTTTTTTACCGGTGGGGTTTCCGATTGTAAATTGGCCAGCTCCAACGTTGACAATGTCGTAGTCTTTGGTTTCTAGCGCTATTTCGCAGACAGTCGCAGGCTAGTGTGACGCGTGTTATGGGTCAGAACTGCGCCCACCGCGCAACTGAATATTCGATCAATAACGGGAGGATTAACATGAAATACTTAGATAGAAGCCTGATGAAATCGACGGCTGTTGCCACTCTGGTGGCATCAATGATGGGGTTGGCGGCTTTCCCAGCGGCTGCTAAGGACCTCACCGTGCAAGTCTGGGCAGGTGGTTCGAACGTCCTTGACTCCTATCGGGTCGACGCCATAGTGATGGCTGCTGACATTCTGGAACGTGAACGTGCAATCCTCGGCGAGGAACTGAACATCACCGTCGAGACGAAGTACGATTTCGATGGCTGGGAAGGGTTCAAGCAGGCTGTGACGCTGGCGGCCGAAGCCGGGAATGCACCGCACATCGTGGTGACCGGTCATGAGGATATCGCACCCTGGTCGCAGTCCGGTTTGATTCGCGCGATCGAGGACTACGTGGACTTCGATTCGTGGCCACTGAATGACCTTTACGAAAATCTGGTCGAGATCGCCAGCTTTGACGGCGTGATTTATGGGGTTCCGCAGGATGCGGAGTCGCGCCCCTTTTTCGCCTGGATTCCACACCTGAAGGGGATCGGTTACTCCGACGCCGATATCGAGGCGCTGCCGGCCAACATCCAGTCCGGTGAGTACACCCTGTACGATGTGCTGGCTGACGCCAAGAAGATGCAGGATGCAGGCTTGGTGGATCCCGGCTATGGCTGGTATCCACGTGTTTCCCGGGGCGGGGACTACTGGCAGTTCTATCTGTCTTTCGGTGGGGAAATGCTCGACGCAGATACCGGCAAGCTCGTCTTCAGCCGCGATGCCATGCAAAAGTTCTACCAGTTCTTCGCCGACGCTGTGGCCATGGGTGTGACCCGCAAGAACCACATCGGCACGCCTTGGGATCAATGGTATTCCGAGGTGGCCTCCGGTAAAGCCGGCCTCTGGCATGGCGGCACCTGGCATTATTCCCGCTACACCGGCAAAGAAGGGTTGACCGACTTTTTCGGCAATATTCAGTTTGGGCTGATCCCGGCCGGAGATGCATCGGGCCGGGCCAATACCATCACCCATCCGTTGGTGTACCTGGTGACCAACCGTGGTACGGACGAGGACGCGACCATCGCTGCTGAACTGATCGCGATCGCTTCCGAACCCCGGATCAACACCTTGCACGCCATCAAGTCGGCCCACCTGGGTATTGGGCAGTCACAATCGGCGGTACCGCTGTACGCCAATGACCGTTGGGCTACGGGGGCGACCGAACGGCTGTTGCCGTACGCCAGCGCGCAGCCTAATCACACTGGGTTCTCTCCCTTCTTCGATGCGATGTGGAATGGTCTCGAAGCGACTTGGACCGGCCAGAAGTCTGCCGAGGAGGCGGTGGCTGGCGCCGAAGCGGAAGTCAAGGTTGCTCTTGGCAACGACATCATCATCCGTTAAGCGATGAGGCGGGTTCCGCCGGGCTTTGTGTCCGGCGGAATGTCGCTTGCAGCAATTTAATAGCGCTCTTACAGATTCACAGGACGTGATGTCATGAGCGTGTCGGCGCGGCTCGGTATTCTCTTCCTCGCGCCGGCCCTGATTTTTGTGACTTTGTTCTTCTTTGCGCCCGTCGTTCTGACGGGCGTGTTTTCTTTTACGAACATGAGTACGGCGACCGGGATCACGGGCGGCGCATACCAGGTCACCTCGAACGTGCTCCGTCAGTTGGCCGATGAAGGTTTCGAAAAGTCCACCCTAGACCGACTCGGCGCAAAAAGCTACGTGGTCAGTGCTCAGGCATTGGTGGTGGCCACGACCGAAGGCGTCGTCGATAAGGCGGTACTTGTCGAACTCGAGAGCAAGCATCTGGGGAAGACCTACCAGAGCCGCCGTGATTTCGAACGTTTTCTGAAGAAACTGAAAAACCGTCCGAGATCCACCCGGGATCTGAAGAAGATCTCGCCGTATTTCCGCGCGTCCCTGATGGGTCAACGGTTCGAGAGCGAGGAGGTGCTGTTTGCCATGCTCGCCAGCTTGGACCTGGGGCTGCCGGACCCGCAGATGCGCCACGTGGCCCGCGCCAGCTATACCGGTTGGGTCTGGGGCACCGGCAATTTCAAACGCATGTTCAGTCTCGGCGACAACCTGCGGGTGCTGAGGAATACGGGCATCTATGTGGTTGCCACGCTTCTGCTCTTTAATACCGGGTTTGCGCTGGTCCTTGCCATTGCCACGTTTTACCTGCCGGGTCGCCATTCCGCTTTCTTCCGGGGACTCTGGCTGCTGCCACGGATCACGCCACCGGTGCTGTATGTGCTTTTGTGGAAGTGGCTCGCTTGGGACACTGGCTTTATTAACACGATCCTCGCCAATTTCGATATCCAGTCGCGCAACTGGATGCTCGACACGGGTGCGAATGCCTGGCTATTTGTGGTCCTGATCAACGGTTTCGTTGGTGCATCGATGGGCATGATTATCTTCGCCAGTGCGATCAAGGCAATCCCGCAAACTATGCTGCATGCGAGCGAAGTGGATGGTGCTAACCGGTGGCAGCAGATCCGTCACATCATCCTGCCCCAGATCAAGTGGCCGATTATGTTCATTACCGTCTACCAGACGCTCTCGCTGCTCACGTCATTCGAGTACATCTGGCTCTCTACGGATGGTGGACCGGGAACGTCGACCGAAGTCTGGGCCTTGGCTGCCTTCCACGCGGCGCTGGACAATTACTGGGGCAACCTGCAATACGGTTACGGTGCAGCGTTGGCCCTGGTCCTGGTCGTGATCGGGGTGGTGATGTCGTTGATCTACCTGCGCCTTTTTAACTTCGACGCCCTGATCACCAGGCCGCGGATCGAGCAGTAGCGAGGCGCAATGGTCGGGCATTCCCGTAACTGGCCAGTCATCGCGGGCTTAGGGCTTATCTCAATCCCGTTGCTCGTGATGTACATCTACCTGTTCGTTGATACCGTTACGGACTCGCCGGCCGGATCGGTTCTGCCCAACCGTTTTACGCTGGAGCATTGGCGGTTCCTGACCGAGGGAATCGAGGGCAAGGGCAATATCTGGAAGGTGACATTGAACACGGCGATCTTTGCCAGTGTTACGACGACCGTTGTCCTGCTGGTTTCCTCGATGGCCGGTTATGCCCTGTCCCGGCTCAACGTGCCGATGCGCCGATATTTTCTGGCCGGCGTGCTGATGCTGCACGCGTTCCCCTCGGTCACGCTGATCATCGCGATTTTCTTGATTCTACAAATGGTGGGTCTCTACAACACGCTGATCGGTGTGATCCTGGTGAAATCAACGCTCGAGTTACCCCTTGGCATCTGGATCATGAAAGGTTTCTACGACACGGTCCCCTGGGAAATTGAAATGGCGGGCATCGTGGACGGGGCCAGCCGTTTCAGGGTGTGGCGGAGTTTGGTGCTGCCCCAGGTGCAACCCGGCATAGTCGCTCTTGGCGTATTCTCTTTCTTGGCAGGATGGAGCGAGTACGTACTGCCCCAGGTTCTTGCGCCGTCGAGTAACGTGCAGGTTCTGTCCGTCTATTTGGCATCCCTAATTGCGGACGATCAGCATTTCGACTTTAACCTGTTCAAGTCTGTTGGAATGTTTTACATCATTCCGGTGATCATTCTTTATATTTTCTTCCAGAACAAGCTCATGAATATCTATGGGGGTGGGATAAAAGGCTGATGGAAATCGTCGTCAAGGGTTTTACCAAGCACTTCGGTGACACGGCAGTCATCGAAAACATGAATCTCACCGTGAAGGACGGCGAGATGCTGGCTTTGCTTGGGCCATCGGGCTGCGGCAAATCGACAACTCTTTTCGCGATCTGCGGCATCCACAAAATGGATGCTGGTCAGGTTCTGTTTGGTGACCGTGATGTGACGCATGTCCCTGCCCAGCAGCGGAACGTCGGCATGGTCTTTCAGTCCTACGCCCTGTATCCGCACATGACGGTCTTCCAGAATATTGCTTTCCCGCTCACCGTGCGCAGGGAGTCCAAAGTAGACATAAAACGAAAGGTGATGGAGATCGCGGACCTCGTTTACATCGGCGAACTACTCGAGCGCCGTCCGGCCCAGTTGTCCGGCGGTCAGCAGCAGCGAGTGTCGTTGGCCCGGGCCTTGATTCGCCGGCCCGGAGTACTAATGCTGGACGAGCCACTGGCAAACTTGGATGCGAGATTACGCTTGGAAATGCGCTCAGAACTCCGCCGTATTCAGCAGGAAACCGGTATCGCCGCAATACTCGTCACCCACGATCAGGTCGAGGCGATGAGTATCTGTGATCGGATCGCCATCATGGATCAGGGAAAGATCTTGCAGATTGCCACGCCGGCCGAGATGTATCAGAGACCCGTTAACAGTTTTGTTGCCGGATTTCTGGGAGATCCACCGATTTCTTTTCTCGATGGTGTGGTTCGACAAGGGATTCTGGTCTTGCAAGGAGACGCGGATGACACTATTCCTTTACCGGAGCACATATCGGGTCAGCCTGACGGCAAAGTGCTCCGTCTTGGTGTCCGACCTGAACATTACCAGCCGCATTTTCCCACCAAGGTCAAAGGGGCCGTCGTCTTTGTTGAAATGCAGGGTCGAGAAATCCTGTTTGATGTGAAACTTTCCAATGGCGATCTTCTGCGATCGGTGCAGGCAGCGAGCAGCCAGTTTAAGCTCGGCGATACCGTCGAGTGGGGTGTGGACCCCGCGCAAATCCTGGTGTTTGACGACCACGGTACACGCCTCTGAGCCCGGACCTGACCTGGGTAGAAGATAACGGTGCAACAGGTGTGGTCTGGAGTAACCAGAGCCGTGACACAAATTATGGATATTGCAGCGATATCGGCGGCAGCGGCCAGTAGATACACGGCACCAGCGAATAAATCTGGTCCCTGCTGGGTCGAAACCGATGCGTAGCGTTCAAAAAACCAATAAACCCCATCGGTCACCGCCACCGCGCTGGCCTGTATATCGGCATGTAATCTTTGACTGTGATTCGACCCTGACCGGGATCGAGGGCATTGACGAGTTGGCGAGCCATCCTGATACCCGGCAGCGGGTCGCGGACCTCACCCGCTCTGCCATGGACGGGAATGTCAATCTGGAGACAGTCTATGGCGAGCGCCTTGAGATCTT
>CAJXWH010000119.1 GCA_913062915.1 uncultured Acidiferrobacteraceae bacterium | reverse complement strand
AATATACAAGAACGGCGTGTGTTAGGCCGCCTTGTGCCTGACGGGTTAGAAAACAATCCGTTGATGTTCGACAGGGCCAATTGAAGTGGCCCCGTTACACGCCAAAGGGTCTTTTAACCGAACAAAGGCGTCTGATTGCGCCGAGACGGCAGATGGGTATCGGACGATCGAGTCTCTCGGTTAGGTTGGGTTGCGACCCAAGACGAAGGTGCGAAAATAGCGAACCGGCACCCTACCGCAAAGCGGTCACTTCAATGCACCGAAGTCAGCTGGCTTCAAAGGACGGACAAAAATCCGATCGCCCACATTTTTCATCGACATCGATGGCGTCCTTTACTCGGGCATGGAGGGTATAGCCGGGGGGCCCGCAGCACTCGAATTCTTGCGATCCAAGGCAGCGCAGTTTTGTTTGGTGACCAATACCTCGCGAATGTCCGTCACGGACATAGCGCAGCACCTGACGGCGCTTGGGTATGACATCTCTCGACAAGAAATTATTGCCGTCCCCGAGATTGCCGTTGAGTACCTTTCTCACCGATATGGCACTGCCCGCTGTTTTGTCATTGGTGACCGCAGCCTGGACGCATGCTTCACTCAGTATGGCCACCAGGTGACCCGTGAGGAGAGGCCGGTGGACGCAGTGGTTATCGGGCTCAGCCGTTGGGCCAATTTTGGGGAGATCGATATCGCCCGGCGTTTGGTAGAGGCGGGAGCAGAACCCGTGGCACTCAATCGGGATCCCACCTGTCCGGATGGCAGCGTACTTCGAATCGGGGCGGGGCCCGTCGTCGCCGCGTTGGAGTCCGTCATTTCGCGTCCGGTGACACTGGTCGGCAAGCCAAGCGCCGAGTTTTTTGATGCCGCATTGCGGCGGACCGGCTTTCGACCGGAGGAGACAATTATGCTTGGCGACAGCCTCAAGGTAGACATCATTGGGGCCGCAGGTGCTGGGCTTCGAACCATACTGGTACGAAGCGGTGCGAGTTCGAACGAACCATTGACGCCAGAATGCGACTGGGAACTGGAATCGATCGCAGAATTGCCCACCTGGTATTTGGCAAATTTTCCGCAATAAATAAAAGTACCGGCTAGGGAAAAAGTTCATTTTTCTGCTCCCCATCCCGGTTGAGTTGATCGACCATCATTCGCAATTGGGCGGGGTCGGCGCATCCGAGGATCTGCTGCGTCTGGCCCATCAGTTTTTCTCTTTCACTGGTCCGGACACGTTCTTTGATTTCCAGCAGTCGGGTGGGTTCCATGCTGAATTCGACGAGACCGAGCCCCAACAACAGCCGCGTGTAGTCAGGGTCGCCAGCCATTTCTCCGCACAGGGATACTGGGATGCCGGCCTCGCGCCCTGCACAGATAACATTGTGGATGAGGCGCAGGACCGAAGGATGCAGCGGATCATATAGATAATTGACTTCATCATCGATGCGGTCGATAGCCAGGGTGTACTGGATCAGGTCATTGGTCCCAATCGATAAGAAGTCCAGCCGGTTGGCGAAGAGATCGGCAGCAATCGCGGCAGCCGGTACTTCAATCATGCCGCCAACCGGAACCTTCGAATCAAATTCAATCCCATCGCGGGCCAGATCGTGTTTTACTTCACGCACAATTTCCAGCGCTTGTTCGAGTTCCGAAAGCGAGGACAACATGGGGATCATGATACGTGCGCGGCCATGGATTGATGCGCGCAGTATGGCTCGCAACTGGGGTCTGAACAGGGTCGGTTCGCTTAAGCACAGACGAATCGCACGGAGTCCAAGCGCCGGATTGATCTTGGCAGCACCGTCTGCACGGCCTCCATCCACTTGTTTGTCGGCGCCAAGATCGAGAGTACGGATCGTGATCGGGCCAGTGAGTGCGTCGAGCACTGCTCGATAGGCCTCGTACTGTTCGGCCTCGTCAGGCGGTTCGGTGCGGTTCATGAACAAAAACTCGGTACGATACAGACCCACGCCATTGGCGCCGAAACGTTCGAGCGTATCGGTCTCTTCCGGGAGTTCGATATTGGCCAATAGATCGACCGGATAGCCATCGCGGGTGATCGCTGGCTCGCTTCGCAGGGCCGCGAGTTGTTGCTCACGCTGGGCTTGTTTGGTTTGGCGCTGCTGGAATTCGGTGAGAAGGGTTTGATCCAGGCCCACCAGGACAGTCCCGGTGTAGCCATCGACTGCAAGAAGATCACCGTTTTGAATGTATTGGACTGCGTGGTGGAGGCCAACCACAGCCGGAATGCCGAGGCTGCGTGCCAAAATCGCAGTATGGGAAATTGGCCCGCCGAGGCTCGTAACGAAGGCAGTAATGCCGCGATGATGCAGGGTGATCGCATCCGCTGGAGTCAGATCATTGGCGATGACCACGCGGCCTGCCAGATTGCCATCCAATGCGGCGGCTGGCGGATCGTTCTCCATCATGAGTTCTTCGAGAATCCGATTGACCACCTGATGAACGTCGTCTTTCTTGCTGCGCAGGTAGGGATCTTCGATATTCCTGAAAAACTCCACCAGCGTGTCTGCCTGTGTTTTTAATGCCCATTCTGCGTTGTACGAATGCTCTTCCATGGCACGCACGGGCTGTTCAGCGATCACCGGATCCTGAAGCATTAACAGATGGACATCGATGAACGCGTTTGTTTCCTGGGGGGCGTGATCCGGAATTTCCTGCTGAATGCGTCGCAGTTCAGCCCGAGTGCGGGCCAAGGCGGATTGGAAGCGTTCGATTTCAGACTGAACTTGATCTTTCGACACCTCGTATTTCGGAATTTCCTGATGACCCCGATCGAGCACCATCGCTTTCCCGATGGCAACACGGCGGCCGATGCCTGTCCCGCTAAGTGCGAGCATTACTCAGGTTCTCCAAAGCGCTCGGAGAAGAGGGCGTCGATCCTTTCTACGGCTTGGCCCGCATCTTCGCCTTCCGCCGTGACCATGATTCGGCTGCCGCAAGTAGCCGCCAGCATCATCAACCCCATGATGTTCTTACCATCGACTGACTGCTCCCCGAGTGTGAGTCGAACGTCGCTGGCATAGGTGCCAGCAAGTTTGACGAGCTGAGCCGAAGCCCGGGCGTGTAGACCCAGTTTGTTGATGACTGTTACTTCGCGTTTGACTTTCATGCCCATGCGCTTTCGGGGACCGCCGGTCCACCAATACTTTAGGATAGTCGTTGCAGATCCCGGTGACGCCACTGTACAGGTCGGCCCCGGTCCCGGAATGTGGTGACCAGGCGATTGACGATGTAGACCGAGCGGTGACGGCCGCCAGTGCAGCCGATCCCAACGGCGAGGTAGCTCCGATTCTCGGCCTCGAACATCGGTAGCCAGTGCGTGAGAAAGCCTCCCAATTGTTGCACCATCTCCGCTACGTCTTCGTTTTTCTGCAAAAAGTCGATGATCACTGGATCCTCTCCGGTGAGGGGCCGGAATTCGGGTTGCCAGTGGGGATTTGTAAGACAGCGCACGTCGAAAATATAGTCGGCGTCGATCGGCGTGCCATGTTTAAAGCCGAACGACTGGAAAAACAAAGTGGGCCTGCCGGCGAGATTGCCGCCAGCAAATTCACGGATCGTCGAGCGCAGTTCATGCGGGGTTGTATGGGTCGTATTGATTCGGCAGTCCGCCTGCTGCTCCAGTGGGGCCAGAAGCGTACGCTCGACCGCAATCCCGTCTAGCAGCGGAGTGGTCGCATCGGTCAGTGGGTGTTTTCGACGGGTCTCGCTATAACGTTGCAATAATGTCTCGTCTGTTGCCTCTAGAAAAACGATCCGGGCCGGTTGCCCGATTTTTCGCAGGTGAGCGAGGGCATTTGGCAAAGATTTCAGAAATTGTCGGTTTCGAGAATCGATGCTGACGGCAGCGTGTTCAGCGTGACCATTGGCCATCGGTTCGAACTGATTGAGAAACTGTGAAAGAAGTGCTGCCGGTAAGTTGTCTATGCAGTAATACCCGAGGTCTTCGAGTGAGTGCAGGGCAACACTCTTACCGGAACCGGATAGGCCGCTGACAATAATGATATCCATTCGATGACGGGGCGAGTATAACGATCAGGTGTAACCCGGCGCGCTGAAGGCGACGCCCCGCCTCAACAGTCGAGGGCGCCCACCCGAGCTTTCCGGCGCAATCGGCCCTATTGAAATTCGTATGCCGCGGCGGGTCTGGTTGCGGCTTGAGGCAGGTTGGATTCTAAATAAACCCTCAAGATTCCTGAGATACGAAGCACGCAGTCTTTGAATAACGAATGGCGTAATAATTCGGCAATGGTGCCGCTCCGGGGGGCGATCAAGCCAGAAGCGCCACAAGCCCCGCAGTGTCCGGCGCCTTCAGAATCTTGTCACGGCGTTCGGCGTCATGAAACAAACGGGCCAGTTCGGCGAGAATTTGCAAGTGTTGTTTAGCCGCGTCTGCGGGCACCAACAGCGCAATCGCAAGGCCAATGGGTTGTTCGTCCGGCGCGTCAAAACCCAGCGGTTCCTTCAGCCGGATTGCTGCCGCGATGCATTCATTGATGCCATTTAACCGGCCGTGTGGCAAGGCGATTCCACCACCGATTCCCGTACTGCCGAGACGCTCGCGTTCGGTGAGCGTGCGGCAGACCGTGTCCTTATCGAGCGCCGTTCTTTGTTGTGATAATAACCCTGCCAATTCTTCAAGCAATCGTTTCTTGCTGGAGATTGCAATGTCATAACGGATGTGATCGGCGGTCAGCAAGCCTTGAAGAGCTTTGTGGTGGGTCGGGTGAGAAACCGTATCTGGTTGGGCTGTGGAGGCCATCTCTGTTACGTATTCGGGCGATTTTTCAGTCCGCCCTCTTCTTGATGGTGGTCAACGACTTTTTCCTTGTGTTTGATCGCTTGACGGTCGAGTTTGTCCACAACACGATCAAGTGCTGCGTACATATCCTTATCCTCTGCGGTCGCATGCCATTGCGTACCTTTGGTATGTACTGTGGTTTCTACCCGATGGCGATTTCTTGCCACGTGTAACACCACATGACTTCGTATCACCGGACCAAAATGTCGATCGATACGAGTCAGTTTCCGCCGAACGTATTCACGCAAGGCGTCAGTGATTTCAACGTGCTGACCGCTGATGGTTACCTGCATTAGGGTGAGTGTCCTTTATAGGTGGCGTCAGAGCGCTCTTCGCCGTCGTGTGAAGGGCGGAATGTCCATGTGTTCGCGGTATTTTGTGACGGTACGGGGGCCCCCCCGCGACCTGGATCCCCTTGCCGTGGCTGGCTGATTGCGAGGTCGCTGAGGGGCTTCTCGGGGGGTTCGGAGTCTATCATTTTACGCATGTTAAGTTGCACCATGGATGCGGAATAACCTGGACCCGAATCAACATCGATTTGTCGCGCAAAAAAAGAGCGAAATTCCCGCGTGCCGTTGGGCGTGAGCATGTATTTTCCCGCCGCGGCGCGAGATACGGTCGATGGGTGCAGTTCCAAGCTGTCCGCAATGTCGCGCCGGGTCAAAGGTTTTAGCTCCCCATGGGTCATAAATCGTTGTTGGCGCCGGATAATTTCGGCGGCGATCCGAAGGATGGTCTGGTGACGCTGATCAAGACTGCGAATCAGCCAGCGGGCGTCTTGCAGATGTTTTTGAAGGTAGCGTCCGGAATAGGCATCGCGCGTTCGTTTGAGTTGCGTGGAATAGGACGGATCAAGTCGTACCGACGGATAAAGATCGGAGTTCAACCGGATGGTCTATTGCCCTTAGTGCTCGATCGCAATGACATCCGGAGCGACGTACGTCACCGACTCCGGGGCAAGGTTTTGGCCGGACTCCGGGTCGAGCGCCTGTACCAGGTTGATGACCTGCGCTAAGGTATCTCGGGAGATCTGCAGCGTCTTGAGCAATGGCTCCGTTCTGCGTTCCGCTAAATAGAAAAGATAGTTCTCAACCACTTGGATTGCTGTTGCAAACCCCGGAGTAGCTGGATCCAGAAGTTGTAGTTGCAAGAGGAGGTACTCGCGAAGGTTGCGCGCGCCGATTCCTGCCGGTTTAACCTCCTGGATCCGACCCAGCACATGTTCAATTTCACTGTCATCGAAGGGGTGTTCAGCAGGCAGAATCAAACGCAGTTCGTCGAAAGACGCATCAAGATAGTCTCGCGAGTCCAGACAGCCGATGATGGCTTCGACGATCATTCGTTCGCGAGAACTAAAGCGGTGTAAGGAAAACTCATCCGCCACCGTTTGCTGCAAAGAGGGCGTTCCTGGCATATTCTCCACTCGATCGAGATGCGGCGATTCGATTTGCCCATCACGGTTCGCCGGTGCTTTCGGCGATTCGGGCGATGGGCTCGAAATACTCGGTGAGCCTAAACTTAGGTAGGATCGGTCTTTGTTTGGGTGGGCCCTGTTTCGGAACGCTTCGATACTGGAAGATTTGGCCGTATCCCCCAGCCGCGTAACCGGGTGGTCTTCCTCAAGGAAGGGATTGGAGGCGAGCGCCGATGTAATTTCTTGGTGCAAGGCTGCGA
>CAJXWH010000118.1 GCA_913062915.1 uncultured Acidiferrobacteraceae bacterium | reverse complement strand
CCCTGTCTGATGCCATGTTGTTCCACGGTATCCCTGAGCATATACGCTCAGACAATGGGCCCGAGATGACTTCCAAGCGGGTCAGGAACTGGCTACAGCAGATTGGCACCCAGACCCTGTTCATCGAGCCCGGCAGTCCCTGGGAGAACGGCTACAACGAGTCCTTCAACGGCAAGCTCAGGGATGAATGCTTAAACGGTGAGATCTTCTACAGCCTCAAAGAAGCACAAATCATCATCGAGCAGTGGCGAATACACTACAACACCCAAAGGCCCCATTCAGCACTCGGTTACAGGCCACCCGCACCCATGACCCGAACCATCAAACCCACCCCAATCAATCGACTGCCCACCATGCAGTAAACTCAAAATACTCTCACATCATGTGGATTATCGGGCAGGTCAGGGGCCCGCCCACATCGAACAAACGATTGCGGCCGGGGGTTATCCTGTTGACAGAAAACGTGGTGAAAGGCGGAGGAGTAGGCCTTGAAGCTGATTGCGTTGTCCCCAGGTTCACGTGATGCGGAATGCTGTCTGACCTTGATTCTTTCAACCCGATGTGTGTCCGATTCATATTTCGTTACGAACGATCGTATAGAGGCCGGAGATGGTGAAACGCAACGTACGTCGTAATAGCCGAACGCTGGAAAACTCTGCAAGGCTGATCGAAGAGGGGTTTCGATGTTACGAGCAAGGCAATAACCCGGGAGCCGAGAAAAAACTCCGCGCCGCGTGTGCAATCAGACCGTCGGTGCCACAGGCATACTATAACCTCGGATATTTTTTCTACCTGGGGGGGCGCTGGGATGAGGCCGAGAAAGCGCTGAAAAAAGCGCTTGAGCATCAACCCGACTATTCGCGGGCATTATTTACGCTTGCCAGTGTTTACATGGAAACGGGCCAGTTGGATCGGGCGCAAGCAAAGCTCCTGGCAACCGAGCTCCTGACGCCGGACGATCTAGACATCCAGCTCAACCTCGGTATCCTTGCCCTTCGCGCCGGGCGTAGTGAGGAGGCACTCGACCGTCTGGACCGCTGCATCGCGGCTGAACACAATACCGAGGCCGCACGCTTCCACCGTGCCACCGTCCTACAGGATCTGGGACGCTTGGACGAAGCGTTGGTGATTTACCGCGCGCTGGTAGCTGACAACCTGGTCTGGCGGCAACCGATTCTGAATGCGATTGTGACGCGACCGAAGGGTCAGTTCCCCTTAAGCCAGTCAAAGCTCGCTGAGATGCTCGGGCTTTAGCGTCGCGCGCGGTAATGGTGCCGGTAGCCACCGACCTCGTTAGCAATGTCGTCGTGTGTTTCTCGCTGAACCTGCGAATGTTCGCCGCGCAGGGTTTCGAACACTAACTCGATAGCGTCGCGCGGCAGAACGAAGCATTGAGCTACCGGGGTACCACGATGCAGCATGCCCGTAAACGTATGGTCAGTCCATCGAGCGGGGAAATGGATAAAACCATGGCTGTAGCGGTCACAATCCACGATACCCGCTATGGTGCGAAACGGCAGATCCGGTCGATTCAGTGGATGGGTGATGAGCAAAGAGTGTGCGGGTGGCGTCTCGATAGTCCAAAAGTTGTTGAACTTCACCGCCAGAGCATCGCTATCGGCAAGCGGTGTACCCGTGACTTGCTCACCCAAGTGAAATGAAACCGGCGCCCGGGTGATTCGACCTTGTGAAAGCGGAGGCAGATCCCAACTCCATGAGAAGTTCGAATCGGACACCGTCACGTCCGCGGCAAGCGGGACCATAAATCCACGGGACAGCGCGTCAATAAATGGCACGCAGTGCTTTGCTGTGCGGACCTCCGCGCCCAGGATGTCACTGTGTACCGCCGCAGGCATAGACTTGAGCCATTCCGGCAATGCGGCTGAGGCCGGAACCGGCTTCGGCAATAGTGACTCCCATTCCGGGAAGCAACGGAAGACCACCTTCACTCGCGACTCCTCGCCCTGCAGTCTACTTTTCCCACTGCTTCCGCAACGTATAAATCACTGAGAAAATGACCGTGACCGTAACGAAAACTACCCCCAATGCGTTGATCACAGGCGTGTGTTCCTTGCGGGCCTGGGCCGCAATCTCCGTGGTTAACGTGCACGAACCGCCGATGGAGAACACGGTGGTGTTGTAATTCTCGAAAGACATCAAGAAGACCAACGCAGCGCTGGTGAGAATGGCAGGCAACAGGAAAGGGAGGGTGACACGACGGAACAGGAAGAACGGTGAAGCGCCGAGGTCAAGCGCCGCTTCCTCCTGAAAACGGTCCTGTCGCTGGAGCCGGGCCATAATGATCAGCATCGGGAAGGAAGCAATAAAGGTGGTTTGCGCCAATATCGTCGTGTAGAGATCAGCGCCGACGCCAAAATTACGCCAGAACACGATGGTGGCGATGCCAAGTACGATTCCCGGCATCAGCATGGGGGAGATCAAGAATGCATAGAGCAAGTTCCCCACCCGCCCTTCGAGTCTGGTGAGCAGGATGGCAGCCGACAACCCGAGCAACACCGACGCCGGTACGACAAACATGACGATACGGAAAGAGTTCCGCAGACATCCGATCAGGCGATCTTCCTCGAGAAGGCGTGGGAACCAAGCCAACGTCAATTCCTGCCAGTCGGTCACCGACGGCGGCGAAACACTGTTAAAAGCCGCCAGCATCATGAGGACAAGCGGCAGAAACATGAACATCACGAACATCCCGATGAAGACGTTTAACAGGAGGTCGCCCTTGGCTATTGCCTCTACGGCCTTCATCGCGCTAGCTGCCTAAGTTTAACGCCGAAACTCGCCATGACGGCGAATATAAACAGGATGCAGATGAGTAGCAGTGTGAATGAGTAAGCCGACCCCAAATTCCAGTTCGACGATTCGAAGAACTTGTCATAGATGAGTTGTGTGAACCACTTGGGCTGAAGCCCGCGAGTAATAATATGAGGTACCGAGAATGACCCTGCCGCCAGCATAAAGGTCATGATGCAGCCAACGGCAATTCCGGGCTTTGTATGGGGAATAATAATGCGCCAGTGAATGCGCCATGTCTTGGCTCCAAGGTCTCGGGCCGCCTCGACCTGATTCGGATCCAGCGTCGCCATGGTATTGTAAATGGGAAAGACCATGAACAAGATGTATGTGTAGACCAGCACTACCAGCACGGTCCCGGGGAATCGATACCAGACGATGAGCTCATCGCTTGCAAACGAGGCCATGCCGATAATGGCCAGCAAGGTATTCAAGAGTCCATGCAAGTCGAACACCGTCAACCATGCATAGATTCGCATCAACTCGTTGACTGCATAGGGAATAAAAAGTGCGGTGAACAGAATCCCGGTTTTCACGGGTCCAGACCGTAGCGCTACGGCATACGCAATCGGGTAGCAGGCAGCCAGCGCGATCAGCGTGACGATCAGGGAGAAGGCCACGGTCTTGGTCAGAGTCCACGCGTGCAGTCCCGTCATTGCGGTGTAGTTCCTGATGGAGTAGGGAAACTGCTGAGCCTTGATCTTCTTGAGATTCTGTTCCTCGACGAGCAATGATTGAATTCGATCCTCAATTTCGTGCACTTGTTGTTCTACCCGGAGTCTGTCCTCCTCCCCGAATGGCGTACAACTCGATTCGTTGGTCATCACGGGATTGACCATGCCCATGGTGTTGCAGGCCGGGCCGTTCTCCAGATCGAATTCTTTGGTTCCCTTCTCGCGATACAAGACGTCCAGATCGTTGACGATTTTCGTCAGGCGGTCGCCGCGGTCTTCGAAGCGAAGGCTGAGTTCAGCCATAAAGAACTGGGGGGCGACAATGAGGACAGTCAGCCACAACGCCACGCAGGCCGAAAAGAGCGTGGTTAGCGGCCAGCCGTAGATTTCAAACAGCGACTTCATGAACTCGACCACCCGTGTCGGCGATTTCCCCACTGGCCATCACGATCGTATCATTTGCGGCGAAACCGACATGCATCGAACGATTGTGGTCAATCTTGGCGTCGGCGGCCTTGGTCATATGAGCCACAAGTGACCGTTCTCCCGTAGACAGTACCCAGTTTACGAATGCACCTTCCATGTCGCGGCGGACAGGCTTCACAGCCACGCGATTATCCGACTGGGATTCATCGCCGATCTTCAGGGCTTCGGGACGCACAAACAGCATGGCGTCGACACCAACCGCCAGCTCTGGGGTCGTCCTTCCACGTAAGATGCCGAATTCGGACTCGAGCGTTGCGATGCCATTTTCTATCGCTGTGACTCGCCCCTTCAGGATGTTGTTCTCGCCCACGAAACTCGCTACGAACGGCGTACTGGGGTGGTCATAAATACGATCGGCAGTATCGACCTGCTCCATGCGGCCGTGATTC
Source organism: uncultured Acidiferrobacteraceae bacterium (assembly GCA_913062915.1). GTDB lineage: Bacteria > Pseudomonadota > Gammaproteobacteria > Arenicellales > UBA868 > CAJXWH01. Next base: position 2,191 of record CAJXWH010000118.1, on the reverse strand, counting down.
ATGACTGCCACGCGGTCCGACATGGTGAGCGCTTCGCCCTGGTCGTGGGTAATGTAGATAAAAGTAACACGGGTCATGCGTTGAATGTGCCTGAGTTCGGCACGCATGTGCTGGCGAAGTTTGAGGTCGAGAGCGGCCAACGGCTCATCGAGTAGAAGCACAGAAGGTTCTACCGCTAAAGCTCGGGCAACCGCAACGCGTTGCCGTTGCCCGCCGGATAGCTCATCCGGTTTTTTCATCTCCTCGCCGCTCAGCGCAACGAGTTCAATAAGTTCCAGTGCGCGCTTGCGTCGCCCCGCTTTGTTCACACCCCGCGCCTCGAGTCCAAAAGCGATGTTTTCCCACACGGTCATGTATGGGAAAAGTGCTAGATTTTGGAAGATTAACGCAGTGGGCCGCTGATTCGGCCGTACCCCCAACATGGTGTCTTCACCGATGCGAATGCTTCCGCCTGCAGGGCTGAGGAAGCCCGAGATCATGCGCAGCATGGTCGTTTTACCACAGCCTGAGGGCCCGAGAATCGAGAAGAACTCCCCCGCGTTGACCACCAGGTCGGTAGGATGTACGGCGGTGAAATCGCCGAACTTTGCGGATACTTTTTCGAGGACTACTTCTTTGCCACGCACTGTTAGAACCCTACACGGATGCCGCCGGCCCCGCTATGGTGGCTCGTCTCGTTAAACGTTGCATGGAAAGACGAGGCCGCCGTTAGCGAGCGACCTCGTCACAGACCTAGAAAACCATCGTCAAGCGTTGCTGATCTTCTCGACGAACTCTTGGCGAATGGGAGCGAACCAAGGCGTATCGGCCTGCCACCACCACATATTGTTCAACACGTCTGGAGTATAGACTTCCGCGAACTGACGCTTGAAGGTGTCCGAAGTGTAGTCCGATGAGCCGGCGACCGCGGAGTTGTATCCCGTTTTGTTAGAGAACACGCCGCCAACTTTCGGGGTCAAGATGTAGTTGATGAACTCGTAAGCCTCGTCGACGTTTTCGGCGCCAGACAGCATACCAACAGAGTCGAGCCATGTGATGATACCTTCCTTGGGTGCTCGGTACTTGTAGGCCGAGTCATCCTGGGCGAGCAACAGGCCGGTGGTATCCCATGTCTGCCCGATCACGGCTCCAGCATCCTTGAAGGCAGACGTGGCCTCGGTGGCATTGTTCCAGAAGGCGCCGAACCAGTCCTTGCGTTCAATGATCCAGTCGGTGACCGCGGACCACACACGCCGCGCGCCCTCTTCAGACTCGTAGACGTCGAGCATCCGGTTAGACTTCACCACGCCGATGGAGTCCAGGTATAACCCCGTACCCATGATGACGGATTTCTGCCGAAAGGCGACCTTGCCTTTGACTTCTGGCCGCCAGAGGTCGCCGAAAGAGACCTCGCTGTCCTTTAGGTCCAGGACTTTCGAGTTGAAGGTGATGCCTTCGGTCCCCCAGTCGAACGGAATCAGATAGCGATTGCCGCGATACGTGGCCCCTAGCTGAATTGAATCACGCAAGAACGAGGGAATGATGGCCTTGAGATTGGCCCGCGTCTCGTCGATGGGTGCGAGCCAGATGCCGCCCGGGGCATTCGGGTCTTCGTAGTTCGCTCGGTTGGTAACGGATGGGAAGATGACATCCCAGCCTTTACCCCCGGAGGCCTTAGTTTTTTGCTCGGCTTCATCATTAGATCCGAAGGTGCTGAGATTGACCGTGATGCCCGTTTCTTTCTCGAAGCCATCGATCATGTCCTCATTGACGTAGTCCACCCAGGCAAAGACTTTTACCTCCCGCGACGCCGCGAGCACCCGGGAATTGACGATCGCGGGCCCAGTCGCTGCAACTGCGGCGACTACGGCGGACTTCTTGAGAAACGAGCGCCGAGAAGCGGCGCGCGAGATCTTTAATTTGTCATTCATGTACAGCCCTCCGAAAAGATTGTGTTTTGGATTCGCCGGCCCCAGCTGAGAGCCGGGGCCAACAAACACCAATGGAAACTAACTAAAGGAGTAGAAATGTAATAGTGGGTTGCGATCCCCACCGAAGAAGTGTGGTCTTATATTGGTCGATTAACAATTGAGAGTTTCTAATGTATGTATTAGAAATTCTCATCATGAGTTCGGACTGACTTATATTTCTTACGCACTCAAAATCTCGGCACCGCGATCCGCAAATCCCCACCGACGCTCAGCTGAGGGCC
>CAJXWH010000117.1 GCA_913062915.1 uncultured Acidiferrobacteraceae bacterium | reverse complement strand
GTGCAACTGAAGGGATTGGGCAGTTTCAGGAAGCGCTGGGAAATCCGTTTAAGCAACAGGCGTATATTTCCGCATTTGGCCTCGGAATCTGGCATGCCGGCATCAGCGATTGGGATAATACCGGTTTTTTCTTAAAGCGGGCCTTAAAGGGGAGTCCAGATCTGAATTCGGCGTTGTACCATCTGGCTGAGGTAAGTTATGCGCAGGAGAATTACTTATCGGCGAGGGGTTTTCTCGAGCGATATTTTGAAGATGGATCATCGTCGCCCCAGAGTCTGTTGCTGGCAGTCCATAATAAGATGAAACTTAGCGCTGACGAGATTGCGCGGAACTACGCAAGGCTGCTGCGAAGTCGATACCCATCAGCGGGGGAAGTGATCACGGCGATGGAATTATTGGAAACAGATGATCATGGCTGAACGAACGCCAGATTATGAGTTGACGCCAGGTGCGTTGCTGCGCAGGTCGAGACAACGGTATGGGTGGAGTGTCGAAGATGTAGCCGATGAATTAAAGCTTCTGCCATATGTTGTGGAGGCCATCGAGCAGGACAATTACAGCCAGATGGCGGGTTGGACGTATGCTGTAGGGTATTTGCGGGGCTACGCCAAGCTGGTTGGAGTAAATATCGAATCAGCCATCGCCGAGCATGCATCTCTATTGCCGCAAAAGGAAGATGGTCCCGGCACGCTGACATATCGAACGGGGGCGAAAGTTGCCATTCCCATATCCTTGAGTTGGGTGATGACCGCAGTCGTTGTGATCGTGGTTGTCGGGGGGATCAGTGCGACCTATTGGAAACGAGCGAACGATGCGGACCGAGTGGTATTGGAGTCGGTGATCCCGGAAGAACGGACACCTGTGCGAACGCTGCCTGAGACCTCCTCCGGAACTCCCGTGGCAGTAGAATCGGCCGAGCTTGCTGCGGTGTCGATCGGAGTTGAACCCAGCAGTGTCGAACAGAGCTCTGCTGCCAACCAGATTCCAGCAGTAACATCGGAACCGACGCAATTGGGGGTAGAGGACGACGCTGCCAAGCGAACTGCATTCGAGGCCGACGCCGAGAGTTCAGCGACGGCTGAAGTGGTTGTTCGCCCGTTAACGCTGACCGATATGGATACTCGGATTATCGGTTCATTGCCGGGGACGGCGGTCGATGACGTGGTGGCCTCGACCATACCTCCGGAGCAGGTCAAAACGTCGTCTCAGAGCGAACTTGGAACTGACGCCCCGCAGGTCTCGGGAGGTACCGGCCCACGCGATTTGGTGCTCTTTTTTGATCAAGGTTCATGGGCAGATATTCGAGATGCACGCAGCCGACAATTGCTGCGTGAAAGTGTTCGTGCGGGGACCACGGTGCGGCTGGAGGGGGATCCCCCTTTTACAGTGTTTGTCGGAAATGCGCGAGGTGTGCGTTACCTTTATCGTGGTGAGGAGAAAACGGCGCCGGCTTTTGGCGAGGGTCTATTTGGCAGATTCCAAGTCGGCGTGTCGGAGTGAGCGAGAAGTTGAAGTAGTTTTGGGGAAAGATGAGTAATAGAGCCATTCAATCGATTCGAGGAATGAACGATCAACTCCCCGATGCCTGCGACAGATGGCAAACGGTCGAACAAACGATTCGCGAAGTTGTACGGCTTTACGGATATCGCGAGATTCGAACACCGATACTGGAGAAAACAGAATTGTTCAGCCGTTCGATTGGACAACAGACTGACATCGTGGAAAAGGAGATGTACACCTTCACTGATCGCAACCAAGACAGTCTGACCTTGCGGCCCGAAGCAACAGCAAGTTGTGTGCGTGCAGGGATTGAGCACGGCCTGCTGTACAATCAGGCGCAGCGATTGTGGTATCTCGGCCCAATGTTTCGTCACGAACGGCCGCAAAAGGGCCGCTATCGACAGTTTCACCAGTTTGGAATCGAGGCGCTGGGATGGCCCGGTCCGGACGTCGATGCCGAAATCATCATTCTCGGGACTCGACTGTGGCAGCGCCTGGGGCTTGCCGATATTCGACTGGAGATCAACTCACTGGGGTCCCCGGCCAACCGCGCCCGTTACCTGGAAGATCTACGTACTTTCCTCGAGAGTCGCCACGATGAGCTCGATGAGAGCAGCCGGCGTCGTCTGACAAAAAACCCATTGCGTATCCTCGACAGCAAGGATTCTGGCACCCAAGCAATTCTGGGCGACGGCCCGGATCTGGCGAGTTATCTCGATGACGAGGACCAACGTCATTTTGATTGCCTGCTCGAACATCTCGAGCGGACAGGAGTCGAATATCATGTGAACAGCCGTTTGGTCCGGGGGCTCGACTATTACACGGGCGCAGTTTATGAATGGACGACTGCAAGCCTTGGCGCGCAGAATGCATTTTGTGGCGGGGGGCGATATGACGGATTGGTCGAGCAACTGGGAGGGTTGGCAGTTCCCGCGGCTGGATTCGCCTGCGGCATGGAACGACTTGTGGAGTTATACAGCCAGCAGCGATCTACCACAGAAATGGTGGGTGCGGAAGTGTGGATGATTATGCTTGGAGATACTGCCGCGGCCATTGGTTATCCGCTGGCGGAAAATTTGCGCGAGGCGGGTATACAGGTTGTGTGTAATTGTGGTGGCGGGAGTATTGGAAAACAATTGCGTCGCGCCGATCAGAACCGCGCACTTTTTGCTGTGATCATCGGCGACGAGGAGTTGGAAAACCGGAGATTTACAGTGAAGCCGCTTCGGTCGGGAGAAGAGCAGACCTCGATGACAGAAGATCGCCTTGTGGACTTTTTTCTTGCGCAGCGCAACCGGGACTACAGTGTTCTTTAAGGATTCAGTATGGCAAAGGAAAATCAGAACACCACGATGCACTTCGCCGAGGATGAACAGACCGAAAAGATCCGCCACTGGTGGAAAAAGAACGGGTCGGCAATCATTGTGGGTTTGGTTCTGGGGATCGGATCAGTAGCCGGTTACCAGGGTTGGGGGGTATATCAGACCCGGCAGGCGGAAGCTGCGTCGGATCTTTATCAGGAAATGTTACGAAGCCTAGAAAACGAAGCGCTAACACGAGTGCGCGAGAGTGCCGACAGCTTGATTTCAAAATTCGGGTCGACGGCCTACGCGGATGCTGCGTCGTTGATGTTGGCCAGACTTGACGTCGAGGCCGGGCAGCCGGAACAGGCTGGACATCACCTCAGTCGCGTAATCGATCACTCCAAGGATTCAGCGATGCAGCACATTGCCAGGTTGCGGCTGGTGACATTGGCGCTGGACCAGGGTGATCTGAAATGGGCGGATCAGCTCCTGAAAATTCAACCGATGGGTGGCTTTGAATCGCGTTATGACGAGTTGCGTGGAGATATCTTCACAGCCCGCAACGATCTGAAGAATGCACGCAATGCCTACCAGAGCGCACTGGAAAATGCAGTGGCAGGATCAGTTGCTGCACAGATTCTGGATCGGAAACTGAACAGTGTCAGGCGCGTTGACGACCGGTAGCGAACTGACAGCCGCAAGTCGCGACACTGTCGATTCCTTTTTCACCGATACTGCGGGAGGGTCATGCTGCGTTTTGGGGCTCTCAAATGTTCTTAGGACGGTGATCCGGGCAGCCGCCGATAGTCCACAATAGGCCGCCGCACCACTTGCCCCAGGAGTGTGCTGCCAAGGCGTTTCTCTAGACGCGGGACGACCTCTCAGCCCAAGAACAGCACTCCTCGCTGGTGAGGGGAGAAAGGTATTCATATGCTTCCGGTTGTCGCTATTGTCGGCCGACCCAATGTCGGGAAATCAACTTTGTTTAACCGGTTGACCCGTACTCGTGATGCGTTGGTGGACGATCAACCTGGCATTACGCGGGATCGCATGCACGGCATGGCAGATCTCCAGGGAATGCGCTGTCTGTTAGTCGATACAGGTGGTGTTGCCGAGGACACCAGTGAGATAGAGCTGAAGGTTCAACATCAGATAGAGCTTGCCCTGGAAGAGGCCCACGCGGTGATTTTTTTAGCTGACACAAGAAGTGGCAGTCTGAACGGCGACCGAGTCATTGCTGCGCGGTTGCGGCGGGAATCTCAGCCAGTGTTCCTGGCTGTGAACAAAGCAGAAGGCCTGGAGAGAGAGTCAGCGGTCGCAGAGTTTCATGAATTGGCCCTCGGGCAACCGTTTCCGATATCGGCAAAAACAGGATTCGGCATCACATCCCTGATCGAGGCGGTTTGCAGTCGGTTGCCCGCGCAAACGCACGAAGTGGACGAGAAGAAGACGCGACTGGCAGTGATCGGCCGGCCCAATGTTGGCAAGTCCACCTTGGTAAACGCTTTATTGGGCGATCAGCGAATGATTGTGGCGGACCAGCCGGGGACTACCCGAGACAGTGTGCGTGTTCCCCTAGATCGTGACGACCGGCATTTTATTCTGATTGATACGGCGGGCGTTCGCCGAAAATCAAAGGTAAGGGAGGTGGTAGAAAAGTATTCTGTAGTAAAGACATTACAAGCCATCGCCGAGAGCAGTGTTGCTATTCTGGTGCTCGACGCACAGCAGGGACTGGTCGAGCAAGACAAGACGATCGCTGGACTTGCTCTGCAAAATGGCCGGTCTATCGTTGTCGCTGTCAACAAATGGGATGGATTGGAAAGGCAAAAAAAACAACAAGTCGAACGTGACCTGGCCCACAATTTTTCTTTTCTTCCGAACCACGAAACGATTCGAATTTCAGCGCTCCATGGTACGGGAGTGGGGAATGTTCTCGATGCTGCCCATCAAGCACACCAGTCGGCCATGCGAAAATTACCGACCAATCGATTGAACCGATTGCTAGCGGAAGCGGTAGGCCGGCATCCTCCGGCAAGGCACGGTGGAAGGCTCGTTCAGCTCAAATACGCTCACCAGGGGGGGAGAAATCCCCCTGTCGTTGTAATCCATGGAAACCTCGTTGATCGTTTGTCGCCCGCGTATCGACGATATCTTGCAAGGTATTTTTCCCGCGCCTTTAATCTAATCGGATCCCCGGTTCATATTGAGACCCGCACCGGGTTAAATCCATACGTCTAGAACAGGTTGCATCAATTGCGTTTGCTACGGGTCGTTGCTTTCCCGGGACCATGGGCGCGAACAGTGGGGCGTCGGCTACGGGTATGTGCACGATCGACAGTACACTGCAGCCAGCCGTGGGCCAATTCAGCTTCTAGGGCCTGTCCACGCTGGACCGCGGTGGCATTGGACACCACCCGCCCATCCACAGCGTCCCGCAAAATGGTGTAGCCGCGTTGCAGTGTGTGGCGGGTGCTTAACCCGTGAAGCCTGGCAGCAAGGGAAGAGAGTTCACGGGCTGGGTTGATCGCTAGATTCCGACACAAACGACCCCGCCGTTGGTCCAGGTTGTCCACGTACAAATGATTTTTTTCCAACAGCAGATGAGGAGAGACGCTGTTCAGCCGTTGCCGAAGTCTTAACGTGGTGATCTCCTGCTGATGCCGATTCGCCTGCGAGGCGAAGAAAGCCCGGGCACTCATATTGGCCAGGCCCTGGCGATGCGCGTGGAGGCGATCGGCCGGGTGGCGGAGGCGACTGGCCAGGAGGTCGAGATGCTGGGCCTGTTGCTGAAGCGCATGGTCCATCACAATTTGCAGCCGACGACTGCGTGCCGTCAGCTCACCCGCGAGTTCACCCCGGTCCGGAGAAACTGATTCCGCCGCCGCCGTGGGGGTGGCGGCTCGGTAGTCCGCTGCCAGATCAGAGAGCGTCACATCGACTTCGTGGCCAATTCCTGCGACGACTGGGATCTGGCTGGCATGGATCGCGCGCACTACAGCCTCTTCATTGAAGGCCCAGAGATCTTCAAGAGATCCGCCGCCTCGAGACAGAATGAGTACATCGCAAAGGGGCGCGTGATTTGCCTGCGCCAACGCTTGGACGATCTGTGGTGCTGCCTGAGCACCTTGTACGGCGACAGGGTAAACCAGTACGTTGGCGACTGGATATCGACGCTTCAGCGTCGATAGGATATCTCGGATTGCCGCACCGGTGGGAGAAGTAATGACACCAATGCAGCGGGGTATTCTCCGTACGGGGCGTTTCCGGGACATATCGAACAGACCTTCGCGATCGAGTTTTTGCTTTAATTCCTCGAACTTTCTGCGGAGAATGCCTTCACCGGCGGGCTCGACATAATCGACAATGATTTGAAACTCGCCGCGTACTTCATACAGGGATACCTGGCCCCGGAGATGTACAGCCAAGCCATTTTCTACAGTACACCGCAGTCGCAAGCGCCGGTTTCGAAAAAGGGCACAACGGATCTGTGCTTCTTCATCCTTGAGCGTGAAGTAGAGGTGCCCAGACGAGGGCGCCGCAAGATTGGAAATTTCCCCCTCAATCCATACCTTTTGATAACTGGATTCCAGGAGTTGCCGCACTTCCCGGTTGAATTGGCGAACGGTATAGATCACGTCGGACATGTCGGGCAGGGTATCGCCGCCAAGCGCCGAGGGCAACAGCCGGTATCAGCGCACGAGGCTTGGGTGTGAAGATATTGGAGGCGATGATGGACGCTGTTTTGAACGGCGACCGGGCACCGATCGACATTCGGCCGATGGAGCACTATTTAGGAATGTTTGAAAATACGTAATTAAATTCAATCAGTTGGGAGTCCCGTCCGGCCT
>CAJXWH010000116.1 GCA_913062915.1 uncultured Acidiferrobacteraceae bacterium | reverse complement strand
AAGACCCGATCTGAAACGCTACATCCGTTGGAGTCTGCCTGCTTTCTTCCCCTCTAGCGAAAAGTCCCGCACACTCTGTGGCTTAAGCCACACACCCCACACTCGAGGTCTATAAAGGTCAAAGCTCTAAAACATTCATCTGCCGGGGAAAGGGCGAATGGGATGCAAGTGTGGATTAAATGAAGTACAAAATGGGTTGGGATCAAATTTGATGGAAGTCAAAAGGTTTGCTAGTGGTGTGTTTCCCGAGTCAAGGTTTGTTATTCGGCAAAATGGCAGGCCACGGAATGCCCGTCGCTCAATTCACGCCATAGGGGAATCTCGCTGCTACAGCGCTCTTCCGCTATGGGGCATCGCGTGTGGAACTTACAGCCAGACGGGGGGGTGATCGGGCTCGGAATTTCGCCCTCCAGTTTTTGTGCTTTCCCGCGAACATCGGGATCGAGAGACGGGATGGCCGACAGCAACGCCTTTGTATACGGGTGACGGGGATTTGAAAAAAGTGATCGGGTAGGGGCGGATTCGACCAGAGCACCAAGGTACATCACCGCGACAGTGTCGCAGATGTGGGCGACCACGCTGAGATCATGACTGATGAAGAGGAAGGTGTTCATCAGTTCCCCCCGCAGCGACTCCAGCAGGTTAAGAATGTCGGCCTGGATGGAAACATCGAGAGCCGCGACGCTTTCGTCGGCCACCACGAACCTGGGGTTGCAGACCAAAGCACGGGCGATGGAAATTCTCTGACGCTGTCCTCCGGAAAAAGCATGCGGGAAGCGGCGCAGATGTTCCAGGTTCAAACGGCACTTCGAAGCCATTTCCCGGACACGGTCATCGGTTTCAGCGCGGGTGTGGGTTATGCCCATCACCTCCAATGGTTCAGCGATGATGTCGCGCACCGTCATCCGCGGGCTGAGCGCCGCGTACGGATCCTGAAAGATCAACTGCGCGCGCAGCCGATAATCCTTGAGCTGTTCCTTGCCGATGCTTCCCAGGTCGTATTCGACCTCATTGTCACGGTAGACAATCTGCCCGGAAGTGATCGGCGCGGCTTTCAGGATAGCGCGTCCCAGGGTGGTTTTTCCGGACCCGCTTTCTCCCACGAGTCCGAAAAAGGACCCTTTCGGGATTTCCAGTGAAACCTCGTCCACCGCGCGAACGACCGGCGGTTTGCCAAACAGTTGGCGTCCCAGCACAAAATGTACAGAAAGGTTGCGAACCGAGATGTGGGGTGAGTCGGTCACGCTGTTCTCTTTTAGTTGATGCCCGACCATTCCGGAGTCAGCGCGAAGCAGGCGGCGGTATGTCCGGAATCAATTGGGAACAGGTCCGGAATCGATTGATCGCAGACACCGGGTTTTGCCTTAGGACAGCGTGTATGGAAAACGCATCCGGGTGGGCGTTCCAAGGGGCTCGGAATGTCCCCTGCGATCGGTGTCAGGGGCTCATCAAGAGCGGCGAGCTTTGGTAGCGAATTGAGCAGGCCCTGGGTGTAGGGGTGTGCCGGGGTTTGGATCACTTGCCGGACTGTGCCTGTTTCCAGGATCCTGCCAAGGTACATCACCGCGACGCGATCAGCTGTCTGTGCGATCACGCTGAGATCGTGTGTGATGAACAAAATGGCCATCCCAAATTCCGCCACCAGATCTTTCATCAGGTCTAGCACCTGGGCTTGAATGGTCACGTCGAGCGCAGTCGTCGGCTCGTCGGCAATCAGGAGTTTCGGTTTAGTCGAAAGTGCCATGGCAATCATGGCCCGCTGGCGCATACCTCCGGAAAGTTCGAAGGCGTACTGGTAGAAGCGGTGTCCAGCTTCGGAGATGCCGACCCGCTCCAGCATTTCCACCGACAGCTCTGCCGCCTCCTTCTTCGACAGCGAGGTGTGAATCAGCAACTGCTCCACCATCTGGGCCCCGATCGTGATGGCAGGCGCGAAGCTTGCCATCGGTTCCTGGAAGATCATCGAAATGGCTCCGCCGCGGACGATCTTCAATTCACGCGAGCTTTTCAGCGACAACACGTCCACGACGTCGCGCTCTAACTCCAGGTAAATTTCGCTTCCAGATCCATACACCGCGTTGGATGGGTTGAGATGCATCAACGACTTTGCCGTTACGGACTTTCCGGAACCCGATTCTCCCACCAGCCCCAGCACTTCACCTGAATTGAGTTCGAACGAAACGTTGTCAACGGCGGTTATCCGGCCTTCGTCCGTATCAAATTTTAGATCTAAGTTTTCGACTGTCAGTAAAGTCATTTTTTTGCGCGCGTATAAGGATCTGCCGCGTCGCGCAAACCATCACCGACGAAGACAAAGGCCAGGACAAAGGCAATGAAGAAAATGACCGGGATAAAGTACCACTGGTAGTTCAGCAAAACGTCGGCCTTGGAGACATTCTGCATCATTGACCCGAGGGAACTGACAGGATCAATCAGGCCCAGGCCAATAAAGCTGAGCGCGGTTTCCAGTCGCACCATATAGGGAAACGTAATCATCAGGTCAACAATAATGTAGCTGGTGAAGCTGGGCAGCAGATGGCGGCGGATAATGTGGCTTGGAGATGCGCCGCAAAGCTCGGCCGCGAGGACGTATTCCTGACTTCTTTCGCTCAACAGGTGTGTGCGGATCCGGCGTGCCAGGGTGGGCCAGCCGATCAGCCCAAGTATCGAAGAAATGATGAAGAATACGGCTTCGGCGCTCCATTCTTGCGGTAAGAACGCGGCCAGAGCCATGAACAGCGGAAGCGGCGGCACGGTTCGGATCGCGTCGGTGATCATTTGCAGGGTCGAATCGATCCAACCGCCGTAAAAGCCAGAGATGCCGCCAATTACAAGTGCCAGCACGAACGCAATAAAAACACCCAGTGCCCCGCACTTTAAAGAAGTGAAGATCGCTCGCAGTGTGCGCGCGAAAATATCCTTGCCGCTGGCATCCGTTCCGAAGAGATGGACGCCGCCCTTGTCCACCCCGAATAGATGGGTATTGAAGGTCAGGGCCGTGAAGTCGACATCAAAGACCTCACCGGGCAGATTCAATTTAAAGTCTATGTAACTGTACTGCCAGTCCTCGACAAAAAAGCGCAGATACCGTCGATCTTCACGATCAACCGTGATCACCCACCGGAAATTCGTCTTAATCGATCGCTCGCGGCTGGTTCCGTAAATGAAGGGTTGCACGGAGAAGCCGTTCTCGTCCCAGAACTTCGGCATCTGCGGTGGGCCATTCTCGTATTGCTTGTCGCGGCCTGCCATGGTCGGAGCATATGGAGAGAGAAATTCGCTGAAAAAACCAATCAAAATCATCATGGTCAGCACCCAGCCCGCCACCATCGCGGTGCGGTTGCTCTTGTACCGTGCACGGATCAGCTGAGATTGGGAAGCCGTGAAATAGGCTTCCTTCAGACTCTGGCCCGTTTCCGCCGGCTTGGTTTTGGAGAAAAACCCCATGGTTTATCCCATCAGCCCCATCCGGACGCGCGGATCCATCAGAGCCAGGATGATATCGGTGGTGAAGTTAACGAGCACAATAGAGGCAGTTAGCACAACAAGGATCGCTCCAGCGAGCTGTTGATCGTTGGAAAAGGCAAGCGCATCAATCAATAAAGCGCCCATTTCGGTGAGGGTCATGATCAGGGCGACCACCGGCAAATCATTGAAAATGCGGTTAAGGTCAAAGCCTAACGAGTTGATTACCGGACCGAGTGAATGGCGTGCCGGATAACGCCACAACAAGGTGCGCCCGGATATGCCCCGCGCAGATGCGGCGGTTACATAGAGCTTGTCGATCTCATCGAGCATCAGCGCCCGCACTGTCTGTAACGCGAACGCAGTCGCAGCCCAACCAAGAATGAAAATCGGCAGCCAGGCCCTCGACATAAAATTCATAAATTTCGCAAAAGACCATGCCGCATCTCGATACTCTTTGGAAAACAGACCTGCCATTGATTCACCGAACAGCACGGTCGTTGTCAGCATGATGATCAGGGCGAGCAGGAAACTCGGCAACGCAAGCCCCAGATAGCTGATGAAGCGCACCAAGTTATTGGCCAACGGATTTCTTGTTGTAGCCGAATAGATACCAATCGGGATGGCGATCAGGTAGGAGAGGAACAACGCCGCCAGACAGATGCCGAGACTGATCCAGACTTTGTCGCTCAGCAGATGGTTGATGTTGAGCCGAAGAATACAGCTGTCGCCGAATTCCCCTTTGAAGAATACGTTTCCAACCCAGACGCCGGCCCGAACCACGAATGGCTTGTCCAGACCGAGGCGTCTTTCTTCCGCCTGGATGTCTTCGATCGTGATCACTTGGCCCTGGGTGTTCTTGAAGGCAATGTATCGTTCGGCGCAGTTACCCGGCACCAGTTCCATCAACGAGAACACGATCAGTGAGACCAGGAGCAGTGTAAATACGGACATCACTGCCCGCATCACCGCGAATTGCAGAAACTTAACCATGAATGACAGCAGGTCGAGGGGAAAAAAGACCGGGCGATTGAATCGCCCGGTCTATTCACTTACATAGCAATGAGATTTACTCGTCGAAATACCACTGCGTGCCCCGGTAGGGGTAGGTGCGGTAATACTCGTACGAGTGCGTCTTGAAATCTTTGAAGTTCTTCAACGCATTGCGGTGATAGATTGGCGCAGGCGCCTGGGCAATGCCGATTTTGAGCAAATTTTCGGTCATGTTTTTCACCATCCGTTCACCCAGTTCTTTGAATCTGGGCGAACCAATGGCGGTGGACTGAAACTCCGTGACGTCTTCGACCAACTGCGTGACGTAAGCCGGAGGTTCCACGCCCTTTGCGCCGTTTGACTCATAATATTCGGCCCAGAGCATGCCGGTGCGGTGCCCGAAATAATTTTCGAACGGTGGCACCCAAAGCTCATTGTTGCCGAGCACGATGGCCAAAGGTTGGCTCGAACGCCACATGCCAACATCGAGCTGATTCGATGACTGAGCAGAGCGATACTCGTCCGGCGTGACTTCCTTGACCGTGGTTTTGATACCGACCTCGGCCCAGTTCTGGCCGACCAACTCCACCACTTGACCGGGCATGCCCTGGGTGGAGTACTGCATGTTGATCACGAGCTTGTTGCCATTCGGCAGTTCGCGGATTCCATCGCCGTCCGTATCGGCCATGCCGATCTCATCCAGCAGCGAATTGGCCATGGCCGGATCGTACTGGATCATGTGGCTTTCCCACTTGCTGTCGACAAATGCCGGAGTCGGAGAGAAACCGATGTACTGCTTCGGCGTACCCAAGCCGAAGAAAGCCGATTCATTGATCTCATCACGATTAATTGCTACTGACATGGCCTGACGGAAACGAAGATCGCCGAAAACCTGACGTATATCCAAGTCGGGATGGGTCACGTTGAACGATATGTTCGGCAGCGTGATCTCAGGTCGCAAGTCGATGGTGTAGTCGCCTTTTTCCGCATGTTCCAGCAGTATGGGTGCCGCCGGCAGCTGCAACGATTGCGCCTTGTAGTCTGCTTCCGCATTCACCAGTTTGAGAATACGAATCTCGTTGTCGTTGATGTACACCTCATCCTGCTCGCTGATGTAAGGCAGTTGATTACCCTGCGTATCCACAATATGGAAGTAGGGGTTGGCAACGAGATGTCGGCCTTCCGTGGTGTCCGTAATGTAGATATGGCTTTCAAGCGTCGGTATGACGTCGGCGGGCAGATTCGCGACCTTGTCCGGGGAATTCAGCAGGGGCGACGGGGTGTCGGTCCAGTCTGAATTGCCGAAGTAGGCCTTGATAACCGCGAGGCCATTTTCGAATCCTGCTTGCTGGGCCAGCGCATCCGCATCCGGGTTGAGCTCGGGGTGATATGGCGCCAGAAAGTGCTTAGGTTGGAATCCTTGTGCAAAAGAAAACGCAAAGTGAGCCAAGAGGCCCGGCTTCGGTGCCGGCAGGTTGAAAACCACCGTCTGTGGATCTACCACATCGACCGTCATGGGCTCGCCACCCACCAGTACGTAATCCTTTGGCTTTTCCATAATCATTGGAGACAGCGCGAGATGGTCGTACCAGAACTTCACGTCGTCGGCCGTGAAAGGCGCGCCGTCAGACCATCGGTGACCCTTTCGCAGATAGAATGTCAGCTGCGTGAAGTCGTCGTTCCATTTCCAGTCCTTGGCGATGTTCGGCACAATGGTCTGGAGATCGTCGGAAAAGCGGACGAGGTTGACGTGCCGTACGGACAGGAAGTCCGATGTGCCGGCTTCGGTGGCGTTGGACAATACGTCCAGCGTGCCGCCGTATTTGCCGATCGAGTCATACGGCGCATAGACCAGCGGCTCAGATGGCAGCCGGTCTTCTACGGCAGGAACGCTGCTGGGATTGCCCCGAATTTGGGCGTTGAGTTCGCCAATGTCGGGATTTCCTTGGAAGCTTAGTGTGCACCCCGCATTTTGTTGAAACGCACTCAGTTCCCATTGTTGGGGGTACTTTCCAGGTGCTACGCCCTTCATGTCGGCCACAGTAGCCGCCGGGCAGTCTGCCAACGCAGTGTTTCCAAACGAAAACAGTAGCAAGGCAGAGGCCGCCACAACACTGGCACCCGCGAAGACCGTTTTAAAGGCTTTCGGATTTCGCATTTCTCTCTCCTTTGATATTAAGAATTACCAGAGATTTTGTTACCACTAAATTCGTGCA
>CAJXWH010000115.1 GCA_913062915.1 uncultured Acidiferrobacteraceae bacterium | reverse complement strand
GCAACCGTGATACAAGTGATGCCAGTGGGGTCATGCAGTGGTGAAACTTCTGAAATATCGGCGCCGACTATTTCCCGTCCTTGCAAAGAGCGGATAATAACTTGAGCATCGCGTGGGGTGATGCCGCCAATTTCTGGCACACCGGTGCCCGGCAGGAACGCTGGATCCAAGCCGTCAATATCCAAAGAGATATAACTCGGTCCATCACCTAACACTTGATCGATCTTTCGAATCACCTCGGTACGCCCCATCTCTTCGTATTCATCCATGGTGATAATGGTAAATCCAACATCGTAACCGAACTGAATGTCATCCAGCGCAAAGCGGCTACCACGAAGGCCAATCTGAATCACCCTTTTAGGATCAACCAAACCTTCTTCATAACCTCGGCGGAGAAATGTTGCATGATTGATTCGATCGCCCACTAACTCATCCAAAGTATCAGCATGGGCATCAAAATGTAAAATACCAACGGGATTATCCTTGGCGATCGCTCTCAAAATAGGCAGCGGGATCGTGTGATCGCCTCCACAAGCAATCGGCGTTATTTTATTTTCAACCAGCTGTTCGAAGAATTCCTGTATCTGCACGATAGAAATATCTTTGTTCATTGGATTAATGGGCGCATCTCCCAAATCTGCCACATTACAGATTTCAAACGGGGCTATACCGCTGCTGGGATGAACACGTCGAATGACACGAGAACCTTCGCGTACACCCGATGGTCCATGCCGCGCGCCGGTGCGATAATTCACGCCCAAATCAAAAGGTACACCCACCAAACCTATATCCACTTGCGGAGAGATATCATGGCGGCGGGTTCGCATAAACGTCGCAATATCAGAAAATCGAGGGCTAACCGTTGGATCAATCGGTTCAAATTCTTTGCTTGTCATTTGTTAACTCCCTAATTTTTTCTTAGATCATATTTGGAACATCGAGGTGGGTTCCACCATCTATGACTAGTGGCTGTTCGGTGATAGCTTAATATATGAGAAAGCCCCGCTGGAGCGGGGCTTTCTTCTGGTGCAATTGTGGTGCAATCTTGACCCCGCCTCTACTCGGGCTTACGCACGCAGACGTACTTTGACCGCTTCACCACTTGGGTGGTTACAGATGTTTCCGTGGGTTAGGGTGGGTCGACTTGAGGAAGTGCGGAAACTCATAATCTATTGGTCACAGGTTCAGCCCTACCGGGCGCACCCGTCAAATGTCCTGAGGCCCAGCAGTTCCCCCTCCATAAAATACCTTTTCTCCAAGCTCCTTCAACCATAAAGTGGCGTCATCGGCTCGACCCTTCGGTATTTCGGTGACTTCCGCCTCCATGACCTCGCCGACGAATAGAGAATGATCACCTGCCTCGACAAAACTGACCACTTTGCATTCCAAGAATGCAGGTGTGTTCTCTAGGACCGGGACGCCGGTTGATCCGGGCCGGAAGGACTCCCCGCCTATGGTTTGCCCATCCCGCTCAGCGGGTTTAAAGTCAGTACACGCGCTGTCCCACGTGGAAAATGACTGCGCAGAAGCGGTCTGTCTGTATCATTACGGTGATGAAGAAGAGAGCAAACTTTCACATCGACCAATTCAGCGTTTCGGGAATTTCCTTTGATTTGGCTTCCTGATCTGATAGCGTTTTTCTCTACAACTCACCTTGGCGGCGAGCAAGATGACGACAACCGGTCCGCAACTCATCAGTGAGCCATTGGAGCCGCAACCTGGCGCCTTCAACGCCAGTGTCATGGCGCGGGGAGAGCCTGGCCTGCCTTGCGGTTTTTCCTGGCGCAACCAGAAGATGGTCCTGGTCGAAGTGCTAGAACACTGGAAGGAATCGGGTCCTTGCCGACATGGTTCATCGGAGCGCTACGTGCGCAAACACTGGTATAAGATTCGGACCGGGAATCACCAGATCGCAACGCTCTACTTCGATCGCCAGACACGCTCTACCAGTCAAAAAAAGCGGCGCTGGTGGCTCTACACTCTGGAAGACATTTGCAACCCATCAGACTGACCGTTCTGCTCCCTCGGGTCCACCGGGTCTCACTACCTTCGGGAGGCAGGGGGCGACGGTTTAAATCCTCTTGCCCCAACCATTTACTTCTGCATTCCTTATCTTCTGAGATAATAGATCTCCTATCCCCCGATAACGCCTTGCGTTTCACCAAGACATAACAATATTACCGACCGTGCCTATACTCAATTGACACCTGACAACAGCGTATGAACGACCGAGCCACAACCGGTACCAACTCTTATCACCGACCCAAGCTCTCCGACGAAGGTCTACGGCCAACCCATGCCGTGGATGCCGTTGATGAATATGGGGAATCAAGAGCGCTTAGGGTTGTAGGTGAATTCCCACTCACAATTAAAGTCGATGGCGCCGAGATCGTCACCCTTATGAGCCTCGGGACGTACCCCGAGAAACTAACACTCGGGTATCTACGGAATCAACGCCTCATCGATGAAATTGGAGAGATTGCCGAGGTCCGTGTCGACTGGAAACGGGAAATTGCTGACGTTCGAACCACACATGGCAATGGCATTGTTAATCTGAAGGAAAAAACTTCCGAGCGGATGGTACTGTCGCAGGTCAACATAAAGCAGTCGCAGGTTTACGCCCTTCTAAAAAATATCGCCAGTTATAACCAAATCTATCGTGAGGCCGGTGCTGTTCACGGCTGTGCACTCTGTAAAGGACCGGAAATCCTTCACTTTGTCGAAGACATTGGCCGCCACAACGCCACCGACGCAATTGCCGGTGAGATGTGGCTGGAAGACATCAAAGGTAATGACAAGTGGTTCTACACCACTGGCCGGTTGACGTCTGAAATTGTAATGAAAGTCGCGTCTATGGGCATCCCTGTCCTACTGTCGCGATCCGGAATAACTCATATGGGGTTTGAACTTGCCGAACATCTTGGGGCGACGTTGATTGCCCGCGCTAAAGGCCACCATTTCCTCGTCTACAGCGGCAAGGACAACCTAATCTACGACGAGATTCCAAAGCGCCGGCGTGAGACTGATACAATAAACTCGTAGTATGAGCGTAACCTCTGGACCTACTTCGACTTAATCTCCGTCATGAGTTGTTGCCGTGGCTCCGCAACGGGTACCGCTACAGTTAAACTGAAATATCAACGCAGTGCGATTTCGTCCTCGATGGTCACATCGACGCCCACTGCGGGAACCCGGAGCAATACCTGTGCATTTAGTTTTTCCGTGGATGTAAGTGCGCCCGTCTCGATGCCTTGACGAACGGCCTGTTCGATTTCGCGTTGTGACTGAATTCCGACCTTTTTGAGAAAGCGACGAAGCTGCATGTTAAATACTTCTTCATCCATAGGTAAAAAATCTCCAATCAATTCATTGAACACTCCACTTTAGCACATTCCCTGATTTTTACTCGTTCACAATCGTTGCTGTGAGGAGTTGAATATTCTCGAATCCCGATTAATGAGTCGAAGAAAACATGGCGCATCTGCTAGACCAATAATAACTTGGCAGACTCGATTTACGATGGATCACCGGGTAGTGTTTTCTGCAGAAGGCCCTGTATGAATTTCACCGGTTTAACCTGTTCGGTCCGTCCTGCCCTCGGTTGGATTTGGATCGTCTACCTGACATTTGCAATTGGCCTAGGCACAGTCACGGCCGATGAGGGCCAACTGTTGTTGCAATCCACCACATCGACGGTGAACTCCGGTCTTCTCGACGCGATCCTGCCTCGCTTTACGGAACAAACCGGGGTGGAAGTTCGGGTGGTATCAAGCGGCACCGGTCAGGCACTAAGGAACGCGCGAAATGGAGACGCGGACCTGGTGCTCGTGCATGCCAAGCGCGATGAAGAGAAGTTTGTGGCCGAAGGGTATGGGCTGGAGCGGTTTGATCTGATGTACAACGATTTTGTGATGGTCGGTCCACCCGATGACCCGGCCGAACTGCAGCAGGCGCAATCGGCAGCCCAGGCGATGTCGAAAATTGCGGCCGCCGGGGCTAATTTCGTGTCCCGCGGAGATGAGTCCGGCACCCACAGGAAAGAAATGCATCTTTGGGAACTCACCAATCGGGATTTAAGCAGAATTAGCCAACAACCATGGTATCTGGAATCGGGTACAGGCATGGGGGCCACATTGAATATCGCGATCAACAAGCGCGCCTATACGCTTACCGACCGGGGCACGTGGATTCGCTTCGGGAACAAAAGTGATTTTGAGATCTTATTCGAGGGCGGCGAGGAACTGCTTAATCCCTACGGGCTGATTCTTGTCAATCCGAAAAAGCATCCGCACGTTAACGTGGTCGATGGGCAGGCTTTGATCGACTGGTTGATTGGTGAAGAAGGGCAGCAGTGGATAAACTCCTACCGCGTCGACGGCAAACAACTGTTCTTTGCCAATGCCAAATAGCCCCCGAGCACCTAACCAAGGCCACAGCCGCCGAGCCCTCATTGCGATTGAAGGTAAGAAACAGATCATTGAAGAATTACATTAAAAGAAAAAAATTCTTTTGAGTAATGAAACCCACTAAGATGACAACAAAGAACTTGGATTACTGCTGGTTGACTGCAGCCGCTCTATCGAGGAATAAAACGTCAACTGCGTTAGAGCGTGGCCTTGGAGAAACCCATGGCCGCCAAAATGTGCAAGTCACCGTCGGGTCTACCTGACAATGATTCCAGTCCACTACGAGTACGCAGACGCCAAGGATGTCGAATAAACATACGATCCACTCGACACACCATCATTACGGCTGGGACCATTCGTTCGCCCCTGTAATGACTGTGGCGCCGGGAGATTCGGTCGAGTTTGCGACGATTGATGCGTCCGGCGGTCAACTCACTGTCAATTCCAGCGTCGCCGATGTGGCGGCGCTAGACTTTGAAAAAGTAAACCCGGTAACAGGCCCTGTTTTGATCGACGGGGCCGAGCCGGGTGATGTGCTTAAGGTCACTATCGAATCGTTTGCACCGTCTGGCTGGGGCTGGACGGCGATTATTCCTGGTTTCGGACTGCTGGCCGATCAGTTTCCGGAACCTGCATTCAACACCTGGACGTACGATAAAATAGAACTGACTCCGTGCGCCTACGGACCGGGCGGCCGAGTACCACTAAAACCGTTCTGCGGCACCATCGGGATCGCGCCGGCGGCAGTGGGCACACACAGTGTTGTGCCGCCGCGGCGGGTCGGTGGAAACATGGACATTCGGGACCTCGGCAGTGGCACGGTGTTGTATTTACCGGTTGAAGTTGACGGTGCACTGTTTTCTGTGGGCGACACCCACGCCGCCCAAGGGGACGGGGAAGTCTGTGGAACCGCGCTTGAAAGTCCAATGGAAGTTGCCCTGACGTTTGACCTGGTCAAAGGAGAAATGCTTCCGTTCCCGCGGTTTGAGACACCCGGGCCGGTCTCTCGCCACTTTGACGGCAAGGGTTATCTTGTCACGACCGGGATTGATCCGGATCTTATGCAGTGCGCAAGACAAGCGGTCAGTGGAATGATTGATCTGCTTGGCCGTCTGCAGGGGCTCACGGCGCCACAGGCTTACATGCTTTGCAGCGTCTGTGCGGACCTTAGGATCAGCGAGATCGTCGATCAACCCAACTGGGTTGTCTCGTTATTTTTTCCTAAGATCGTTTTTGAATAACCACCCGTATCATCGGTCGTCTGGGTGCTTCAGTTCAACATCTGTGGAACTGCCCTTGATTTAAAAAGCCTTATTCCAGCGGGATTTCTTGGGATCCCGTAACCGAGCCCATCAGAGCGGCCAGGGCTTTCCGTAAAGCATTGTTTGGTGTCCGCGCTTTGCACTGGAGTTTTCTTTCGAGTACCGTGGGCAGGGCGGTTCTAAGGCGGATCCAAAGATGTCAAAACCAGGCGGTAGCGAGATCTTCACTCGGGTTGCGGGAACGGGTGTATGCGCCTGAATACACCGGCTGCACCAATCCCGCCGACCGTCGTCGACCAAGACGTTAGCGGCACCCAGGTCGAGTACACTGACATTGCCCTTGCCAATGGCACCTTCTGGGGATCACCACCGAAGATCTGCAAGGGCGATGCGTTGCTTCATCTCAACTTAGAGGAAGCGGGGACCGCCACCCGGCTGTGCTTGGATCTCTTGATTGATTACTGGAACGAGGTCGCTTTTGGCCCCTGCGTGGAAGGTGCAGTCTTCGAGCTGAAACAAAAGCGGCGGCCAGTCAGGATTTCAATGCTGGACGGGTACCTGACGATATTCTTCGGGAACACAGGCGAGACCCACTTTCACCTTTGCACCGATGTACACCGTGGGCTCGGCAAACAAGCGGTGCACCCCGAAGTCGCTCACCGGCGCCAGTGCGCCCGAATCGCTTTCTACCGGGAATTTGGGCCCAAGCAATGCAGCCCGGGATCGTGGGGTATCCGGATGTGGAACGGCAATGATATGCAGATGTGCAGTTTCTTCCTTCCAAGCCCTTTTCTCGACGACCGGCAAAAACCGCAAAAACCAGATTGGTCTCGCCTGGAGCTTTGGAACGAGCTACGAAGGCGCTACCTCAAAGAGACCATGCCGCAACCGATCCCGGCGGCCACCGTAGCCCCGTATCACAGCTGAGATAGAGTCGTATCTGTTGAATTCCCTCTAAAGTCGGCTGGGTGAGAAACGAAACCGCATAAACTCAAATTACCCGGACTTATCGGGATTCTCAAACGTGGCATCGTCCTG
>CAJXWH010000114.1 GCA_913062915.1 uncultured Acidiferrobacteraceae bacterium | reverse complement strand
ATCATGCCGACATTTGTTTATATGACTCGTTGCGACGGCTGCGGACATTGCGTCGATATCTGCCCGTCCGACATCATGCACATCGATAAAACTTATCGCCGTGCCTACAATAT
The DNA here is from genome assembly GCA_913062915.1 of uncultured Acidiferrobacteraceae bacterium. Lineage (GTDB taxonomy): Bacteria > Pseudomonadota > Gammaproteobacteria > Arenicellales > UBA868 > CAJXWH01. Next base: position 6,613 of record CAJXWH010000114.1, on the reverse strand, counting down.
CGAGCCCAATATGTGCTGGGAGTGCTACGCCTGTGTGAAGGCCTGCCCGCAAAACGCAATAGACGTCCGCGGCTATGCCGACTTCGCCCCCTTGGGCCACAGCGTGCGAGTGCTGCGGGAAGAAGAAAAGGGAACCATTTCCTGGAAGATCAAGTTCCGGGACGGCCGCGAAAAAAACTTCGAGTCCCCAATCAGAACAACACCCTGGGGATCGATTAAGTCAGCCTCCGACTACGCGGCGCCTGTCCAAGAGGCCATGAAAACCCAGGAGCTTGCGCACGAGCCGGATGCGCTTAATATCCCTGACGGATTGCCCACATTGAGACCCGATCAGCTCAAGCTAGGGGTGGTCTGATGGGACTGTTTGGTGGACGCAAGACGGTTTTCGTCGATTCAGATATTCTCGTTGTCGGCGGCGGCATGGCCGGCTGTGGCGCTACTTACGAATCCAGGTACTGGGGGCGGGACCTGAAGGTTGTCTGCGTCGAAAAGGCGAACATCGAGCGCAGCGGCGCGGTCGCGCAGGGTCTGTATGCAATTAACTGCTACATGGGCATGCAGTGGGACGAGAACCAGCCCGAGGATCATGTCCGTTATGCCCGCAACGACCTCATGGGTCTCGTGCGCGAAGACCTGGGTTACGACATCGCCCGCCACGTCGACGCCACGGTGCACAAGTTCGAGGAGTGGGGTCTCCCGATCATGAAGGACCCGGAAACCGGGCGGTATCTGCGCGAAGGCAAATGGCAGATCATGATTCACGGCGAAAGCTACAAGCCGATCGTCGCCGAGGCTGCCCGCAAGGCCGCCTCAGAGGTCTACAACCGCATCATGGTGACCCACCTGCTGATGGACGAGGCGAAGCCCAACCGGGTCGCCGGGGCCGTCGGTTTCAACGTCCGTACAGGAGATTTCTACGTGTTCCGCGCGAAGGCTGTCATCGTAGCCGCCGGTGGAGCGTCGCACATTTTCAAACCTCGCGCGGTCGGTGAAGGTATGGGACGGACGTGGTATGCCCCGTGGAGCAGTGCCTCTGCATATGCGTTACCGATCCTCGTCGGAGCCAAGATGACGCAGATGGAGAACCGGATCGTCCTTACCCGATTCAAGGACGGCTATGGCCCAGTCGGCGCTTACTTCCTGCATCTCAAGACTTACACCGAAAACGGATATGGGGATAACTACGAGCCCACATGGTACGAAAACACCAAGGAATTGGTCGGGGATTACATTGATCGGCAGCCGGTGCCGACCTGCCTGCGCAACCACGCTTTTCTCGAAGAAGTGAAAGCCGGCAGGGGCCCCATTCGCATGGTGACGAAAGAAGCCTTCCAGGATCCGCATATGGAGCAAATTGGCTGGGAGAATTTCTTGGGTATGACCATTGGGCAGGCGGTCGTCTGGGCATCGCAGAACATCGATCCCAAACATGTCAATCCCGAGCTGACCACTTCCGAGCCATATGTCATGGGTTCCCACGCCACCTGTTCGGGTGCCTGGGCGAGCGGACCTTCGGACTATGCTCCGTCTGATTACCAGTGGGGGTACAACCGGATGATGACCGTTGAGGGACTTTTCGGCGCTGGCGACACCATCGGTGGCACTGCGCACAAGTTCTCGTCGGGATCCTACACCGAAGGCCGGATTGCCGCAAAGGCCGCAGTCAATTACTTGAACGACATGAAGAATGAGAAGTTTCAGGTCAGTGAGAAACAGTACCAAGATCTGAAGAAGACAGTCTTCCAACCCCTGGAGAATTACCAGGTTGGCCGCAATGAGATTGTTGCCGGAACCGTTTCGCCGAGCTATATCTTGCCGCTCAATGGCCTTCAGCGTCTTGAGCAGATCATGGACGAATACGTCGGCGGTATCAGCGCCCACTATACGACCAACGAACCGTTGCTCACTCGCGGACTGGAGTTGCTGGGCATGCTGAAGGAAGACCTCGACCATCTCGCGGCCGAAGATCTTCACCAGCTGCAGCGGGCCTGGGAACTACAGCACCGGTTTCTGGCCTCTGAGTCCGTGACGCATCACACGATGTTCCGGACCGAAACGCGGTGGCCGGGGTATTACTATCGGGCCGATCATCCGAAACTGAATGATACCGATTGGCATTGCTTCACCTTATCCCAATACGACCGAGAATCCGGAGAGTGGACAATGGATAAGGCCCCCGTGTATCACATCGTTGATTGAACGGAGTCCATCGAATCGTTTTCTTAAACGGGTGCTCTACGGTGAGGTCAGCATTGCCTTAAACTCCGGTGCCCGCGACAAACGGGTAGAGCGCGGGGCTCGATGGCACAGCAACGAAGTAGAGGACCTTTACTTCGCAGTACGAGAGGGACACTGTCGTGGTCACGCAGAAGATCGGACTCAGACTGTGCGTGAGTACCGACGCGGCCAGAACATCGAACACTACGCTGAGATATACCGCGAGTGGCGTGATATTATCATCAAGAAATGGACCAGTGGCCCCACGATGGAACAGCCACTTGTACGCAGTATGCCGCTCTTCGATATGTGCAGCTATGACCTCGACAGTTTTTGTGTGTTCGTCTAAAGCGAAGGCTTTCAAAAGTTATTTGACTTGGATGAGCCAACAAATGAAATCAATGATGACGATGAGCGGTTATTGTTATTTTCGTTTATTGAAACAATTACCGTTTGGTGAAAAAACAATCAGCATTCGCCAAGGTGCGCGGGAACAGCGATTGTCTGCGCCGCGGGAGCACACAGGACTCAGCTAGCACGCTGCAACCGGTCGTTGAATAAGCCGCTTCAATCGAAACAGCGAACTGCATCTTTAGAGAGTCCAGAAAACCCCGTGGTGGGACCATTTTTGATCGAGGCCAACTGAGCTGATGCCTATTTACGAGTTTTACTGTGAAAACTGCCATACGGTGTTTAATTTTTTTTCGCAACGTGTGAATACCGAGACGCGCCCCGACTGTCCAAAGTGTGGTCGCTCCCGCCTCGAACGACAGGTTTCCTTGTTTTCAGTGTCTAGAAATCGATCCGAGCAGGGTTCGGACCCCTTTGAGGGGGTCGATGAGAGCCGGCTCGAGCAAGCCATAATGTCGATGGCTGGGGAGCTCGAGGGACTCGATCAGGACAATCCGCAACAGGCGGCCACGGTCATGCGCAAAGTAATGGATCAGGCCGGAATCGAATGGGGCGACGGCGTCGAGGAAGCCATCGGACGGCTGGAAGCAGGAGATGACCCGGATGAGATTGAGGACACCCTCGGCAATTCGATTGATGATGATGCCAATCTGTTTTCGGCTAAGCCAAGAAACATGTTGGGTGCGATTCGCAGGAAATATTTGCCGCCGAAGACCGATCCGGTCCTCTATGACCTTTGATATCAATGTCTTTGGTCTCGTACTGGGAATTGCGCAGGCAATCTGACGAAAGATCCAGCCGATGAATTCATCAGATAAACCGGGCGACGTCACTTTGCGTCGCACCTTCGCCATCATTTCACACCCCGATGCCGGCAAGACCACACTGACAGAGCAATTCCTGCACTATGGAGGAGCGATTCAGTTGGCCGGCACGGTGCGGGCCCGAAAGTCCGGCCGGTATGTGACATCCGATTGGATGAAGCTCGAAAAGGAACGGGGGATTTCTGTGACGTCGTCGGTGATGCAGTTCTTATATCAGGACTACGTGGTTAATCTGCTCGATACCCCTGGACATGCGGACTTCTCGGAGGACACCTACCGGACACTTACCGCCGTGGATTCGGCGTTAATGGTGGTTGATCTTGCCAAGGGAGTGGAACAAAGAACGATCAAATTAATGGAGGTATGCCGACTGCGGGATACACCCATTATGACTTTCGTTAACAAACTCGACCGAGAGGGGCGAGATCCGATGGAGGTGATGGACGAAATAGAGTCGGTACTCGGTATCCGATGCGCACCGATGACCTGGCCCATCGGCACTGGGCGCCGATTTTCCGGCATCTACCGAATCTATGATGACTCAATTCACTTGTTTGCGCGACGTGGCGGCGGTAAAGAGATGCTGTCAGAGGAACGGATGATTAACGGCCTGGAGAATTCGGAACTCGACGAGGCCATTGCCTCGGATGCAGCGACGTTGCGAGAGGAGATCGAACTCATTCGCGGTGCCAGCCATGAGTTTGATGTGGATGCATATCGATCGGGTACTTTGACCCCTGTCTACTTCGGTTCAGCTTTGAATGGCGAGGGTACGCAGGAACTGATCGATTCGTTTGTGCAGTATGCTCCAGCACCAGGATCGCGAACGACAGAATCCCGAGTGGTCAAGAGTTCGGAGAGTTCTTTCTCTGGGTTTGTATTCAAGGTGCAGGCGAACATGAATCCGGCGCATCATGATCGCGTGGCTTTTTTACGGATTACCTCGGGAAGCTACCGCAAGGGAATGCGTATGTACCAAGTCCGAACCGAACGAGCGACGCTGGTTCACAATGCGATTACGTTTCTCGCATCGCGCCGTGAAGCAGTTGATACCGCTTGTGCCGGAGATATTATCGGCTTGCACAACCACGGAACCATCCGAATCGGAGATGCTTTTACCGAGGGCGAGACGCTCAAATTTACCGGTGTTCCAAACTTCGCGCCGGATCTTTTCCGCAGGGTCCGACTGGCTGACCCACTTCGTTCCAAGGCCCTTCACAAGGGACTGGATCAGCTGAGTGAAGAAGGAGCGACGCAGGTGTTTCGACCGCTGGATGGAAACGACGTCATTCTTGGGGCCGTCGGGGTCTTGCAGTTCGACGTGGTCGCGCATCGGTTGCAGCATGAGTACGGAGTGGATTGTCGGTTCGAATCGGTTACGGTCGCGACGGCGCGTTGGGTGTACGGCGAAGATCCGGCGGAATTTGATGAATTCAAGAAAAATGCCAGAAGCCATCTGGCGTTAGATGGGGGTGGGGCACTGGCCTATATTGCACCCAATGTCGCCAACCTTCGCCTGACTAAAGAAAGGTGGCCCGGCGTGAGGTTCAATAAAACGAGAGAATTGTAAATTTGATGTTCAGTGGTTTACCTCTTCACTATCAACATGCTAGAGCATCCGTTACAAGTTTTCCGGCCTGATTTGTGCTTAATTTTCGCAATATAGTTCTGGTCAGTGGCGGCGCTGTCCTAGTAACGGTTGCGATCCTAATTGCGGTCATCCAGTGGTTCAACTGGGATCGCTATCGGGGCGACGCAGCACGTTGGATCGGGTCCGTTACGGCCCGACCCGTTTCGATCGACGGCCCCATCGACGTCAAACTTTTCCCCTCGCCACGCCTCTATCTGGCGGGTATCTCGATTGGCAATCCTGAAGGTGATTTTACTGGTCAGTTTTTTCACGTAGAGAGCGCCTATGCGAGACTCAATCTCACCGCTCTTTTTGCCGGGAAATTGGTGCTCGACGAGTTGCGCTTGGATCGACCGAGAGTCCGGTTCGAAGTCGACCCTGCTGGGCATTCGAACTGGCGGTTTAGCGAGAGTGCGTTGAATCGCCTGCGATCGAAAACACCTGCGGTAATTCCTCGCCAGCTCTGGATAACCGGCGCTCAACTCCAGTTTATCAATGCACCGTCAAACCAAAGCGAAAGAATTGAGATCCAGGATTTGTTTCTAGGGCTATCCGCAGATCGCACGCCCTCCCGAATCGAGGCATTGGCCCGTTACCACGGTGTGCCGATCCGCGTGCGCGGCACTCTCGGAGATATGGGTCTATGGGCGGAAGGAAATCTAGAGCCGGTTTCACTGCAGTATACGGCGGGCGACATCGAAGGCGAGTTGTCGGGCGAGGTCGCTGACATTTTCGGCGAAGGACAGGTTGATCTTCACTACACCGCACGAGGCGATCAGTTCAATACCGCAGGGCAACTCCTCGACCTTGACTTTGACTTGGGTGCAACAACATTTCTTTTTGACGCCGAGCTGCAAGGGAATTGGCAGGGTATCTCGTTGACCCATGCGGTGGGAACCATTGCCGGTCAGGGGATCCAGATCGACATGGTGGGCGAGGCGAGAGATTTGTTTCGCCGCAACGATCTTGATTTCGATCTCAGGGCGCGTAGCAATACTCTAAATGATTTGATGGCGGCCCTCGGCCAGAGCTCACTGATCGACGGTACTGCAGACATGACCGCACACTTATTCGGCCGGTTGCGCGGTGACCTCGGGCTAACAGATGTGGGGATTGAATTGCGGACCACTGCCGGTCTGGCAAAGGCAGAAGGTGTCGTTCGCGGCCTCGGTACGACGGCTCGATCCGAGAATCTTGGGGTCGAGCTGCAATTGTCATTCGAAATTCTGGCAGAGGATCTCAAAGCGTTCGTCGCTGTTGTCGATCACCAAATACCCATCGACGGTACCGGCACCGTCGAAGGCCTGCTGATCCGAAGCGGCGACCGCTACCGGGTCGAGGATCTGCGCCTCACTGCCAGCGCACCGGAACTCAGCCTGAGGGCGACCGGTACGGTGGATGCGTTGGGCGATGAACCCCGTTTCAAAATGCAGTTTGAAGCACACACGAAACACCTCCACGACTTACTCGTGGCTTTCGATCACCAAATACCCATCGACGGTACCGGCACCGTCGAAGGCCTGCTGATCCG
>CAJXWH010000113.1 GCA_913062915.1 uncultured Acidiferrobacteraceae bacterium | reverse complement strand
ACAATTCGATGAAAAACCTGTCAGATGATTTCCGCCTGGCCGTGGATATTGGAGGGACCTTTACCGATGTAGCATTAGAAGGTCCACCGGGACAGTTTACAGCCAAGACCCTGACCACCCGGGACAACCCTGAGGAGGGTGTACTCAACGGGGTGTGGCAGGTGTTGTCGGATGCAGCCATAGGGCCCGGCGCAGTTAATATCATAATTTATGGCACGACACTCGCCACAAATCTGCTGATCGAACGACAGGGTTCTCCGGTTGCGCTGCTGACGACACGCGGTTTTCGCGACAGTATCGAGATTCGGAACGAAAACCGGTTCGAACAGTATGACGTCAACATCGACCTGCCATCGCCACTGGTTCCCCGTTCGCTGCGGTTTGGTATACCCGAGCGAATCGGTGCGGCGGGCCAGGTCTTGTTGCCACTTGACGAGGATCACGTTGCCCGACTGGTGCCTGACCTGTGCCGGTCCGGTGTCAAGAGTGTCGCTATAGGGTTTTTGCACAGTTATCGGAACCCGGAGCATGAGCAGCGGACCCGAGATATTGTCATGTCTGAGACGTCGGAACTAGAGATAACGCTTTCATCTGAAGTAGCACCCGAAATGCGGGAGTTTGAGCGAATCTCTACGGCCTGTGCGAACGCGTACGTCCAGCCACTGATGAGTAACCATCTGCGATCTCTCAACAAATTGTTACGTGAGGACGGTTTCAACTGCCCTCTCTTTTTGATGCTATCCGGTGGGGGGATCACCACGCTGGAGACCGCGGTGCGGTTCCCGGTTAGGCTCGTTGAGTCTGGTCCAGCTGGGGGCGCTATATTCAGCAGTTATATTGCAAACTTGTTGGGCTTATCGGAGGTGCTGTCCTACGACATGGGTGGCACTACGGCAAAGATATGCCTGATCGATGAAGGACAGCCGCAGACATCTCGATCGTTCGAGGTAGCACGGGAGTACCGTTTTCTCAAAGGCAGCGGCATTCCACTCAAAATTCCGGTAATCGAGATGGTCGAGATCGGCGCCGGAGGCGGCTCAATTGCCAATGTTGATGCGATGAACCGCATCAGTGTAGGACCGGAGAGTTCGGGGTCAGAGCCGGGGCCGGCCAGTTACGGGCTCGGGGGTCAGGCGCCGACAGTGACCGATGCCGATGTCGTTCTGGGGCGCATTGATCCGGGTAACTTTGCTGGGGGTTCTCTGCAACTGAATGCAGCGGCTGCCAGTCAAGCATTGGATCGAGTAATCGGTGAGCGACTGGGTTTTCAGACCGAGTACGCTGCCATGGGGGTGTCGGAGATGGTAGATGAAAACATGGCTAACGCGGCACGTGTGCACGCAGTCGAGAGCGGCAAGAACATCGAGAACCGCACACTAGTCGCGTTCGGAGGTGCAGCTCCTATACATGTGTCGCGGCTAGCGGAAAAACTTAATATTGAACGGATCGTTATTCCGCCCGGTGCCGGTGTAGGGTCGGCTCTGGGGTTTCTGCGGGCGCCTGTGGCTTACGAAGTCGTTCGCAGTCACCACCAGCGGCTGGACCAACTCGATGTTGCCCAGACAAACCATCTCATCCAGGCAATGCGTGATGAGGCATACAGCGTTGTCAGGGCGGGCGCAAGCGGGCAGGCGACTCGGGAAACGAGGACGGCTTTCATGCGGTATATGGGCCAGGGTCACGAGGTCAGTGTCGAAATACCTGTAGTCGTCAAGGAAACGGAGCTGGATAATGATGCGTCTGAGAATCTGCGGGTTGCTTTTGAGCAGGAGTATCACCGTCTCTACGAAAGAACCATACCGGGTCTGGAAGTTGAAATCCTGACGTGGATGCTGCTCGTCACGACACTGCGGGACCATGACGTGCTGAATCTCGATGACCTGGAAGAATCTCCAGCTAGGCCGACCGGTCAGCGACGCGTTATGAACGCTGAGCTGGGAGAATACGAGGAGGCGCTGGTGTTTGATCGAGCGTCCCTGCAGCCCGGTGATGCGATCGAAGGGCCGGCTGTGATCGTCGAGAAAGACACAGCGACCGTGGTGTCTTCGCGATTTCGTGCCAGGATTATCCGTTCCGACTACATAGTTATGGAAGTAAAGACGACAGAGAAGTAGGGATCATGAATTCAGTCACAGAAATGTCATCGATCCGCATGCAGATCATGTGGAACCGCCTGATTTCGGTTGTTGAAGAACAGGCTCAGACGCTGATTCGGACCGCATTTTCGACTAGCGTACGAGAGGCAGGTGACCTGGCGGCGGCTGTGTTCGATAACCAGGGCCGGATGCTGGCGCAGGCGGTGACCGGAACGCCGGGCCATATCAATGCCATGGCCGAAGCGATCCCACACTTCATTGACAGATATGCTGTAGACACAATGGCGCCGGGTGACGTGTATATCACCAACGATCCCTGGAAGACATCTGGGCACCTGCACGATGTCACCGTTGTCACTCCGACCTTTCGCGACGGTAATGTCGTCGGATTGTTTGCCAACACATGCCACGTTGTTGACATAGGTGGTCGCGGTTTCGGGCCGGACGCGAATCAGGTTTTTGAGGAAGGCGTGAACATTCCGATTATGCACCTGTTCCACAAAGGCGAGGTGAACACCGTGCTGATGGATATCCTGCGCACTAACGTGCGCGAACCACGCCAGGTCATCGGTGATATCTATGCGTTCGCGGGCGCCAACGACGTCGGCTGCCAGCGCCTGGTCCGGATGCTGGACGAGTTCGGCGAAGATAACCTGGGGGTACTCGGTGAGTTCATCATTGAAAATTCCAGGCTCGCGACGATCGAAAGAATCAGCAAGCTCAAAAAAGGAAGATACTCGAACAGTGTGACGATGGACGGCTACGACGTGCCGGTGACCCTTGTTGCCGAACTGACGATCGGCGATGAATTTATTCACGTGGATTACAACGGCACTTCACCGGCGAGCAAATACGGGATCAACGTAGTTCTCAATTACACCAAGGCCTATACGTGCTTTGGCGTGAAGTGTGCCGTAGCACCGGATATTCCGAACAACCACGGGTCGTTACTGCCGATCACGTTCTCTGCACCGGAGGGTTGTATCCTGAATGTTCAACGACCGTTCGCCGTCTCGGCTCGTCATATCATCGGCCACCTGCTGCCCGACACCGTGCTTGGCTGCCTGCACCAGGTGCTGGAATCTGGTTGTCAGTCCGAGGGGTCAGCTTCATTGTGGAACGTGCAGCTTAGGGGTGGGCCTGCTGTTGGGGACGCAGCGGACTTCGACGGTGAAATCCCAGCCTTCGATCTTCTCCATTTCAACGCTGGCGGCATGGGTGCCCGGCCGACCAAGGACGGTCTCAGCGCGACGGCCTTTCCGAGTGGTATTCGCGGTATTCCAGTCGAGGCAACCGAGGCTATTTCACCGGTGGTTTTCTGGCGCAAGGAATTCCGGGAAGGCTCTGGCGGGCCAGGAACCTACCGTGGCGGGTGCGGCCAGGTGATTGAAATCGGTGGCATCGACGGAATTCCGTTTGATGTGCTGGCGATGTTCGAACGTGTCGACAATGCGCCACGTGGTCGTAACGGAGGTCACGAGGGTCTGCCGGGCAAGGTTTACTTGGGCTCGGGGCCAACGCTGCGGCCCAAAGGGCAGCAGCATGTGCCGGCTAACGATTCTCTGGTCCTTGAACTGGCCGGCGGCGGCGGATTCGGTGACCCTGCCGCGCGGGACCCAAACCAGGTCGCGCGAGATGTTCGAAACGGACTCGTGTCAACGGAAAGTGCGGAAAACGATTACCGGGTCAAGCTTTTTCCCGATAGCAGTGTCGATCTGACGGGTACAACGACGTTGAGGGTTGGTTACAAAAAATAAAGCCGGGCCCTTCACATAGCGAAGGACCCGGCCTTTTGACAATTAGACAGTTCTGCTACAGCGCCGGTTTGGGGTAGATCACTTCCTTGGCCGCAACTTCAAATGGGTACACTGAGTAATAGGTTCCATTCTGCATCTGGATCAGTGCTGTGCTGATGCCATTATTCTGGCCATCCGGACCAAACTCAATATCATTCCAAGGCATAGGGATTGCGCTTGCCGGGAACCGTGTTGCCCGAAGAGCGTCCCGGATCTTTTCTGGGTCAGTGGATCCCGCACGGTTGATTGCGTCTATCAGGACCAAGGCTCCAACGAAGGTCCGAATCGGCGGATCAAAGATATCGACGCCTGAATGCTTCTTGTAAATTTCGTTAATTTTCCCCACCAGCGGAATTCTCTCGGCCATGTCCATGGAAAATGGAGATCGGGAGATAATGCCCTCGGCATCGGCGCCTACGGCCTTGGCGAAGCCAGGCTGATTGTAGCCGGCATTTTGGGCAAGCCACAGTTTGGGAGTGTAGCCCAATTCCTTCATGGTCTTAACTGTCAGGATAGCGTCCCCCTCATAAGAGGTTGGGAAAAATACGTCGGCGTTAGCTGCCTTGAGTAGTTGTACCTCTGCGGTCAGAGAAGGCGTCTTCGCACGGTAGGCAATCTTAGCAACAACTTCGATGCCGTTTTCCTTGCAAAGGCGTACCTGCTCACGGGCGCTGTCGACACCAAACTGGGTATCTTCGTGCATGATCGCGGCGGTTTTGATTTCAATTCCGGTGTTCTTCTGAAAGTCTCGGATGAAATCGAACATAGTCTTGGTGTAATGCCCATCATGAGGACCGGTACGGAAGAACCACTTGAAGCCACGGGTATGTAGTTTTGGTGACGAGGACTCGCCGGTGAGATATGGAATTCCGCGACGTTCAGCGACGTTGCTGGCTGCGGCCGAGACACTGCTGTGATACGCGCCGAAAAGCGCGACCACTTTTTCATTGTCAATAAGACGCTCGGCTTCGGCTCGTCCAATTTCCGGTTTCCCTTGGTGATCGGCAACAATCAATTTAATCTTGGCACCACCGAGATTGGGTAAACCTTCGGTCCGGGCCAAGGGAATATCAAGATCGTAGTAGTTGTTAACGATATCCACGACGGCTTTCACTGCCGCCAATGCGCGACCCCCGGCCAGCGCAGCAGACCCTGTTACTGGATAGAGTGTACCTAGACGGACTTCGTCCACTGCTTGGACAGTCGAAATCGCCGTGAGGGACAGTAGTCCGCCAAGGGCAATGGATAGAAGTTTTCGGTTTATTGCCATAATGCTCCTCCTTATAGTCGACATCTGTTGATGATAATCGGTCGATTGTGAACGGGCCGCCTTCAAGCACGGCGGTCGTAATAACTGTAACACAACCTGCGGCTGCGCAAAGGCGAACGCCCCAGTGTTATTGGCTAGAAAATGGTCACCGAGGTGGAAGACAGCAGGAGAGGGACAAGTTCATTACGACCGAATGCTGCGCCAGCAAGCAATTTATAGCTGCTAAGTAGCGTTTCCCCAAGTATTCAAGAAGTTATGTAGTTTTTGGGGTTGTCCCTCGCTCCATCAATTCTGCCCTTCCACATCAACCCTTTACCAGGGCTACCACTGATCCGTAGTTGCGAAGTATGATTGAATATCGGACGGGGACAAAATTGACGGCTTCGACAATCTATATTGATCATCCATACTAATCTGGGAGACAAAACATGACACATGCAGTTGCAGAAGCAAAAGTGACGGGCATCGACGGTCCGACCGTCAGCAGAAAGAACACACCTGAATACATCACCGGTCGCCGTGCTTTCTTTAAGTACCGAGAACTGGGCGTTACCCGGGCAAGCGACGGCAAGTTCCGCGCTCAGATTACCTCCACAGAAAAAGGTCTTTCCGAACCAACCGGGTGGCACTACCACGTTTGCGAAGGTCAGTTTGTCTTTATGTTGAAAGGCTGGGTCGACCTGGTGTTTGAAAACGGTGATGAGGTTCGCATCGGTGAAGGTGACTCGATCTATATTCCAGGCGGATTACGCCATAACGAGACGGCTACCTCTGAGACCTTTGAATTGCTTGAGATGTCGGTTCCGGCTGATATGGGTACTGAGTCGTGTGATCCGCCCGAAGATATGGCCGAATAGTTACCGTCTGTTCACGAAGGGGAACAATTATTGCCGAAGATTCCCACCAGTGTGTGGAGACAGAATATTGAATAGGCGATGAGTCGAATGGGGGTGGGTTCTCCCTGCGATGGAGCCAAAGTGGAGCAGACTGGAGTCCCCTTCTGTCCTCTCCACTCCATTTGAGTCAGTCTGCGTGGATCGATCTCGATTATTCGCCTTAACGGGGTGTGGATCGTTCCATCAAAAAAGGGGATCAATCTTGAGACCCGACTGGGGCCCCTGCTGGAATTTCAGAGAAGGATTTTCCTGGTCAAGTTAGTTATATCTGCGGGAATGTCTCGGGGTGTTTGTCAATGAGCAAGTATCGGCACTGTGCCCAGAATGTAGCCTATGAGATAGCCCGGCGGTAGACCACCGGGCTATCTATGAAAAGACAGCTGAGAAAAAATTGTCGCTGCTTAACCTGCTAATCCTAATAGTAGCGATTGCGATTCCAACAAACAGACCTTTCAAGAATGGCAGATTTTTTTATTATTAGAACTCCATTGGTTGGTCAGTTATCAAAACATAAAGAAAGAGAATTGATATCAATCATTTCATACCGCTATCTTATTCCTGTTACTCAGAGGCAACCAGAGCAGAGGATTTGGTAAAACGCCTAGGCTGACAGCAAGACAAAGGTACAGGCGGAGAGGTATAGGAATCTCTATAAATAGAAGGTTTCTAAAATAATTGGAGTTTGCTTGCTTCAATTCTTAAAACCTAGGGGTATCGAAAAAGTCTATAAAT
>CAJXWH010000112.1 GCA_913062915.1 uncultured Acidiferrobacteraceae bacterium | reverse complement strand
CCATAGAGACGGTCACCGGCATCGCCTAATCCAGGAACGATAAAGGCATTTTCATCGAGATGGCTATCGAGCGCGGCGGTATATACCGATACTTTCGGGTGAGATTCAAAAAACACTTTTATCCCTTCGGGAGCCGAAACCAGGGCCAAAAAAATAATGTCTTTGTCCCTAACACCATTTTTTTTTAGGATGTCGACGGCATGAACTGCGGAGTGCCCGGTCGCTAGCATGGGATCAGCGAGAATAAAAAGACGATCTTTGGTGTTTGGTATTTTGACCAAATACTCTACGGGATACTTAGTTTCTTCATCCCGATAGAGACCGATGCTGCCGACCCGGGCTGAGGGCATCAGCTCAAGAAGGCCCTCTGCCATGCCGGTACCCGCCCTCAAAATTGGGACAACGCAGACCTTTTTTCCTTTGATGACCCGCACATCCGTCGTCGCCATCGGCGTTTCTACGGTCTTCACAGTCAGGGGCAGCGAGCGGCTGATTTCGTAACCCATGAGAAGTGAAATTTCCCGCAGAAGTTGGCGAAACAATATTGTTGGCGTGTTTTTGTCACGCATATGGCTGAGTTTGTGCTGAATCAGCGGATGTTCCAATACATGAAGAGTAGCAAACGCCGCCGACGCTTTGGGATCGCCCTGCACAACAATATCCTCCCAACCTATTCGAAACAGAATACGGCTTCCCAACCCGATTTCTAGTTTAACATGTTGCTGCCCTGGATCGGGTGTAGATAATGTCCCGCAATCATTGGAACCACCGATCGGAAAGTTAAAAAGGTAAGAAACCAATTCACAGGAGGTAGAAACATGGCCGACGACACCCGCTCCTCATCCCCCAGACCGGTAGGCCCGGGGACGGGACCTGCCGGCGCGGCATACCGGCCGCGGCCGATGGTCTCTTCGACAGCAGTCTCTCGGGGCGCACCGGCCAGCTCTTTGGCCCACTCCGGTGGCAGGAAGAAAATCATGTGCGCGTTTGGCGTCGATGTTGACGCTGTTGCAGGATGGCTGGGGTCTTATGGCGGTGAGGATTCGCCGTGCGATATTTCCCGCGGATTGTTCGCAGGCGAAGTCGGTGTGCCGAGATTGGTGCGCTTGTTTGACCGGCTAAACATTCCGACGACGTGGTTCATTCCAGGCCATTCCATCGAAACCTTCCCCGAGGAGTGTAAAATGGTAGTGGACGCCGGTCACGAGATTGGCATGCACGGTTACTCCCATGAAAACCCTATTGCCATGACTCCCGAGCAGGAGGAGGCGGTCATGGACAAATGCATTGATCTGATCGAACGCTTGTCCGGTAAGCGGCCTGCCGGATATGTGGCGCCGTGGTGGGAATTCAGCGCCGTAACCAATGAACTCTTGTTGAAAAAGAAATTTAATTACGATCACAGCCTGATGAATGATGACTTCCATCCGTTCTACGTGCGGGTGGGCGACTCCTGGACGAAGATCGACTACTCAAAGCACCCGGACGAATGGATGAAGCCTTTGGTACGCGGTGAAGAAACAGATCTCGTTGACATTGGCGGCAACTGGTACCTGGATGATCTTCCTCCGATGATGTTTATCAAGGCCGCCCCCAACAGCTTCGGTTTCGTCAATCCCCGCGACATCGAAGAATTGTGGTGCGATCAGTTCGACTGGGTCTACCGGGAATACGACTATGCGGTTTTTGCCATGACCATTCATCCGGACGTTTCGGGCCGGCCGCAGGTCCAATTGATGCTCGAACGGGTATTTGACTACATCAACGGCCATACGGGCGTAGCCTTCTGCACGTTTAATGACATTGCCGACGATTTTAGGCTCCGCCATCCGCGCAGCGGAACGACCGATCGTCAGGCAGCGGAATAAGGCTGGCGCGTCCCATGTGTAGCCTTTGCGGCATATTGGGCGGCCGAGGGCATTGGACGGAAAGCGCAAGCAATCCTGGCGCATTCGTCAGCCGCACAAATTCTATGACCGTCAGGAGAGAACGACAGGAGCGTACAAAGCTGGCTAACAGAGTGCTTGCCCACTACGGACTGAAATTAGCCGACTGGCCGCCGTCAAACTACATTTTACGTGACGCCAAAGGCCGCTCGGTTTTGGTGAGTAATCTTAGCGAGTTGTGGTCGGTCGCGGAATCGGTCTTGAATGAAACCTGCGATCCTTTGGACGAGTCATTGTTGTCATCTCTTTCGGCTCAAGGAGCGAAGGATCGATGACCGATTATGCGTCGTTAATTCCTATCTCCGTGGTCACCGGATTTCTCGGCAGCGGCAAAACAACCCTGTTGAGACAACTATTGTCCGCCCCATCACTCCGGGAAACCGCCGTGTTGGTAAACGAGTTCGGCGAAATTGGCTTAGATCATCATTTGCTCCAGCATGTCAGCGAAAGCATATTGTTGGTAGAAAACGGCTGCTTGTGTTGTGCGGTGAGGGGAGACCTCAGCGAGTCCCTGCGGGAACTATACTCTCAGCGCGAACGTCAGGAAGTTCCTTACTTCAAGCGGGTTGTCATCGAAACGTCGGGGCTCGCCGATCCGGTACCGATCGCCTTTACGGTGCTGACCGATGCGGTTCTCCAGCATCACTTCCGGCTGGGAAATATTATTGCCACCATAGATGCTGTAATTGGCTCGGGCGGCCTTGTCGACCACCCGGAGTCTGTAAAACAAGCGGCCGTCGCCGACCGTCTGGTTCTTACCAAAACCGATCTCTGCGGCGAGGGGGAGGTGGAGCCGCTAGTCGAAGAACTACGCCAGCTCAATTCTTCCGCACCTATTATTCAATCGGACGCAGACCGACTCGATGCCGAGTTCATTCTTGCCGAGGATATGTATCATCCAGACGGCAAGGCCCGCGAAGCAGCACTCTGGCGGCAAGCGGTAGATGGCCAATCCACCGAGGCGGAATTGGCGGACCACGGCCACGGACATGGCGGCATCTACTCATTCTGCCTGCAGTTCGATCAGCCCTTGGATTGGACGGCTTTTGGCATATGGATGAGCATGTTGTTGCACCGTCACGGCGAGAATGTGTTGCGGCTGAAGGGGATGCTCAACGTACGCGGTCAAACGTCCCCGGTACTGATAAACGGTGTACAGCACATCGTTCATCCTCCCGAACATCTTGACCATTGGCCCGATGCAGATCAGCGGTCGAGGATCATATTTATTGTTTGCGGATTGTCGCGGGAAAAAATCGAAAACTCGCTCGCCGTATTTAACTTACTGGCGAATTCACCGGCGATGGAAGGCGTACTGGGTCACGCGGTCAATTTAGAAAATTGTTAAGCCTACCTGGCCTCAGTCGATTTTTTCGGAATTTGTCCTACATGAGGAGGCCGGCGGGGGTGCCAGCCCATACGAAACGCCCTGACGACGAAATGAAGCAGATAAAAAAGGATGGCCAAAATTACCAAGACGATAATTCCAAGCAGATTGGTGCCGAATGCCGCGTCGATGATGGGTCCACCGTAAATAAGATGTTCCGAAAGCATTTCGATGGCCTGTAAGATCGCGCCGGCGCAGAAAATAAGAGCGACCAGGATGGCGGTTTGCAAACTATCAAATACCAGAGTTTCCGCGTCAAGATGGGAGACGTTGCGAATTATGTTTTTCCGGAACGATTGCCAGTGGGCGACAGCGTAGCCCACGACGCCGATCAGGGAGGCAAACCAGAAGACGACATTGTTAAAATGGACTTGGGGGATGTTCGTTACCAAATATGCTTCAAAGGGTGGATAGAACAGCAGGAAAATCAATAGGATGACGATCGCGACAAGGACGATCCAAAAATTGGGGACCCTCGCGGAATGGGCGTTTTGATCGGTTGGAGGATTTGCCATATTTCTAACGAAAATTAGGTCGTTGCGTAAGATTGACCCAAAATCGTATATCATTTTCTGGCCTAGTCAACGCGCCGACAATTGGACCGGTCTGTTGAGAGTGAGATGTTCGGGAAACAAGAATAATGATAATGAATTTGATGGAATATTAGGTAAACAGTATGGCGTGTCGCCTGGGAATTGATGTCGGAGGAACCTTCACCGACCTGTTGCTATTCAACGAAACAACGGGAGAGATTAATCTTTTAAAAACGCCGTCGACCCCCGAAGACCAGTCCGTCGGCATATTTATCGGCATCCAGGAAATTATCGCTAAAAATTCCTTGAATCCGGCAGATATAACGGCGCTCCTGCACGGAACCACCATATCCACCAACATCGTCTTGGAAGAGAAAGGCTCGCGGGTTGGTCTGCTGGTCACCGAGAATTTTGAACAAGTTCTGCATCTTGCACGCTCCCAAACTCCGGGACCTCTGGCCGGCTGGATCATCATGGAAAAACCCGATCCGTTGGCAGATCTCGAACAAACAAGAGGGATAAAGGAACGGGTCACTGCGCGCGGTGAAATATTTCAGCCGATGGATGAAGCCCACGCTAGAGAACAGGTTCGGGCGTTGCTGGATGCGGGGGTGCAATCGCTCACCGTGTCCTTGCTTCACTCCTACGCAAATCCGAAACACGAGGAGCGTCTGGGGGAAATAATTCGGGAATTGGATGGGGAAATTCCCGTTTCTCTTTCCTCCCAAATTCTACCGGAATTCCGCGAGTATGAGCGCACGCTGGTTACGGTAATGAATGCCTATGTGGGGCCGTCCATGCGCCGCTATTTGACCAATTTCGAGGAGAAGCTACGGGGCATTAATTTTACGCCTCACGTCAATATCGTCAGGTCGGACGGCGGATTGATGAGTGTAGAGCGTGCCTCCGATTCCCCGGTACACACCATGCTGTCCGGTCCTGCAGGCGGCGTCTCGGGAGCCGCGTTTCTCGCTGGCTTGGCCGGGCATCCGGACGCTTTGGGTTTTGATATGGGGGGCACTTCCACCGACGTCTCTCTGATTCAAAACGGCGTGCCCAACATATCCCGCCAGACTACGCTTGGATATTATCCCATCAAGGTTCCCTCGGTGGAGGTTCACAGCGTAGGTGCCGGTGGGGGCTCCATCGCCCACGTGCCGATGACCGGCGCGCTGCGTGTTGGCCCGGAAAGCGCGGGAGCTGAGCCGGGACCGGCCGCTTACGGCAAAGGCGGCCGCCAGCCGACTGTGACCGACGCTAACATGGTGCTCGGGCGGCTTCCCAACAGTTTGTTGGGTGGCGAAATGGCATTGGACGTTAAGGCTTCGGAGGAAGTTGTCTCAAAAATTGCACATTCTCTCGGATTGGACCTCTATCAAGCTGCCGCCGGCATCCTCGATATCGTAAACGAGAATATGTTTGGAGCCCTTCGTCTGGTGACGGTCCAAAAAGGATTGGACCCACGCGATTTCGCGCTGGTTGCCTTCGGTGGGGCGGGTCCTTTGCACGGCAATGCCATCGGAATTTTGGGCGGTTGTTTTCCCGTCATCATTCCGCCGACCCCGGGCGTTCTGTCGGCGCTCGGATTTTTATACTCCGACGTCAAAAACGAATTTGCCCAGACATTCGTCCGAATTATCAACGAAACAGAAGGCTCGCAAATAAGTGAAATTCTCACAAAATTAGGACGTAATGCACGGATATGGCTGCAGGAAGAAGGGATACCGGATTCGGACCAGAATGTACGCTACGAGGCCGACGTCCGATACTTCCGCCAGGGCTACGAGTTTTCTATGGAGGTCAATCCCAACACCCTCACCAATGGCGGTCTCGAAAGTCTTACATCGCGTTTCGGTGCAGCACACGAGCAGTTGTACGGATTCAAATTGGACCAGCCCGTTGAACTCGTTAACTTACGCGCAGTGGGCACAGGAGAAGTGGAGAAGATTAAATTTCCCAAGTTCGAAAAAGGGTCCCAGGATCCCTCAGGCGCAGTAGAGAAGCAGCATCAAGTCTATTTTGATGGCAATTTCGTGATGACCAATATCTATGATCGTAATAAACTGACCTCCGGCAACCGAATTACCGGTCCGGCGGTGATTACTCAAAAGGATTCCACATCGATAATTCATCCCGGCCACGTGGGAGAAGTCGACGAATATCTGAATATCTTGATCTATCCTGCGGGAGACGTGCCTGGAGACATAAGTCATGAGTGATTTCAATCCACTGAGAAACTCTGTCTCCTTCAATGATCTGTTGAAGTCGAACAAAGAACAATTCGACAAAATATTCAACGAGCAGATGAAGAGCGCCGGGTTGACGGAAGCTTCGCGCCGCCCGGCGACCCAAGAAGATCTAATTTCAGCAGGCGTGCAGGCTGAAAACGGAAACAGTGCAGGAGAAATCGCCGACGTCATTAAACTTTTAAACGATAGATTTGGCTCACGCTGGTCATCCGAGGTGGTGGAGCACAAGAATGAGCGCCACGTGGTCACCGTCCTTTGCAAGCTCTCGGTCAACGGCACATCGAACATGCAATTTGGTTCAGCGCGCATCAATGGAGATTTGGGCGCAGCCTTGCAAAAAGCGACAGATAACGCCCTGGTTCAATGTGCACAACAAATTGGCGCTGGAGAGGCTTCTATAGATACTGGCTTGGAAGCCCACAGCCCCGTCGATCCTGCCTCCGAGCCGCATCGTGACTCTCCAGCGAACTGGGTTGCCAGTTCCGTTGCACCTGCTGATTCCGCCATGAAATCCGTCCGCGTCGGGAAGGAATTGGGGCTGGATTCCATCACCCTCGATTTGATTGAGAACGCCCTGGGGAATGCTCGCCACGAAATGGATGCGGTGCTATTCCGTTCGGCCATGTCGCCCGTTATCCGCGAGCAACACGACGAATTTCCGATGATCACCGACGCCAAAGGACGGATGATTGTCGGCCAATTTGGATCGTACATCTCGGAAATGCTCAAAGAGCAGG
>CAJXWH010000111.1 GCA_913062915.1 uncultured Acidiferrobacteraceae bacterium | reverse complement strand
AGAGGCCGGAGTTGCCGAAGCAGCCGAAGCAAAAGCACCCGAACCTTGGACTCCATCTCCACTGACGCTGTGGGTCGTACATAAAGGCGAACACCTGTGGGGTATCTCAGCGCATGACAAGGTCTACGGCGATCCCTACCAGTGGCCGCTGCTGTTCAAGAGAAACCGCCACCAGATCGAAGATGCCGACCTGATCTATCCGGGCCAGGTGCTGCACATTGAAAGAGACCTGAGCAATGCCGAGATCGATCGGGCCATCGAACATGCGAAGACACGGGGCGCCTGGATCCTCGGTATTACCGAACTCACGGATCTTGAATACTTGTCGAGGGAGCGCGGCTACGAATAAACCGAGAAGGCAGATAGTCTCGATTGAAAAAAGGCCCCGTAAAGCGGGGCCTTTTCCGTACCGAATGACCGGTTCTCAAAGGTCAAGTGAAGGGGGCAGGTATCACGGTCCTGGCAATTCGAATGAGCTGTTGTTTGCTTTTTGTCTTCAAAGGTTCCGCCGAGGCCCGGCGATCCATCGGTTCGGGTTGGGTGTAACCTAGAGTGTTTCTATCTTGTTGAGGAAGATACAGACGCGCATTCGTCGATGAGTAAGATCACACGATTTGTTGTGAAAGGTCACGTTCAGGGGGTCGGTTTTCGGTGGGCGACCCGGGAACAGGCACTGCAGCGCGGCCTTTGCGGCTGGGTTCAAAACTGCAGCGATGGGTCCGTGGAGGTTCTGGCCAAAGGCGCAGAAAACTCCCTTTCCTTGTTCAAAACCTGGCTTTGGCAGGGACCGTCGGGGTCTAGGGTCAGCGAGATTCAGGTGACACTCGAAGAGGAAGAGCCAGTACCCGATACGTTTTACATTCGATAACTCGGCGCCTTATAGCCCCGCTAATACCGCTAGGGTTTCGACCAGATCCGGCAGTGGGTAATCGGCGCTGTTTCCGGTGCGACGATTTCGGTACTCGACCGTGCCGTTTTTCAGTCCGCGTTCACTGATGACCAGTCGGTGGGGAATACCGATCAGATCCATCTCGGCGAACATCACGCCCGGTCGTTCGTTGCGATCATCCAGAAGAACCTCAAAACCTGCATCGATGAGTTGCTGGTGGAGATCCTTTGCTGTATCCGCAACCGCCTTGGACTTATTCAGACCGATGGGCACGATACAAAGATCAAATGGGGCGATTGGACCGGGCCAGATGATGCCGTTCTTGTCGTGATTCTGTTCAATGGCGGCTGCGACAATCCGCGTGATACCGATCCCGTAGCAACCCATGTACAGCACATTGGCTTTGCCATTTTCGTCAAGAACGGTCGCGTCCATCGATTCGCTGTATTTGGTTCCGAGTTGAAAGACGTGCCCGACTTCGATTCCACGGCGCACGCGGATCGTCTTGGAACGGTCAGCCGGGCAGGGGTCGCCGTCGACCGCTTTTCTAAGATCTGCTCCACGGGGTAGCGGCAGATCCCGCTCCCAGTTTACGTTTTGAAAGTGACGACCGTCGTCGTTCGCCCCACAAGTAAAGTCAGTCAGCAGCAGGGCGGCATGATCTGCGATCACCGTCAGTTTCAGGTCAACCGGCCCGACGGAACCCGGTTCCACACCCGCAGCGCTGCGGATTGCGTCAGGACTTGTCATTCGAACAGGCGTCGCCACCTCATCGAGCCTTTCCGCCTTGAGCGCGTTCAACTCGTGGTCGCCCCGCAGCAAAAGAGCCACCGGGTTTCCGTCTGTGCCGTCGACCAACAGGGTCTTGAGGGTTTGATCGGGCTTGATCGCTAGAAAAGTACACACGTTTTCGATGGTATGTTGCCCCGGCGTGTCAATTTTTTTCAGTTCCGCGGTGGGTGCAGATCGTTTTCCTGGGGGTGGAGGCAGGTCGACCTTTTCAACGTTGGCCGAGTAGTCGACCTCGGGGCACAGCGCGATGCTGTCTTCCCCCGAATCTGCCATGACATGAAACTCGTGCGAAAAGTTTCCACCGATCGCGCCGCTGTCGGCTTCCACGGCCTGCGCCTCGAGTCCGAGCCTAGCGAAGATCCGCTCGTAGGCGCGATACATTACCTGGTAGCTCTCGCCCATGCCCTGTGGGTCTATGTCAAACGAGTACGCGTCTTTCATAATGAATTCGCGCGCTCGCATCACGCCAAAACGCGGCCGGATCTCGTCACGGAACTTCGTCTGGATCTGATAGAAATTCGCAGGCAGCTGCCGGTAGCTTTGGATTTCGCTTTTTGCCAGGGCAGTGATGATTTCCTCGTGGGTTGGCCCAAAACAGTAATCCCTTTGGTGACGATCGGTCAGGCGCAGGAGTTCGGGGCCATAATCGTCCCAGCGGCCCGATTCCTGCCACAGTTCAGCAGGTTGCACTGCAGGCAGCAAAACTTCCTGGGCGCCGCTTGCATTCATCTCCTCGCGTACGATGGTTTCGATTTTCCTCAGCACCCGAAGACCGAGTGGCAGCCAGTCGTAAACACCCGCAGCGACTCGGCGGATCATGCCGGCCCGCAGCATCAGTTGATGACTGGCGATCTCCGCGCTGGTTGGAATTTCCTTAAGCGTGGCTAGGAGGAAGCGAGAACTGCGCATAAAGAGTCGCGGTGTTGGCTTGATGACTCGCGTAGTCTACTCGCCCGCGAGAGCGAGGGGCACCGAAGAGAGACGACGGCGCCTTACCTCTGGCACCAAGACGTCTTGTTGGCTGGGTCTTCGCCGCGTTTCGCTGGCCATTATCGGCAATGCATCTTTGAATCGCTTCGAGGCCGAACGGGGTAGTGAACCGAGTGGCGGACCAGTGGGAGGCGCGTTGCAACAGTATAAAATAGCCCACAATGGGTTTGCTTGTGCTTTTGTGTGCTGTCGCGAAGCGCAGGCCTTGTCTTTTTTCCAGCGAGCTGACGCATGAATGCCATCTCCAAGCCGCTCTGGCAACCAACGCCCGAACAGGTGGCGTCGGCCAGTATTACCCGCTTTACTCAGGAGGTGGAGAGCCAATGGGGGCGAACGTTCGGCGATTACCGGGCGCTCCACGATTGGTCGGTGGAGCAGCCCGAGGAATTCTGGATCAGTGTCTGGGACTTTTGCGGAATCCTGGCCGCCACGCGCGGTAATCGTGTGCTCGAGCGTTTGTCTGCGGTACCGGGGGCCCGGTTTTTTCCAGACGCTCATCTTAATTTCGCCCGTAACCTGCTCCATCGTCGTGATGAAGGTCTCGCGATCTGTTTTCGTTCGGAGGACCGAGTCGAACGCAGTTTGACCTACGTCGAACTGTATCTGCAGGTTGCCAAAATCGCCCGCGGTCTGCAAAACGCGGGCATAGAGCCGGGCGACCGTGTCTGTGCTTATATGCCGAACATGCCGGAGACGGTGATTGCCATGCTGGCCACAACCGCAATCGGTGCTGTCTGGTCTTCTTGCTCACCCGATTTTGGCGTCCAGGGGGTACTCGACCGATTCGGTCAAATAGAACCCAGGATCCTGTTCAGTGCCGATGGCTATTATTACAACGGCAAACAGCACGATTCTCTGGCCAAATTGGCCGAGATCCGGGAAGGCTTACCGTCGGTAGAACAGGTGATCGTAGCGCCATTGGTGGCTTCTCAACCTATGATCGACGAGGTTCGTGACGCGGTTCTTTGGAGTGATTTTTCGGTTAATGCCGACAACATTGAATTCGTCGATCTCCCCTTCAATCACCCCCTTTATATCTTGTACTCCTCCGGCACCACCGGTGTGCCCAAGTGCATTGTCCACGGCGCTGGAGGATCGCTGCTGCAACACCTGAAAGAGCATCGTTTGCATGTGGATCTATATCCAGGCGACCGATTTTTCTACTTCACGACCTGCGGCTGGATGATGTGGAACTGGCTCGTCTCTGGGCTGGCCAGTGGCGCAACGCTGATGCTCTACGACGGATCCCCGTTCTACCCAGACGAAAACGTGTTGTTCGACTTTGCTGCGGAGCGAGGCACCCAGATTTTTGGCACCTCTGCCAAGTTTCTAGATGCCGCGGCAAAAGCCGGCATCTGCCCACGCAAAACCCACGATCTCAGGTCGTTGCGTACCTTGTTATCGACCGGTTCGCCGCTCATGCCGGAAAGTTTCGACTTCGTTTATGAGTCGATCAAGAAAGACCTCTGCCTGTCCTCTATCTCTGGAGGCACTGATATCGTCGGTTGTTTTGTCGGGGGAAATCCGACCTTACCCGTGTGGCGGGGTGAGATACAGTGCCGACTGCTGGGCATGCAGGTGGAAGTCCGCGATGATAAGGGTGTCGTTCTTGGGCCCGGCGAGAAAGGGGAACTGACCTGCAGCAACGCTTTTCCATCGATGCCGGTGAGTTTCTGGAATGACTCGAAAGGCGATCGATACCGGGCAGCGTATTTCGAGAAATTCCCCGGAGTATGGTGTCACGGCGACTATGTAGCGGCGACTCAACACGACGGCATGATTGTGTACGGACGGTCCGACGCCACGTTGAACCCCGGGGGCGTTCGCATCGGGACCGCGGAAATTTATCGGCAGGCTGAACAAGTCGATGAAGTAGTGGAAAGCTTGGCGGTCGGCCAGTCATGGGAGGGGGATGTTCGGATTATTCTCTTTGTGCGCCTCCGCGACGGCTTGACGTTGGATGTATCTCTCTCCAAGCAGATTCGTGACCGCATACGGCAGAACACGACGCCGCGACACGTGCCGGCGCACGTCATTCAGGTCAGCGATATTCCGCGAACGAGAAGCGGAAAAATCGTCGAGCTTGCGGTGCAACGGATTATCGACGGTGAGCCTGCACGGAACCGGGAAGCACTTGCCAATCCCAAAGCGCTCGACCTTTTTGCGGACTTATCGGAATTAAGACGCTGAATTCAAAGTCGATCAGATCTTATCTCAACCTGGGCCGAGGGCCGAATCGAATTTGCTCCGCTCCGGAATCAGCGCCCGCCACCGAGTTCATCCGCGGTCGCAAGGTGTTACTACTGCGCTAGAGCGATCATTCGTAAACTGGAAAAACCCTCATGTTAAGTTACCCCGCAATGGATCCTGTGGCTATTTCACTGGGGCCGGTGAATGTGCACTGGTACGGCCTTATGTATCTGGTGGGATTTGTGGCCGGGGCTTTACTTGGACGGGTTCGCTCTAGAAGACAGGATTCAAAATGGCAGTCACAGCAGGTATGGGATCTCCTTTTCTTCATTGCAATCGGGGTGATTGTGGGTGGCCGGCTGGGCTACGTCGTGTTCTACAACTTGGAGTACTACCTTGACCGGCCGATCGAATGGTTGTTTATCTGGTCAGGCGGAATGTCGTTTCATGGAGGGTTGTTGGGTGTCCTGGTGTCTCTCTGGCTGTTCTCACGCCGAACCCAGAAATCATTCCTTGAAGTTGGGGATTTTGTGGCCCCGTTGTGCCCGCTTGGATTCGGAGCAGGTCGGATTGGAAACTTCATCAACCAGGAACTTTGGGGCCGTGCAAGCGAAGTACCCTGGGCGATGGTTTTTCCTGCGGCAGGTCCCGAGGCCCGTCATCCATCCCAGTTGTACGAGGCCTTGCTGGAAGGCGTGATCTTGTTTGTCATTGTGTGGCTGTACTCAAAACGACCACGCGCGACGGGTGCGATCTCCGGGGTGTTCCTCCTCAGCTACGGGGTGTTGCGGTTCTTCGCCGAATTTTTTCGCGAACCGGATGCACATCTGGGGGCAGTCGCGCTGGGTTGGATGACCATGGGCCAGTTGCTGTCCCTACCCATGGCACTTTTTGGCATCGGATTATGGATCCGGGCAATGCGTCAAAAAGGGTAGATGGAATTGCGTCCAGCGATCCTGGAGCGCATAAACCCCGTTTATCCCCCGTTACAAGATTGTTGATTGGCATTGCATCGATCGCCGGGCCTAAAATGACCCGGCAATTCACCGGCCCTGACCAAGCGTACTGAGAGACTAAGCGGGAATGGGAAGCGGGTTCTGGATCGTACAGCCGAATACAGTTTCGAATTCCAGATCTAAGATCGCCGAGGCAGTGCGAGATTTTAACAATTCCCTTTGAGGCGCGAGGAGAAACTATGCCAGCCTACGTTCGTACCGATCAATGTGACGACTGTAGAGGTCAGGGCATAACCGCCCGTATGTATATCTGTCCGCATGACCTGCGGTCTATATCAATACGGCCGCTATCCTAGCTAATATTGGGGTGATGTAATGTTCACCAGCAATCCTTTCGCCGAACTTTCGGCGTCCATACCGCCCGCCTTCATTCAGACGTACATCGTCATCATGATCCTCCTGGTCGCGGGTGGCACACTGTTCGACATCTTTCATAAGAAGAGCGCCAAGTACTTCTTTAACGACTGGCGCAAAACAAAGAACAACGCGACACGGCAAGTCGGTGGCGGGGAAATGGTGTCTCTGGCGGTCCGAACCGCTGTTGTAGAGGGCCTGATGTCCGGTGAATTCTGCAATGCGCGACGCAGAATTGCCCACCTCCTGATAATGTACGGCTTCCTGGCTTACGTGATTACAACCGTCATCATGGTGTTCGGGTACTCAACGCCCGCCACCCCCGCGCCCGCCATCCTGCCGTTACTTTGGTATATCGGGGGCCTGTTGGTTTGCGTCGGCGGTTACGGGTTCTGGTTCTTCATTCGAGTTGACGTCGTGGCTGAGGGCAATTCACCGTTCCGCGTTGTCCGCGCTGACCTGTTCATCCTCTCGCTTCTCGCGAGCGTGACATTGGGCCTGATCTGGGGCTGCATGCAGGCAACAGGCCACTCGTGGACAAACTTGTTGTTCGGTTTGTACCTGATCGCTACGACGGTGCTCTTCGGATCCATTCCGTGGTCAAAGTTCTCACATATGTTCTACAAGCCTGCAGCGGCCCTCCAGAAACGGATAACAGAAGCGGACGG
>CAJXWH010000110.1 GCA_913062915.1 uncultured Acidiferrobacteraceae bacterium | reverse complement strand
GAAATATGAGCGAGATGGAAACAAAAAAACAGTTAGATCAACTTGTTAACGAGTACCGGGACGGCAAACTGAATCGACGACAGTTTATGAAGAGAACCGTCTCTTTAGGGGTTACGGCCAGCGTTGCGGGTTCGATGCTGGTAGCGGGTACGGCTTCGCATGCGGCAGGACACGTCCAAAAGGGCGGCACGTTGCGTGAGGGATACGATCTCGACTTTTCGAAACATGACCCCATAACGACCAACTGGTACGACCCCGCATTTTTTGCGATCTATGAAGCGATTCTGACCAACACCCCGGATGGTGGTGATGCACCGCAACTCGCCACCGGTTTTTCTGTTTCGGACGACGGCATGCAGTATCGATTCGATATTGATGCAAATAGAACGTTTCATTCCGGCAAACCAGCCAATGCCGCTGCGGTTGCCGATTACTTTAAGACGTTCAAGTCATTATCGTTTATCGCAACGCTCGCGGCGGCTGTCGACAACTACACCTCAGAGGGTGATCAGTTGGTAATTAATATGAAAAACCCGTGGGTCGGGACGCTTGGACCGCACAAGACCGGATACTTTCGAGTCAGTTGCACAGACACCTGGCGCGAAGCGGGTGGGGAGACTGGGGAGTCCACGTATGGCACTGAGGTTGCAGATGGCACTGGACCGTTTACGCACGAGGAATGGGTTCCAGGCAGCCATGTATTGGTGAAGCGATGGGAAGATTACCCAGGATCGAACGTCCCGTGGTTTGAAAACCAGGGTAAGGCGCATCTTGATGCCGTTCGTTGGACATTTATTCCAGAAGCAAGCCAGCGCGCCGTTCAGTTGGAGAATGGTGATATCGACACGTTGAAGGGCCCCGCTCCTCAGGATGTCAGTCGACTCGAAAGCAATCCAGATATTACGGTGTATCGTTTTCCGGAATGGTCTGGATACATTCTCACGCTGAACCAGGATCACAGTGAATTATTCGGAGACGTGAGTGTCCGGCGAGCGCTTGCTCATCTTATTGATCGCGACGCCATGCGAGACATCGTATTCTTTGGTGATGCAGTCTCGACTCCGGGCCCATTACCGCCAACAGATCGTGCCTACGATCCCATCGTAGAAAAGTTGATTAGTTACAACCCGGACGTAGCTGCAGCGCTGATGACTGACGCAGGTTGGGCGCTTAATGGCGACGGGGTCTGGGAGAAGGACGGCACGGTCATGTCGTTTGAGTTCGTAGCGCAAGCGGAGTCCATCAATGAAGCTGTAGCAACGGCCGTGTCCGCGATGTTAAGAGAGGGTGGTTTTGACGCCAAGCTGAATATCGCTGACCGAGCGGTATTATTTGAAAAACAGGCAACACCCGGTCGCGATGCGGCACCGATGACGTTGTTCTATTGGCTCTGGCCGATCCCGATCGATGTGCTGAATCTGTTTGTAAACAGCGCGACGATTCCTTTCCCGAATATGTCTCGTGCAAACTCGCCCGCGATCGATGCGGCGATGGCCGCATGGCAGACTGCCGGTACCCCGGAGGAAGGACAGGCAGCCGCGACGGCGTTTCAGAAGGCCTATGCCGAAGAGGTGCCTTATGTGAGTACCGTGACTCGGAACGCTGTTTTTGCCAAACGAAATAATGTCCATGGATGGCAGCCTACACTTTGGAACCTCTATCCCTACTACAATGATGTCTGGATCGAGAAGTAGTCTGGGGACGATCACGAGACACTACCGGGGTTAGAGTGAAAATCGAAGTAGAGCGTTTCGCGTAACGTCGGTCAGCTCGACTGAAACATGGGGCCCTTAGGGCCCCATGTTGGGTTTGGGCGAGCGAGAAGAAATTTTCTGTGCTCTGATCGAGAGCCATCTGGCAGTTCTGTACTGCGGCTAAAATTTCTATTCGTTACACTATTTTGAGGCCCCATTCGTATGATTTCTTCCCAACTGTCTTTTGAAAAGCGATTTCGGGTCGTAAGCGGCAAGCGCCTTGCCTATATTGAAGAAGGTCATGGTGACCCCATCGTATTGTTGCACGGCAATCCGACATCCTCTTATCTTTGGCGCAATGTGATTCCAGAACTCACGGAGTTGGGCCGGGTGATTGCCCCCGACCTGATTGGTCAGGGTGATTCTGACAAGCTGCCAGCCAGTCAAGGCCCAAGGCGGTATACGTTTGATGTCGTCTACGAACATCTGGCGGAGTTGCTTGGTAAGTTGGATGCCGAACGGAATGTGGTGCTGGTTGGCCATGATTGGGGCAGCGCGCTAGCGTTTCACTGGGCCAGAAACTGCCCAGACACGGTACGGGGAATCGTTTATATGGAGGCGCTTGTCGCACCCATCCAGTGGAGCGAATGGCCAGAAGCCGCACGCGATATTTTTAAAGGGTTTCGTTCAGACAAAGGGGAGGACCTGGTGCTGCATCGAAACCTGTTTGTCGAAGCTGTGCTACCCAATGCGGTTCTACGAAAACTGACCGATGAGGAGATGGATCATTACCGCGCTCCGTTTTTGACCCCGGACGATCGCCAGCCTACCTTGAACTGGCCACGACAAATTCCAATCGATGGGGAGCCTGTCGAGATGGTGCAACTGGTGTCGGAGTACGGTCGCTGGCTCGAACACAGCACGGCCCTGCCGAAACTTTTCATTAATGCGGACCCAGGTTCGATTCTGGTGGGGCGTCAGAGAGAGTATTGTCGAACCTGGCCCAATCAGAAGGAGGTGACGGTCCAGGGTAGACATTTTATTCAGGAAGATTCGCCCGCTGAGATCGGCCAAGCCATCGCGGCGTGGCTGAAGGCCCTATAACCACAGGGCGGAGGGCCTAAATCACGTCATCCACCAACGCCATGAGCATGTTTTCCCCCACGAATAGTTCTACCGTCCGAACGCGCCATTTGTGGCGGAAAATATTGCCCCGTGTTGTTCTTTCGATTTTTCTGGTTGGCGGCGGAATCTATCTGTTCGACGAGTACATCAAGTGGAATTTATTTCCGAAGCGCTGGGGCGTGGTCGAGGAAGCCTCCATTTTCAGAAGCGGCCAACTCTCACCCACACAGATACGCAAACAGATTCAAAAACACGACATCAATGTGATCGTTTCGCTCGTGAGTCCGCTTCCTGGTGATTCGGCCTACGAGGCGGAAAAAAAGGCGGTCAAAGACCACGGTGTCGAACAGTATGTATATCCCCTGCGCGGTAATGGTACGGGAGACATCAAGCAATATGCTGCAGCGATTGCCAAGATTCACGAATCTGTTCAGGCTAACAAGACCGTACTGGTGCACTGCGCTGCAGGAACACAACGGACCGGTGGCGTGGTTGCGAGTTATCGAATTCTGGTTCAGGGAAAATCCGTGGACCAGGCGGTACAAGAGATGAAGCGATACGGATGGCGGCAGACTAAGAACCCGGCCCTTGTGCCCTACATCAATGAACATATGTCAGAGTTGGCAGGCCTGTTGATCAAGAATGGCGTCTTGGAACGCCCGCCTGATCCGTTACCCGTTTTGAAACCTAAAATCTGATGGGTGAACGGGCTAAGCGCCGGTCAAGGTTGGCGGTGGTCGGTAAAGAAATGCCATCAAATGGGCGGTAAGTGGCCGAAGTTGGCAGACCTCAGTACCATGCACTGGTGGCAGAAAAAGAAACCCTAACCCGGTAAAGCAGTCGAGGAAATCTAGCCCCTTTTAGACTAAAACAAACCCCCATGCGTCTCTCCCAATTCGAACTCGACACCTATCATCAACGCGGCTACGTCGTACCCGATGCGCGCCTCGAGAAGGAACAAATAGACCGATTGAAAGAAGCTGTTGCTCGGGTGATTGCCGCCAATCCGGAGACTCGACCGGAACGGTTGGTCAGCGTGCATATCAACCGCCGTAACGATGAAGGAGTTCACGGTGATTCAGCGTTTTTCGAACTTGCAAACCATTCGCTGATCCTGGATCGCGTCGAACAGATTCTCGGTCCGGATCTGATCCTGTGGGGGTGTCAGCTTTTTTGCAAGCCGCCGGACGACGGAATGGAGGTTCCAATGCACCAGGACGGGCACTACTGGCCGATCCGGCCGCTCGCAACGTGTACCGCCTGGGTGGCGATCGATGACAGCACCGCCGAAAACGGTTGTCTGCGGGTGGTGCCGGGTTCGCACCGAGGGCAACGGCATTTTGAACATGCACGAAGCGATCGCGAAGAGTTCGTATTAAATCGGTACGTCAATGATCCCGCGGTCGATGAAAGCCTAACCGTCGATATCGAACTCGAAGCGGGGCAGTTTTCGTTGCACGACGTCTACCTGATCCATGGTTCGAATCCCAATACTTCGGGAAAACGCCGAGCCGGTGTTTCCATTCGTTACATGCCTGCGACGAGTCGTCTTAATCGCAACCTGTTCGAGACTGGAACCGGTTCGGGGTACCTGGTCAACTGGCAAACCCGACCATTGTGGTTGCTGCGAGGGGTCGATCGGGCGGGAAATGACTTTGAAGTGGGGCACTCCCGATGATTCGGCGACCGGCGTGAAAGCCCTGCTTTGTCGCGAATACGGCGAGCCAGATGTACTTGCTCTGGAGGAGATCGACAGCCGTTCCCCAGGCCCGGGGGAACTGCGGATGCGCGTTCGCGCCTGCGGCGTTAATTTTCCAGATATCCTGATGATCCGCGGTCAATACCAGATCAAACCGGATTTCCCCTTTGCTCCAGGTTGCGAAGTCGCGGGCGAGGTGCTTGAGATCGGCAGCGACGTCAGTGGCTTTACTGCGGGTGATCGCATCGTTGGCGTGCCCGGATTCGGTGGCATGCAGGAGGAGATTGTCGTTCGGGCCGAGCGCTGTTTGCCGATCCCGAAAAGTATGGATTTCGACGTCGCAGCCGTTTTTTCCCTGACCTATGGCACCAGTTATCACGCGCTGGTCGATCGGGCCCGGCTGCGCTGTGGTGAAACCGTGCTGGTGCTGGGTGCAGCGGGGGGTGTGGGCAGCGCGGCTGTGGATATTGCCCAACAGCTGGGTGCACGCGTGATTGCGGCGGGCGGCAGCGACCAGAAATTGGCCCAACTGGCGAAGTTCTATGGGGTGGAGGAGACACTCAACTATTCCCTAGAGGGGTCCGAACTGCGTAATCGTGTCAAGTCGATGACCCAGGGTCGAGGCGCTGATGTGATTTTTGACCCGATCGGAGGCGATGCGTTTCAACAGGTGCTGCGCTGCGTGAACTGGAACGGCCGAATCCTCGTGATCGGTTTCGCCGCGGATAGTGAGCATCTACCGAAGGCGCCAACCAACCTCTTGTTACTCAAGGGCAGCGCCTTGATCGGAGTATTCTGGGGACGCTTTACAGAAGAAGAGCCAGAACGAAGTTATGACAACTTCAAGCAGTTGTTCTCATGGTACGAGGCGGGTGAACTCGAACCGCATATCTCGCACCGTTTCCCCCTGGAGCGTGGTGGCGCTGCGCTGACTGCCCTGATTGACCGCGAGGTGGTTGGTAAGTGTGTTGTTCTGCTCTAGCACGATCGACAGGTGCACCCGGTTATCTCCAGTCACCCGGCGTTCCACAATCCCCCACTGGTGTTTCGTTTCGACGCCCGGTTACTCAGTGTATACCCAGGGTCGTCCCCAGATTCTCGATTGCCCGCCAAGTATTGAGCGGAACCGGGATGCCAGAGGATCGCCGCTTTCTTTCAATCGCACGTTCCCTCTCCCCCGGTATCTCAACTTGATCGAAACCAGGCGCGGGAGGACACGCCCGAAGTTCGGCCAGTATGGCCTCCGCTCGCATATGAAATTCACTGGGTGCACGGAACCGTTCGACGTCGATTGCCAGAAGTATCCAATGCAGGTCAACGGTCACCGGGCCCAGCATGGCCTCACCAACCAGTTCGGCAATCAGGGCTAAGCCATAGCCTTTGGGACCAGCGGCCGGGAGCAACGCGCCGCCTTGCAGGTAATCGTCCGGATCGCGGCTGGGATTGCCGTCGCGGTCCACGATCATACCGTCTGCGACTTCGCCCCCCGCGCTTTTGGCGGCATACACCCAGCCGCCAGCGCCGACCGATGTAGCGAAGTCCACAATTACCGGCCCGTTATCACCACCGGGGATGCCAAACGCATACGGGTTGGTTGGCAACATCGCTTTGGCGCCCCCATACGGAGTAACTTGCCGCCAGACCCCACGACCACCGCCGCCGAAGAGGATGATGAGGCACGATGCCCGCGCTCCTTGTTCGCAAAAAGCCCCGAGTCGGCCGGTGTGACCACAATTCATTACACCCACCGCAGAAATGCCTTGTTTTTTCGCCTGCACAACGGCCGTATCAACAGCCAGCCGCATTGCCGGCATGCCGAATCCACGTTGGCCGTCGACAAGCCACGCCCCCTGACCGTTTTGTTTCAATTGCGGGCGACCCATCGGTAGAAAATAACCTTCGTTTGCCTGCTCGACATACTGGTTGAGTCGCATCACCCCGTGGGAATCGACACCTTTAAGGCTGGCGTCGACCAGATGGAACGCGACGAAACGGGCAGTTTCTTCGTCACAACCCATTGCTGACAGGATTAAGACCGAAAGCGCCTCCAGTTCTTTCGCTGATTTGTAGACGTAGTCGTCAACGCCAACAACCTTGCTCATGGGGCTGTACTCTATTTTTTGAATGCGCGCAATTCCGGCCACCCGGGGAATCGGTTGATCCCGTCAATAGGAAGAACTGTTTCTCAAGTCAACCGGTTCGGTGCTGACGGGTCAGTGCACGAATGTGTTCGGGGCCAATGCCACAGCAGCCGCCGATGATTTGAGCGCCTTCATCCACCCAGGTACGGGCTGTCGCAGCATAGTCATCCGGTGAGATCTGATCCACGAAGATCCACTCGGGCCGCTGCCAATAGCCCGCATTGGGATACGCCCCAACTGGACCTTTATATTTTTCGCAAAGGCT
>CAJXWH010000109.1 GCA_913062915.1 uncultured Acidiferrobacteraceae bacterium | reverse complement strand
TCAGTCTGGTAGGTGGCTGCGCACTGCCGGCGCCAGTAATCGCTGGGCTTCATAGTTAAGGAAAGATCGTGGAACTGATCTTCCCATTCGAGATCCATGTGTTCGAGTACATAGGGGATCCACCCGATCCCGCTTTCTCCAATCACGAGGCGCAGATTCGGATATTTTTCAAACACGCCCGAAAAAATCATTGACATCAAAACACCGGCCATCTGGATTCCAAACCCGGTGATGAATACCGCCCACGCTGCCCGCTGTACCTGCAGTGGAAACCCCTGGGTCTCGGGATGCCTAGCACCGATAGTATGAAAATGCACGGGCAGGCCCAGTTCGTTTACCGCAGCCCAAAGGGGTTCCCAGTAGGGATCCCACAACGGTTTCATATCTTCTTGTAGCGGTATTTCTAGGCCCCGCGCACTGCCTCGCTTACCCACGCGCTCCAATTCCTCGATGGCGCAGTTCATGTTGTGTCCTGGAACACATGCGATCCCCGCAAAACGTTCCGGATGGGTATCGCAAAAGTCAGCGAGCCATTGGTTGTATATGCGAATCACCTCTGTTGCAGCTTCTGGATCATTCAGGCGCCTGGCCGCACCAAGAATTCCGTAGAGTACTTCGCCTTGAACGCCATCGAGATCCTGGTCCCGCAATCGCAGGTCCGGATCCGTCAAACGGCGAATACCACGCCGGCCATCATCATAAAGGCCGGTGGAAGCCATCCGGTCGGAACGATGAATCTGCCCGGGGACATAGAGGCGCCCCGCCGAACCCATACCATTCATCAATCCTAAATCGCTACCGCTGCGGCTGACCCATTGTGGGCCGTCTTCCCCATTTGTTACATACGGCATGCGATCACGCAGACCGGCTGAGGCGTTAGCCGTAAACAAATCGGGCGGCAACCAAACTAGATCGATATGACAGTCAGCGGATATAACGTCGTACTTCACCGGCTCGACTCCTGTGGCAAAACAAAACTAGTGGCGCAAATGAATTACACTGAAAGGATGGGTAAAAACATGACGCTGAATCTCGCCCGGCAGTACCGGAATCGAAAGACAAACTAACCGATCACCACGCAATGACTGTCATTGTACGCAATCTTGAGTAATGTTTCACAAAACGATGGTCAAGCGGGCAACCTGCCGACAGTCGAATCGAGACACACCCACTTCGTAGATACCTAACCGATGACAATAAAAACAGCCGATGCCCTGGGCAACCCTTTTCCAAGATTCGCGATCAAACACTTGTCCGCAACCTCAATGCTACAGTTTCGAAATGATCCCGCGCTTGGCATTGTTTACCTGGTGCTTGGCATCCGCGAGGCTGGCAGCCCTGCGATGCACCGAGGAACCGCGGTGGACGAGGCAATCGGTTCTCTGCTCACCCAGTCCATCGATCCCGACCTTGATCAACTCAAACGTGCGGCTGCGAAAAAATACCGCGCCTTGATTGAGAACGATCCAGAACACTTCAACGACCGCTACGTGGAACAGGAACTCCGGGTCCTGCTTCGCTGCCTCGAAGTGTGCGTTCCGTTGATGCGTTCGTGGGAGCAACCTTCCGCATATCAGAAGGAAATTTGTCTACAAATCGACGGTATCGAGGTTCCGGTTCGGGGCTTCATCGACCTGCTTTATCCGAGTGAGGTGCGTGAGCTGAAATCCACTGTGAAGCCAAAAAGAGAGATCACTCAGGACCACGCGTTCCAGGTCTCAACCTATGCGATGGCTATCCAGCAAGAGACCGGTGAATGGCCCGAGGCCTGCGTGGATTACATCACGCCGGATTCTCTCCAGTCGTATGCACTCGATAATGTCGAAGTACAAGCCCGGGAAGTCGTCGAAACCGCTTTCAAAATCCGCACTTTGCTGGCGGCGGCCAAGGATGAGGCGGCTCTTCGAAAATCAGTTCAGCCCGATTTCAGTCGCTGGATATGGAAGTACCGACCTCGGTCCAAACGAGTGGCAATGGAATTTTTCATGCGTGGCGTGTGATCCACGCCAATAGATCAGGATACGGCGTTACCCAGGAAAATTATTCCAGCGTAGCCGGGCAGTCTTTTTTTCGATATTGAAGTAATCGCTCGCCGACACTCGAAAGTAACCCACTCAACATCGTTTCCGCTTCGCTCGGCAGAGTCGAAGTGGCCGCGGTACTCAGTGCTTCCAGCTTGAACTCATCGTACGTCGGCGGATCGTAGTTCCCCCAGCCCGAGAGTTCACAACTCATATACACTGCGACCGGGTCCTCGGACCCCGACGACCAGACCTGACAATTCACTTCGGCACGACGAACAAAACGCTCATCTTGCCCGACATCGATGTTCAAAAATTTTTCGTTGGCTTCGTCGTAACTGACCTCCGACCATAGCGCACCATACTCCTTTACCTCATGAGACAGCGACGGTACATCCCGCCGCAGAATACGCCTGACGAGTTTTTCAAAATCTGCTTTCTTGTTGGCCAGGTGATCCCCCTGAACAATCACATCCACCCAGCTGACTACCCGGATCTGGCAGGGCATCGAATCATTCCATAGCGCAGAATCTGGCAGGCGCAGTACCTGGCCAGGAAAAATCACGGCGTCACTGCCAAGATTGTTTTTCTTAATGAGTCGTGAGCAAGGGATGCTGTGCCGCTCAGCAATACCACAGGCGGTGTCACCAGTCTTCACCTTATAGGTGGCTGCACCATCACCTACTGCAGTCGGGCCCAAGGCGAGGGCCAGCAGCGTGACAGCAGCGGTGCAACATCGCGTGATTTGATTCATTTTCAATCGGTAGAACGGTCGCGCAGTTATTACCCGAGGCCTTATTGATTGTACGGAGATTCCAGTCCTCGGCAACTTGCCTTTCGTCCAACGACACATCCGCCCATTCTGGTTCTCCCATGACCACAGCCAGCGCGACCTGTGGTCATGACCGTGGGTCGACCTTGACCGGTCGTCGATTCAAGGCCGCATAGCCCGCTTGGCCAGCAACTTCTGAGAAAGTGCGGGTCCGCGGCCAGGAACGCTCCAGGGGCACACTTCGATGCAGATGGCGCAGCCGTGGGTCTTTGTAAAATATGGGATGCACTTGTCGAAGTCGACGTACCACTTCTCGACTCCTCGAACCAGTTGCTTATGCTGAAAAATGGCATCTGGTGGACAATCGATCACACATCTTTGGCACTGCAAGCAAAGATCGTCAACACCGATGTCGACCGGCTCGTCGCAGACGAGCGGCAAATCGGTGAGAACCGCGGCCAATCTGAAATTCGAACCCAAAGTTTCATTGATCATTGAACCATGCTTACCCAACTGACCAATACCCGCGTTAATTGCGAGCGGAATATGGAGAATATCCGTACTGTTCGGATTACCGTAGGCTCGAGCCGGCCATCCCATCTTTCGAATGTTCCGTGCCAGTCGAATTGCAATCCGGGAGGCTTCCCGATAAGCCCGCATAACCTCCACCGCTGCCCGGACATGCGGCACGTGCTGCGTTTCTGTACGATCCATCGATAAACCAAGGCAAACAGCGTACCGCAAGGAAATCGAGCGACCCTCATAGACAACGTCATTGGTCACCTCGCTGATGCCGACCAGTTCTGCACCCAGACCTTGGGCCATCTCCTTGATCTTTTCAGCCATCGCGCGGCGATCTTCCACAGGGCACCTGGCCGCAGCTACCGGGCCATCCCAGTTGCGCAGTTGCCAGGCATTTGTGATCACATGCCGCAGCACCCGCCATGAGCTGATCAAGCCAAAAAAATCATCAAGCGCTTGCCAGTCGAGCCGAACATCGCCGGCACTGTGGAACACATGCCGCGCCTGCTGCTGTTTCGGATCGCCCAGGCCATTGATTTCATTGCCGGAGCGGGGCGGTACACGGTAACCAAAAGCGTATTCCGGCGCTGGAACATCGGTAAGGCGCACCCGCCCGCTGCTGCTCACCGAAGCCTCCTCTCAGTCTCGGCCGGCTCCTCATCCACCCAGTAGATCTCCCCCCGGGCTTGGCACCGCCGGTAGGCCTTGCGAATACGCCCCCCTACGATCCAGTAATACACAATCATTTTTGCGAGACTGATGAGAAAGACCACATCGCGTCGCAGCCTGCCCCATACGCTCAGCGCTCCCGCTATTCTGCTTTCCGTGGTTCGCATTTTGTCGTCGATCCCCGCTTCCTGCTGCTGAAGCCGTGAAGTATTTATGGCTCAAACCACAGCGCAGCCCAAATACAGCACCGGTCAATCCGATTCGGGCAGAAAGCACACGCCATGCACTTTATGTGATCGAGTTCAACAATTTACCGCTATTCACTTCAGTATAATAACCAAACGATTCACACCACTTCCAGATTTCCGGTACCAGTAGTGACCCATCATTCCATCTGCTGCTGGCACGGCGCATGATTTCGATCAGCAACCTCTCGAAACACTACGGCAGCGTCGTCGCCGTGGACGATCTAAATCTGTCGATCGAGCCCGGTGAGGTGTTCGGGTTCATTGGCCCAAACGGGGCAGGCAAAACCACCACGATTCGCGTCCTTGTCGGACTACTCAAGCCGACCCGCGGCAGCGTCCACATTTTCGGCATGGACTGCTGGTCCGACGGTGCCAAGATTCGCAATCGCATTGGCTACCTTCCAGGTGATCTCTATCTGTATCAAAAGATGACGACGCGGAGTCTTGTCCGCTATTTCGCTCGCCTTCGAAATACGGACACAGCGGCAGAAACCGACCGCCTTGCCCGCCAGTTCGATCTGGATCTCGACCGGCCCATCGGTCAGCTCTCGAAAGGCAACCGGCAGAAAGCGGGGCTCATACAGGCACTCGCCCATCGTCCAGACCTGTTGGTTCTTGACGAACCCACTGCAGGTCTCGACCCATTGCTGCAGCAGGAGTTTCTGGAACTCATGGGTCACATGCGCGAGCGAGGCCAGACGGTGTTCTTGTCTTCACACCTGCTCGCCGAGGTTGAGCGAGTCGCCGACCGAATCGGGGTTATAAACAGCGGCCAGCTGAATCGGATCGGGACCGTCGCGGAACTTCGCGCTGCAGCGCGGCGAATCATCGAAATCCGCTTCGAACATCCACCCGCAGCAAGCGAGTTTGCCGATGTAGAAGGCGTCTCGAACGCGGAGATCCACGGCACGATGCTGAAGTGCATCGCCACTGGCTCGATGGATGCCCTGATGAAGGCTGCGGCACGGCATACCGTTGTAGATGTCCGGAGCCAAGAGGAGAACCTTGAGGAAGTCTTTCTTGACATGTACCGGGAGAATGCATGATGCCGATATGCTGGAAGGCCTGCCTGGAAAAGAAATATAGCCTTGCTGGCTGGACCGCTGGAATCCTGGTTTATATGGCCATACTCGGGTGGTATTACCCGTCGCTTGCCGAAGCAGGAGATGAAATGCAGGCGCTGATGGACCTTATGCCCAAAGACATGTGGGCTATGTTCGGGATCGACGAAGCTGTCGATATGCTGTCCCCGTCCGGCTTCCTTACGGCAGAGGCATTCGGCATGATGCTGCCTATTTTCTTCTCGGTCTTCGCGATGGGAATCGGCAGCCGCGCGATTGGCGGAGAAGAAACAGATGGCACCCTAGAGCTGCTTGCCACCCTGCCTATCGCCCGCCGGCAACTGTACTTCGAGAAATTCGCGGCCCTCGTCATACTGGTTACCGCCCTCGGTATCCTACTTTGGCTCGGCGTCCTCTTCGCCTCAGCCAGGGGAGGTATGGCACTCAGCGTTGGCCCGGTCGCTGGGAGTAGCGTCATGGTTGCGTTACTTGGTCTTTTTTTTGGAGCCATCACCCTAGCTGCCGGCGCCATGACCGGGCGTCGCACCCAGACCGTCGCGATCGGTTCTGCGCTGATCGTGGTCACGTTCTTATTCAAATCGTTGGCAGCCATGATCGATTCCTTGTCGGCACTCAAGTGGCTGAGCCCCTTCTACTATTATGGCCAAGGCCTGTCGCTGGATGAGAACCTACTGTTCGTCGATACCCTGCCCCTTGTTGGCGGCATCATCGTCCTCGCGATTGCCGGTCTTATCGTTTTCGAACGCCGCGACCTTTGCACTTGACCTCGTGATTTGGCACATTCGGTAACCTGCCGCACGGGGCCGGTCTTGTCACAGGGCAATCCAAGACGGAGATTCCGATTTCTCCCAAGGCTTTTCAAGCAATTTTCTATCCACGTTTGCGTGGGCGGAATAAGTGAATAAGATATGCTAATGAGCCGTCTGCTTGCCTTGTTGCTTCTCCTCTTGCCGTTGCCAGCCACCGCAGATGACTTCAGTGACGCTGTCGCCGCCTATGCCGATGCCAACTACGAGAAAGCCTACCAGTTGTGGCGACCACTGGCCGAAAGTGGCGACGCGGGTGCGATGTTTGACCTTGGCGTGCTCTACTGGGAAGGCCAAGGGATTCCCCGAAACCGTCCCCTCGCCATCCAATGGTGGCAACGTGCTGCGCAACAAGATGTCGCCGCTGCCCAGTACAACCTGAGCCTGGCTCATTATCTCGGCGAAGAAGTTGCGCAGGATGCCCATAAGGCTTTGTCCTTGGCCCGACTTGCCGCGCAGCAAGAACACGACTATGCGAAACGAATTCTGCCAATCCTGGAACAAGACCTCGCCGCGCCGACGGAACCCAGTGACGCTCGCTTGGCCTACAGCGGTGCAGGTGTCGGTGAAACCAGCGCCAAACTCTATGCCGGCCGCAATACGGCAACCGCCGTTCTCGACACCCTCGAAGTCGGCACACCCATTCGAGTGTTGTCAGGTGATTCGTCCTGGTCGCGGATCGAGGTCCCGGGCGGTATCCTGGTCTGGGTATTCGGTCAGTATGTAACCCCCACCGACGTCGGACATAAAATCTCCGGAACCGGCGTACGGGCCCGCTCGACACCTGTCATCGACAAGTCGTCGTCGGTCGTCGGCGCTTTTGCCGCTGGCGCGACAATT
>CAJXWH010000108.1 GCA_913062915.1 uncultured Acidiferrobacteraceae bacterium | reverse complement strand
AGACAAACCTTTGGCCACGACAACCTGGTCTACACCGACTGGCACCAGGACAATTTCTTTCATGCTGTACAACAACTTCTAACCAAGACGACGACAGTTGGCATTGAATTCGATCACATGACAGTTCAAAACCGAACCAAGCTCGAAGACGCATTGCCAGGGGTTACGTTCGTTGACCTTGGCGAAGCCACTATGGGCATGCGCATGGTGAAGTCCGATGAGGAACTGGCACTCATTCGAGAAGGCGCACGGATCTGTGACCTCGGGGGGGGAAACGCTGGTGGCGGCCGTGCGCGAAGGTGCCCGTGAATTTGAGGTCGCACTCGAATCGACCCGAGCCATGGTACGGGCCATCGCCGATACATTTCCGCATACCGAACTAATGGACACCTGGACCTGGTTTCAAACCGGAATCAACACGGATGGCGCCCACAATCCGCTGACCACAAGACGGGTACAAAAAGGCGACATCCTGAGCCTTAACTGTTTTTCGATGATCTCGGGGTACTACCAAGCGCTCGAGCGGACCCTGTTCTTCAATCACTGCAGTGATCCGCACCTTGCCCTGTGGCAGATCAACTGCGCGGTGCACCAACGGGGTCTTGAGCTGATTCGACCCGGCGCTCGCTGTGGTGAAATCGCGGAAGAACTGAATCAGATCTACCGGCAGCACGACCTGCTTCAGTACCGGACCTTTGGCTATGGTCACTCGTTCGGCACGCTCTCCCACTACTATGGCCGGGAGGCGGGCCTTGAGCTACGTGAAGATATCGATACCCTCTTGGCACCGGGCATGGTGGTTTCCATGGAACCGATGATCATGCTGCCAGAATCAAAACCGGGTGGCGGCGGTTATCGCGAACATGACATCCTGATCGTGACCGAAGACGGGGCCGAAAACATCACCGCGTTTCCCTTTGGGCCCGAGTTCAATATTCTGCCCGCCTGAGCCGCTGCGATGCGCGGGTGATCCCACGACCCGTCCAAGCCACAGTGTGTCGCGATGTCTGCCACGCGCCCGGCTCACCCAGAGGCGGCTACAATTCATCGCCGTTCCAAAAAACCAATCTGGAATACAGTGCGCGGTGAAGATCGACTTCACGATTAAAATCACGGATATCGAAGGCACAGAAATCGATCTCGAGAAATTTCGAGGCGAAGTGCTCTTGATTGTCAACACAGCGAGCCGCTGCGGTTATACGCCCCAGTATCGGGGCCTCGAAGCGCTCTACCAACGCTGGCGTGGCCACGGCTTCTCGATCCTCGGTTTCCCCTGCAACCAGTTTGGCCGCCAGGAACCGGGAACCGAAGAAACCATTGCGAAATTCTGTGCCGAGCACTATGCGATCACCTTCCCGATGTTCTCAAAGATCAAGGTGAATGGCCACGACACCCACCCGCTTTACCGCCTGCTGAAACGGGCCCGCCGCGGACTTTTTGGCACCGGCAGAATTCAATGGAACTTCAGCAAGTTCCTGGTGGCTCGAGACGGCACTGTGCTGGCACGTTACGGCGCTAACCGCAAACCCGAAGACCTCGAGAACACCATCGAGAAAGCCCTCGAGCAGATCCACCCCACCTCTATCGCAACCCCTACCGATCCGTGACCCCTACTCGGGGACAGCCAACAGGCGTTCGTTCGTTTTGGCCTATAGGGCCGGGGTAGATTTAGATCCTGTCAGCGGCCTCGGGTCGGATCTTCGGAGACCTGCACCAACAGCTTGCCGAAATTGCGACCCTCGAGAAGACCCTGAAAAGCACCGACCGCTTGCTCTATACCTTCCACAATGTCCTCCCGGTAACGTACCTTGCCGTCATCCAACCAGGCGGTCATGTCTTCGCGAAATGCTGCTTCCCGGTTCGCGTGATAAAAAATGATAAACCCCTGCACCTTCAAGCGCTTGGTCAATATGGTGCGCGCGAATCTCGGCATTGAATCCGGGCCCGGCGGTCGGTCAGTGTCGTTGTAGTGCGACACCAGGCCGCACACTGGAATCCGGGCATCCGCGTTGAGGTGCCCGAGCACCGCCTGAAAGACCACCCCCCCGACATTTTCAAAATACACATCCACGCCATCGGGGCAAGCTTCGGCCAACTCCTCGACCAGGTTCTCACTCCGATGGCTGACACACGCGTCGAACCCGAGCGTATCCACCACGTACCGACATTTCTCTTCGGCGCCTGCGACACCCACCACGCGGCATCCTTTAATCTTGGCGATCTGCCCAACGACGGCCCCGACTGCGCCAGATGCCGCCGACACCACCACGGTCTCACCCGCCACCGGCTGGCCAATGTCCAAAAGGCCGACGTAGGCAGTGAGGCCCGGCATACCCAATACGCCGAGCGCCGTTGAAATTGGGGCCGCGGTCGAGTCGATCACACGCAAATTCGACCCGTCGGCCAACGCATATTTCTGCCAGCCGGTGTACCCAAATACGAGATCGCCCGGTTTGTAATCGGAGTGGTTTGATGCGACCACGGTGCTGACTGCCCCACCCACCATGGTTTCGCCAATCTCGACGTAAGGGGCGTAGGAGGCCACCGCATTCATCCGGCCCCGCATATACGGATCGAGCGACAGGTAGACCGTGCGCAGCAGAACCTGGTTGGGCCCCACCTCGGCAACCGGCTCTTCGATAAGTTTAAAGTCGCTGTCCTTGGGTGCGCCCACCGGCCGTGCAGCCAACGTGATCCGGCGATTGGTGAGGTTGGTCATCCAGGGTCCAATGTAGGGCACTCGTTCCCTGAAATCGAGTGACGTCGGAGCACGGGGTCAGGACTCTTGGTACCGAATGACTTCGACGGGGCAGCCTTCTGCGGCCTCTTTGATTTCGTCCTCGTAGAGAGAAAAATCAACACCCTCAATTACACTGGACGCGCCCGTCTCGTCCTTGATCTTGAAGACTTCTGGACAGGTCATTTCCGACATTCCACAACCGATGCAACCTTCCTCAATCCACACACGCGTGATCGCCATTGCAAAACCTCCCTGATTGGATCAATTCGAATGGGTGGGGAGACCGCTCGAACGCCAGGCTTCAAACCCGCCGGCCAGGTGATAGACATCTTGAAAACCCTGCTCTCCAAAATAGTCAGCGGCCGACTGGCTGGAAATTCCATGATAACAGTAGACCAGAAGCGGCTGACTGAAATCGGAACTGCGGATAAATTCTTCGACGTCGTCGCCGGTTACCTGTTGAGCATTTTCCAGGTGACCCATCTCAAAGGAGTCAGGATCGCGAATATCAACGACAGTGACGGCGCCTTCCTGGATCAGGTCATGGGCCTTCGCCGGTTCGATTGCCTTATACATTTCAGGTTACCTATACCAATGTTAGTCGTAACCATAGCGCAAAAATACGCCGAAAAATAGTGTGAATTTCGTGCAGTTTTGCTTAAGATCCAAGGAACAGAACCGGGCCTCGCACCGGCGCCGTTGGTTATGGATTCGAACCGTTTCATTCCCAAGATCAATCTGCAGCCGCAGAAGGGCCACTCGGTTGCTTCCCA
The DNA here is from genome assembly GCA_913062915.1 of uncultured Acidiferrobacteraceae bacterium. GTDB lineage: Bacteria > Pseudomonadota > Gammaproteobacteria > Arenicellales > UBA868 > CAJXWH01. The sequence goes on along the minus strand of CAJXWH010000108.1, from coordinate 3,460 downwards.
GGCCGCGGCGATCCGGGTCGCTTGCGAGGAGACCGGTTTTTTCGTGATCACGGGCCACGGTATACCGACGGCAGTGATGGAGGCGTGCCGCGACGCTGCAATTCACTTTTTCGATCAACCGATCGCGGAGAAAGAACGCGTCCAACAACGCACCCCAGGCTCCCCGTACGGCTTCTCACCCATGGCCCGCGAGGCATTGGCACGCTCGCGCGGCTGCGACACGCTACCCGATCTCAAAGAATCTTTCTCGATCGGCCCTCCGGGACCCAGGCCACAGCCCATTAACCACGATGAAGCAATTTTTGCCGCCACCCCGAACCGCTGGCCCGATGCGCCCGCGAATTTCCGCGCTGCGGTCGAGGCCTATTACCGAGCGATGAACGGCCTCGCGGAGACTCTGATGCGCCGGTTTGCCACCGCGCTTGATCTCCCGGAGATTTTTTTTCTGCCCTTTATCCGTCATCCGATCAGCGCCCTTCGGGCTAACCATTACCCGCCGCTGGCATCGGCGCCACCTGCCGCGCAACTGCGCGCAGGAGCCCACAGCGATTACGGCACTCTGACGATCTTGATGCAAAGCGGTGCCGTCGAGGGTCTTGAAATCCAGAATAGAAATGGCGATTGGATTCCCGTCACCGGCGAAGCCCCAGACCTGATTGTGAACATTGGCGATCTCATGGCGCGCTGGACCAATAATCGCTGGGTCTCGTCCGTACATCGGGTGGTCGTGCCAAACGATGCACACTCCCGACAACAATGGCGACTGTCGCTTGCCTATTTTCACCAACCCGACTGGGACGCCGAGATCCGGTGTATTCCATCGTGCCTACCAGACGAAGAAGAGCCGATCTACCCGCCGATTCGATCCGGCCGCTACCTGATGGAGAAGTTCCACAGCACAGTGCTCTGATGCCCGCGCCTGCCGTGTCCTAATGAAGCGGCATCGATCACCGGTGGCCCAACAAATGCCGGGATACGTCGGGTTTCATCGGCAACTTTTCGCAACGCTACGCCGCCGATAGTGGCTCTACCGCCGGCGCGGCAATGGCCGCCCGGTGATCCGCCAGTCCCACAGCCGGTGTAACACCCAGGCCACCGTCGTTACTGCCACGGTCGAAAACATCCAGCCGAAAGTGCCACTCTCAGGAGACGGCACGACCACTATCAGCATGAACAACCAGCTGCCCCAGATTGCAAGCCATCCGAGGCGGTAGAACGGCCTCAAGACGTTGGTCTTTCGCGGCGTCTCCATACGCAATCACCCACTCAGCAAAAGCGACTCACCAGTGACCAATCATTATCCCGAGTTCTTCATCCAGTTCTGGACCCATGTCGAAGAGAGCCTCTATCGGCATCTCGGTTCGGACCTTGAGACCCCGAAACCAGGTAAAAAGACGGTCGTAATTCTCTTGCCGGGCTGACCGGTAGCCGGGATCTTCTCCAAGATCGATAAACTCGTGCGGGTCGTTCACAAGGTCGAACAGTTGCGGCGGGAAGTGCTCGTGCAGAACGTACTTCCATTTTGCTGTCCGAATCATGCGGGCCCGGCACTCGTGCGGGTGCAGCCGCAACAAGGTGCGAGGACCTCGATCACTGAAATCGATTTCGCTAATGGCGCAATCCCGCCACGACGGGGCAGCAACTTGCTGATGCACAAAGGGCAGTAACGAACGGCCCTCAATGCGTTCCAACGGCACTGTCCCACCCGCCACTTCCACCAGCGTCGGCACGACATCGACCGCCTCGACGAATTCCTCCACGACACGACCGCGTGTTCCGTCAGCACGGGTAGAGGGGTCGCAAATAATCAGGGGAATCCGGACAGATGGTTCGTGAAACAAGTCTTTCTCCCCCAGCCAGTGATCGCCGAGATAATCACCGTGGTCACTGGAAAAAACTATCCATGTGCGCTCGCGCAGACCTTTTTTTTCCAGATGCGCGAGCACTCGACCGACATGGTCGTCTACCTGCTGAATGAGGCCCATGTATGCCGGAATGACTGTGTCGCGAACCTCATCTCGGGAAAAATTTTGACTGTAATCCTGCGCCATAAAAGCCTGATATACCGGGTGCGGATTGTGCCGCTCGCGTTCATCCCGCACTGCCGGCACCACATGATCCTTATGGTAACGGGTGTGGTACGGGGCCGGCGCCAGATATGGCCAGTGTGGCTTGATGTAACTGAGATGCATGCACCAGGATTCGTCGGGGTCGACAGAATCGAGAAATTCAATCGCCCGACGGGTGGTAAACGCCGTCTCGGAATGCTCTTCCGGCAATCGCGCCGGCAACCCGGCATTTCGCATTTGCCAACCGCTCACTCTCTTGCCCTTTGAATCGATCGCACTGTTCGCCCACTCCTCCCAAGGGTTGTCGCCGTCGAAACCGTGCGAGCGCAGGTAAGCGTTGTAACCGAGACCTTTGGGTAGTATCGGATCCGGGTAGATGCCAGAGAAAAGCTCGAATGGCAGAAACCCATTGTTTGCCAGCTGCTGGCCTTCGGTTGAACTTTGGTCAATCTGGAATCGTTCCAGTGCCACAAGGTTTGGCGAGCCCTCCGACTTGCCCACCACAACCGCCGTCATCCTGGCGGCACGCAGGTAATCACCGAGGGTCAGTTCACCCATTTTGAGTGGGTCTGCGTTTGCCATCACGCCGTGCGAAGACATGTAGCGGCCCGTGTAAAAACTCGCTCGGGAAGGGCCGCAGAGCGGCGCCTGACAGTAGGCCCGGTTGAAACGCACCCCGTGAGCCGCCAACACGTCGATGTTCGGGGTCTTGAGGTGTGGATGACCATAGCAGGAAAGGTAATCAGCCCGTAGCTGGTCACACATAATGAAAAGGATGTTCATCACACCTTCGTGCGTCTTACGCACTGGATTTTGCTGCCATCACGAAAGTCTCATCGGGGTGCGGCATGATCGTCGATGATCCGCCACAAGGCATCGACATGGCGCGGCTCGGTACGCGTCTGTGCGATCGACACCCGAATGAAGGTCTCATCGCTGATTTTCGATGACGTCACCATGGCCTTGCCGGTAGCATTGATCGCTGCCGCGAGGTCACTGGTGGCCTGCTCGCCGCCCACATGACGAAACGACACCAAGGAAAACAAAGTTGGCGCTACCAGGGTAAAACGCGGGTCACCGGCGATGCGGGCATCCAGATCGCGCGCCATGCGTACGTGCTCACGGACATGATGGCGGATACCCGCAGCACCATAGGAGCGCAGCACCCACCAAAGTTTCAGCGATCGAAATCGCCGCCCCAACGGCACATGCCAGTCTCGATAATCAACCACCACGTCAGACTCGCTGGCTTTGTTTCGCAAATACGGCGGCAAAATGGTCATGGTCTCGATCAGCGGTTTTCGGTCGGCGACCCAGAACACATTGCAGTCGAAATTGGTAAACATCCACTTGTGTGCGTTGAAGGTATAACTGTCGACGCGATTTAAACC
>CAJXWH010000107.1 GCA_913062915.1 uncultured Acidiferrobacteraceae bacterium | reverse complement strand
AGCGCGCCAGGGCCGCCGCGATTTCAATCTGCAGCGATTCAGCTGCCGCGTGCGGATCCACCGCATCCCGAATGGGGCGACCCACGACAATGTAATCGGCGCCGTCATGCAGTGCGCGACTGGCAGTAACGGTTCGCTTCTGGTCATCGTCATTAATCACGGGCCGTATACCCGGCGTCACAATCAGCAAAGACTCATCAAGATGCTGTCTCAACATGGCTGTTTCTTGTCCGGACGCGACGACGCCGACACACCCATGCTCCATAGCCCGTCGTGCCCGTGAACAAACCAGTTCGCCAACGTCACACTGGAAGCCCAAGTCGTCTAAATCTCCGCGATCCAAACTGGTGAGCACAGTCACTGCCAGAATACCCACATCGTTGCTGGCTTCGGCTGCCGCCCGCATCATTGCGTCGTTGCCGTGAACCGTTGCAAACGTCACATTGCGTCCGTGCAGTTGATTCACGGCCCGCGCCACAGTTGCTGGAACATCAAAGAACTTGAGATCGACGAAGATTTTCTTACCCTGCTCAACTAACCAGTCGAGAAGCTCGAAAGCATCTCCGCTTAGAAAAAGCTCAAGACCCACTTTATAGAAAGCGACGCTGCTGCCCAGCGTCTCTACCAGGTCCCGTGCCTGCCCACCCGATGGCACATCGAGCGCAACAATCAGTCGCTCCCGATCCTTAATCCTGTGTGATGACATTCGCGGATCCGCTTTTAATCCGAAGCACCTTAATTCATGAGATACGTATCAATCGCGTCGGCCGCACCCCGGCCTTCGTTGATGGCCCAGACCACGAGTGATTGGCCCCGGCGGCAATCCCCAGCGACAAATACGCCTTCCTCACTAGACTGGTAACGGCCGTAATCCGCCTGGTAATTTGATCGTGCATCATATTTCAGATCAAGATCATCGGATATTGCATGTTCTGGTCCAAGAAATCCCATAGAAAGAAATACCAGGTCACATTCCCACAATTGCTCGGAGCCAGACACTTGTGAGAACGGCGCCTCGTCTGTGGGGTGATTCCAGTCCACATCGACCGTTCGAATGCCCCTCACCCGTCCCTGATCATCGCCGATGAACTCTTGCGATAGAACACAATACGAGCGGGGATCCGCCCCGAACTTCGCCTGTGCTTCGGAATGGGCATATTCCAAACGGTAAATGAGAGGCCACTGTGGCCAGGGATTATCGAGTGGTCTGTCAGCGGGCGGTTGGGCCAGCAATTCAAAGTTGACAATGCTGCGGCAGCCCTGACGAAGCGCCGTGCCAATACAGTCGGTGCCCGTATCACCGCCGCCGATCACAATAACATCCTGGTCTCTGGCCGATAACGACGGTTCGGTTCCTTCCAGAATTCCTTGCGTACTGCGGGTCAGAAAATCCATTGCAAAATGAATCCCCTCCAACGCCCGGCCAGGAATCGACAAATCCCCGGGGACCGTGGCGCCCGTGGCGAGAAGCAGTGCATCGTACTGGGCCCGGACATCGCTTACTGGGATGTGCCGAACGGCTACCCCGCTCTCTTCCAGTATGTTAATCACGTGTCCGCTGGTATACGATGCGGGCGAACCCACGCTGACACCCGTAATAAACTCGACTTCGGCCTGACGCAAAAGATCGATCCGGCGATCAACCACAGCCTGGTCGAGTTTCATGTTCGGAATTCCGTACGTTAAAAGCCCGCCGACCCGGTCCGCCCGTTCGTAGACGGTGACGCGATGCCCCGCCTGATTGAGTTGGTCTGCTGCAGCCAGCCCGGCGGGGCCGGACCCGACAATCGCCACGCTCCGGCCGCTGCGCCTTCGGGGCAAATGGGGGGTTACCCATCCCTCCATAAACCCTCGATCGATGATTGCATTTTCGATATTCTTGATGGTCACGGCGGGATCGATGATCCCGAGCACGCACGCGCCCTCGCACGGTGCGGGACAGACCCGACCTGTGAATTCCGGAAAATTGTTGGTCTCTTCGAGTCGAGCCAGGGCCTGTTGCCATTCACCGCGAACCACCAGGTCATTCCACTCGGGAATGAGATTGTCGACTGGGCATCCGTCAGCTGACTGGCAAAACGGCACGCCACAATCCATACACCGGGCGCCCTGGGTCTTCATATGCATCTCGTCGGGCGTGGTAAATATCTCCGCAAAATCCTGCAATCTCTCCAGCGGGTCTCGGTATGGCACCGAGCTGCGAGCAAATTGTGTGAAGCCGGTCGGCTTACCCATCCATCAGTCTCTGAACGGCAGCACCATAAAAACCAATCCCGCGGGCGAAAAACGTTGAATCGTTCAGCCCGCCACCCTTTGATCCAGCGGTAGCTTGTCTGAAGACGCTTCGTCAATCTCCCGCATCGCCTGCTCGTTAAGTGCCCGCTGGTAGTCGGTCGGGATCACCTTGACGAACTGGGGCAGAACCCGATCCCATTTTTCAAGGACCCGGATTGCGATGGTGGAACCCGTCAACTGGTGATGCTGCCGAATCAATTCGACCAATTCGCCGATGTCATCCTCTTCCACCACATCCTCGAGATTGACCATGGCGAGATTGCAGTTGAGCTCAAAAGTCTCGCGGTTCGGTGCCAGTACATAAGCAATGCCACCGGACATGCCGGCTGCAAAATTGCGGCCTATCGGCCCCAGCACCACCACTCGGCCGCCCGTCATATACTCGCAACCGTGATCTCCCACCCCTTCGACCACTGCCATGGCCCCGCTGTTGCGGATACAAAACCGTTCTGCGGCCATTCCCCGAAAAAACGCCCGACCGCTGGTAGCGCCATACAACACAACATTTCCCACGATGATGTTCTCTTCGGCACGGAACTGGCTCTGCTTGGGGGGATAGATGACGACTTGCCCGCCAGACAACCCCTTGCCAACATAATCATTGGCATCACCTTCGAGTTCCAGGGTGACACCGCTGGCAAGCCAGGCTGCAAAACTCTGGCCAGCTGAGCCCGAAAACTGCACCTGGATCGTGTTGTCGGGCAACCCACCTTCGCCCCAGCGTTTAACAATCTCGTGGCTCAGTAGCGTACCCACTGTACGGTTGATATTCGCAATCGGCAGGTCAATTCGAACCGGTTCTGCCCGGTCCAACGCAGGTGCCGCCAACCGGATCAGATGGGTGTTATCCAGCGCTGTTTCCAGTCCGTGATCCTGGCCTCTCAGGCAGTACACACCCACTTCCGGATACGGCTTTTGAGCAGGCTGAAGTATGGCCCGCAGATCAATTCCGTCGGCTTTCCAGTGTCTGACGGCCGCGTCTGTCTCCAAAACATCCACGCGCCCGACCATCTCATTAAACGTGCGAAAGCCGAGCTGCGCCATGTACCCGCGGGCCTCTTCCGCAACCATAAACAAGTAGTTCACAACGTGCTCGGGCTTGCCACTGAATTTCTTGCGCAGTATCGGATCCTGGGTAGCAATCCCAACCGGGCAGGTATTAAGGTGGCACTTGCGCATCATGATGCAGCCGAGAGAAATTAAGGGAGCCGTAGAAAAACCAATTTCTTCAGCGCCCAGCAATGCCGCGATCACTACGTCGCGACCCGTTTTCATGCCGCCGTCCGTCTGCAAAACCACACGACTGCGCAGGTCGTTTAGCACTAACGTCTGATGGGTCTCGGCCATGCCAAGCTCCCACGGCAGCCCAGCGTACTTGATGCTGGTCAGGGGTGACGCGCCGGTGCCACCGCTGTCACCGGAAATCAGAATGTGGTCCGCATGGGCCTTCGCCACACCGGCGGCGATCGTGCCTACACCGACCTCCGATACCAACTTCACACTAATACGGGCCGAGGGATTGGCGTTCTTGAGATCGTAAATCAGCTGGGCCAGATCTTCGATCGAGTAGATATCGTGGTGCGGTGGTGGACTGATTAATCCCACACCTGGCGTCGAGTAGCGAATTCGGGCAATGGCGCCATCTACCTTTAGACCCGGTAATTCACCACCCTCTCCAGGCTTTGCGCCTTGGGCAATCTTGATTTGAAGCTCGTCTGCATTGGTCAGATACCAAGCCGTTACGCCGAATCGCCCAGAAGCCACCTGTTTAATGGCCGAACGCTTGGAATCTCCATTAGGCAGCGGGTGAAATCGATCGGGATCCTCACCACCTTCGCCGGTGTTGCTCCTACCGCCCAGGCGGTTCATGGCGATGGCCAATGTTTCGTGCGCTTCGGGTGAAATCGATCCAAGGCTCATGGCGCCGGTACAAAATCGCCGGACAATCTCACTCGCCGGTTCGACCTCATCTAACGCAACCGCCTCCGCGTCGGTGCCACCAAAGCGCATCAGGCCGCGCAGGGTGAGGCGCCCGCGGGCTTCCGAGTTGACCGCTTCAGCGAAGCGCCGATAGGCTGCCGGGTCGTTCTGGTCCGCCGCTTGCTGAATACTGGCAATGGTGGCTGGCGCCCAACCGTGCTTGCGTCCCCCTGGCCGCCAGTGATACTCGCCCGGATTTGGAAGCGTCACTACGTTATTTCGGGATTGCGTCGGGTACCCAAGTTCGTGGCGCCGCAGGATCTCGGTCCCCAATACATCGAACCCCACACCCTGAACCCGGCTGGCGGTATGGGTAAAAGAAAAATCGATCACCTCATCTCCCAGTCCCACCGCTTCGAAAATCTGGGCACCCTTGTAGGATTGCAGGGTCGAGATACCCATTTTCCCCATCACTTTCATGATTCCTTTGGCAACGCCACCGCGGTAGGCTTCGACCACCGCCTCGTCGCTGTCGAGCGAATCGGGCAATTGCCCCTCCCGGCGGGCCTGCCATAGTGCCTCGAACCCAAGGTAAGGATTTACGGCATCAACGCCGTAACCAATCAGCAGGCAGTGATGATGGACTTCACTGGCTTCTCCGGTTTCTGCGACCAGTCCAACCCGAGTTCTCTTCGCTTGCCGAACCAGGTGCTGATGGACTGAACTCGCAGCAAGCAGCATGCTGACTGCAGGTTTTTCCGGCTGAATATTCCGATCTGACAACACCAGCAGACTGCAGCCCGCGTCAATCGCAGCCTCGGCCTCCGCGCAAATCCGATCCAGTGCCTGCCGCATGCCGGCGCAACCCGATTTTCGATCGAAGGTAATATCGATCGACTGCGCACGCCATTTCTCGATGAGAATCCGCCGAATCGCATAAAGCTCCCGGTTGGTCAGGATTGGATGGTCTATCAGCAATCGATGGCAGTTCGCTTCCGTGGGATCCAGCAGGTTGCTTTCCGGGCCGATATAACACGCCAAAGACATGATCACGTCTTCTCGAATCGAATCGATGGGCGGGTTCGTAACCTGAGCAAACAACTGTTTGAAATAGTCGTAGAGCATCCGTGGCTGGTCGCTAAGGCAGGCGAGCGCTGAATCATTCCCCATCGACCCCACAGGATCACGCACGTCGCTGACCAGCGGTATCAACATAAACTGCATGCTCTCGCGCGTATAGCCAAAGGCGCGCAGGCGCGGCAACAAAGTGCCTGCATCCAGTCCGGGAATATCGTCGCCGGCAGTCGGGAGTTCTGACAGCTTGACCCGCTGCGTCTCGAGCCAGGCCGCGTAGGGGAACACCCGGGCCCGTTCGCGTTTTAGTTCAAGATCTGGAATCAGTCGACCCTGTTCAAAATCCACGAGAAACATCCGTCCAGGCTGAAGCCGGCCCTTTTCACGAATCCTGCCCGCCTCAACCGGCAGGACACCAACCTCGCTCGCCATAATGACGCGGTCATCGGTCGTCAGGTAATAGCGGCTGGGGCGCAGGCCGTTGCGATCAAGTATCGCTCCGATACAGCGGCCGTCTGTAAATGCAATGGATGCCGGCCCGTCCCACGGCTCCATCAATGTTGACTGGTATTCGTAGAAAGCGCGTTTGGCATCGTCCATCGTGTTGTGCTTCTGCCAGGCTTCCGGAATCATCATCATCATCGCATCCGGTAATGTCCGGCCACTCATCAACAAGAACTCAAGCACGTTGTCGAAGTTACCGGAATCTGAGCAGTCCGGTTCGATAATCGGAAACAACCGCGGTAAGTCTTCACCAAAAAATGTGCTTTCCATAACACCTTCACGGGCACGCATCCAATTGATGTTGCCACGCAGGGTATTGATCTCGCCGTTATGCGCCATCAGTCTCTGCGGCTGGGCCCGATCCCAACTCGGAAAGGTATTGGTTGAAAACCGTGAGTGCACCATGGCCAGGTGGCTGGTGTAGTCCTTATCACTAAGGTCGGGGAAATAAGCCATCAATTGCGAGGTGCGCAGCATTCCCTTGTAGATCATCACAGCGCTGGATAAAGAGCAGATATAAAACATCTCCCGCTGAGTGAGCTCCATGTTCCCTCTCAACAGATGACTTGCCTGCTTGCGAATCATATAGAGACGTCGCTCAAAGTCCTCATCGTTTACATCATCTGATGCGCCAATTACGAGGTGCTCCATACACGGCTCGGAGGCTCTGGCCGCAGCGCCAAGCTCTGCGTGATCCGGTTGCACCGGCACCGGCCGCCAACCGATCAGTCTCTGGCCCTGCTCTAAAGCCAGCTGAGCTATCGTTTGTCTGCAAAGTTCACGCTCTCTTTCGATGCGCGGCAAAAACACGAGACCTGCACCGAAACGACCTGGTGGCGGCAAACTCTGTTTCAATTCATCGTGTACGACACGCGCCAGGAACTGGTGCGGCAACGCGGTCAGGATGCCAGCGCCATCACCGGTATTGGCTTCGGCTCCAACAGCGCCTCGATGATCCATGTGCTTCAAAACCTCATAGGCATCCTGCAGGATCGTGTGACTTCGCTGCCCCCCAATATGGGCAACAAAACCGACCCCGCAGCTGTCGTGCTCAAAGGCCGGGTCATAAAGCCCGCTCCTGCCCGGTCTTTTAAACATCATTGGGTTGCTATTGGAATTGTTTATTTGATTCACGAGTATCTCGCCCAAGGACGTCACGGTAGCACCGAGGACCGCGCACACCGTTTGGTTCTTGAAACGAAATCTTACGGAGAGTTAACTGAGCAAGAACGCGCCGTTATGCGGGAGCTGTCGTGCAAACACAACGAATTTCGGCCGTTCGAGTATAGCGACAAGCCTTGAGCGGGTTCAACCGAGCAAATCTGTTCCAAATTCGATGAGGCATCCCAATGACTTTTCGATTCACCCACATTCTTTATCCTCATTTGGAGCA
>CAJXWH010000106.1 GCA_913062915.1 uncultured Acidiferrobacteraceae bacterium | reverse complement strand
TTCACTACCGGGGGAATCTGTTTACGTATCTCGTCAACGATTCCATGGCTCAAACCATGGTTGTGGACGCCAGTTTTCTAGAAAGGCTCGAGTCGGTCTCAACAGATCTTATTTACATGAAAAGATTAATCGTTTATGGCGGCGGTGACACGCAGGTGCCTAGGACTCTTACCCAACGTTACGAAGTCCTCTCTTATGAAGATCTAGAGGCCGACACCCCCTGGTCTGGGGACGGGCCTCGGTACCGCGACCTGATGGCCGTCATGTACACGTCGGGAACAACCGGGCCATCTAAAGGTGCCATGATTAGCCACGCCCATGCTTACGAGTATGCCTACGGCGTAACTGAGATGCTCGACCTGCGGGGTGGCGACATTTACTACGCGCCGCTGCCTTTATTCCACCTCGCCGGACAGTTTGCTGTCATATATGCCAGCTGTATAGCCAGCGCCACAGCCGTGATCGCCGGCGTTTTTAGTGCCCAACGCTTCTGGATTGATGTTGTTCGATTTAATGCCAACTGTTCGTTCCTTCTCGGCGCGATGGCCAATTTTCTCTACCACCAAACCCCCGATTCCAAGGACAACCAGAATCCGCTCGAGCGGATCTTGATGGTTCCGTTAATCCCGGAGGTTGAAGACTTTAAGAGACGTTTTGATTGCCTGGTTTCAACCACCTGGGGCGGCACAGAAATGAACTGTCCAACCCGCTCAGGTTTTGACTTGGTCGACAACAAGAGCTGTGGTCGCGTTGCCAGCGATCGTTACGAAGTTCGCATTGCCGACGAAAACGATGCCGAGTTACCCCCGGGCATACCCGGTGAAGCATTAGTCCGCACTAAGGAACCATGGATCATCACAACCGGCTACTGGAATCACCCGGAATGGACCGAAAAAGCGTTTCGCAATCTTTGGTACCACACCGGCGATATGCTAATGAAGGACGCCGACGGAAACTTGTATTTCGTTGACCGTATCAAGGATGCTATTCGACGCAGAGGCGAAAATATTTCTTCATTCGAGGTCGAGAATGAAATCAACGCCCACCCGGACGTATTGGAATGCGCAGTTATACCCGTTGAATCCGAGCACACGGAACAAGAGGTTATGGCTATAGTGGTGCCGAGTTCCCCCGGCAAGCTAAATCCGAAAGACTTGGTGAAATTTCTGGAGCCACGCATGCCTTACTTCATGGTCCCTCGTTATATTGACTGTGTTGACATACTCCCAAAGACGCCCACGGGCAAGATTCAGAAATATATACTGCGAGATCGAGGGATTACTGCTAGTACCTGGGACCGTGAACTAGCGGGCATTAAATTACAACGTTAAGGGCCAACATACAGCTTGCTATCGTCTGCCCAACGCAATCTAAACTTAAGTCGCTTCTACATTTTTTCAAAGTCAGGTTATAAATTTTGATCAGCAAAATAGCGGCTTAGCTTCCGTCTCTTCTTCGGCTTATTCTTTATGCTTTTATTCATTCATGACCGAATTTAACGATTCCAAACTGCTCGAGCTTCCCACACTTACTGTGCTGCCTGAGTGGATTGACTACAACGGCCACATGAACGTTTCGTACTATGTGCTGGCATTCGATCGTGGCGTAGATGCTTTCATGGAGTTGATTGGTATTTCACCGGCCTATATTGAGCAACGTCGAACCTCCACCTTCACCTTAGAAATGCACGTCAGCTATATCCGAGAACTGCACCTTGGGGATCCCTTGCGGCTGAACTGCCAGTTGCTTGATTTCGATACCAAGCGAGTCCATTACTTCTTGCACATGCATCATGCCGAGGACGATTACCTGGCAGCGGTTTCGGAACAAATCATGGTGCATGTTGACCTTGAAACAAGGCGTTCATCTGAATTTCCTGACGATGTGCGCCTCACTCTTACGAGCCTGATGAACGCCCACCGCCATCTACCACGCCCTGAACAATCTGGCAGCGTGATTGGCATTCGACGAAAGTAATTGTCGCCGGCCCTGTTCTTTGGTTTGAACGACTGCCTGCCCGATAAATTACGAGCGCAAGCGTTTGATAATGCCATCCAGCTCATCGAGACTGTGATAATCAATCAGCAACCGCCCCCCTTTCGCTCCGCGGTGTTCAATGTGAACCGAGGCGCCGAGCGTTTCTGACAGTTCGTTTTCCAGGCGTTGTATGTCGGCATCTTTTGACGCGGGCTTGCGCTTTCTTTTTCGCTCCCCGGCCAACCACTGCCGTACCAGTTGCTCAGTTTGGCGAACCGACAGTCTTCTATGCATCACGACTTCGGCAGCGCCACTCTGGTCAGCCTGCGGCAACGCTAACAGTGCCCGCCCATGCCCCATTTCGATCCGCTCATTTTCAATGTGCTCGCGTACAACTGGATCAAGGTTGAGAATTCTAAGCAAATTGCTGACCGCGGCGCGCGACCGCCCGACACTCTCGGCCGCCTGTTGGTGGGTCATACCAAATTCATCCAGCAAGCGCTTCAACCCCATCGCTTCCTCAACTGGATTCAGGTCCTCGCGCTGTATGTTCTCAATCAGTGCGAGTGCCAATGCGGTGTCATCCGAAGCCTGGCGCACCACCACCGGAATCTCGTCGAGCCCGGCCATTTTTGACGCCCGCCAGCGCCGCTCGCCCGCAATGAGTTCGAAGCCTCCAGCGACAGTCTCTCGGACAACCACGGGCTGGACGACGCCCTGATTCTGTATCGATGCCGCGAGATCCCGCAACGATGCTTCATCTATTCGGGAGCGCGGCTGGAATCGACCCGGACGAATCTGGTCGATGGGGACTGTGCGCATATCTGTTGCCGTCGCACCATCAGCCCCCGACTCATCCAGTGCGCTAAAAAGGGCGTCAAGGCCCTTTCCAAGTCGTGCTTTCTTTACCATTTTGCACTCCCTGTCGGCGACGCCACCCGGTCGCCACCCGCCGTTTCCCCGCCGGCAGAATGAATCGCCTCGTTGCCGTGATCGTCCCGCCGAGCGGGCCCCACCAATTCGCCGGCTAGGGCGAGATACGCCTGCGTGCCAATACAGGATCGGTCGTAGTCAATCACCGGCTTACCGTGACTGGGCGCTTCGGCCAGCCGCACGTTCCGGGGCACCACCGTACGAAATACCTTGCTCCCAAAATGCTGCTGTAACTGTTCAGATACTTCATTCGAAAGACTATTGCGCCCATCGAACATCGTTCGAAGTAACCCTTCAATCGCAAGCCCGGCATTCGCACTTTGGCGAACCCGGGCGATGGTCTCCAGCAGGCCCGACAGCCCTTCTAGCGCGTAATACTCGCATTGCACAGGAATCAGCACCGCGTGTGCCGCAACCAGCGCGTTAATGGTCAGCACATTCAAAGAGGGGGGGCAATCGATCAACACATAGTCATACCCGGTGATCCCCGATAATGCTGCGCGCAGACGGATATCGCGGTCCGTCTCTGTGGTTAATTCGGCCTGAATCCCGGCGAGCGCCGGTTCGGACGGCAACAAATCGATGCCGCTTGTCGTCTGCACTATGGCCTCCGACGCGCCACATTCGCCGAGCAATACCGAATACGTGCTGTGGTTGTATTGTGCGCGGGTAAGCCCACAACCCACCGTTGCGTTGGCCTGTGGATCAAGATCTACCAGCAGCACCTGGCGCTGCATCTTTACCAGCGACGCGCCCAAATTCACCGCGGTGGTCGTTTTGCCAACGCCGCCCTTTTGGTTTGCAATCGCAATGATCCTGGACATACCGTTTGAAATGGAAGCCGAAAAGATTCAGTTCTGAAAAACTATCGCCTGCCGGTGTAAATCGGCGCCTGGAACTACGAGCCGCACAATCTCGGCTCGCTCCCGGATTGCCGGTGATATCTGATTCCACTCTGGGCCTAAACGCCTACCTTTCATCGCGATCACGCGAACCCCTTTGCGCCATAGGTGCTGCGTGGCGGACACAAATTTCGGCAACGGCGCAACGGCCCGCGTAACAAGCGTATCAAAATTCTCCTCAGGTCGGTAATGTTCTACACGCTGCTGCACCACCGCGATTCGCTCCAGGCCCAGCCGATCAACCACTTCCTGCAGAAATCGAGCACGTTTACCGCGGCTGTCGAGCAGCGTCCAGCGTGTATCCGGAAGGGCAAGCGCGAGCGGAATGCCAGGAAATCCACCGCCGGAGCCGATATCCAGAAGGCGGGTGCCTCGAATCAAAGATGCGATGGTGAGACTGTCGAGCAGGTGGCGGGTAACGATTTCATCGGGTTCGACCACTGTCGTCAGATTGTGCACCCGATTCCAGCGCAGGAGGAGATCCATGTGCGCCAGGCATTGATCGATCGCTTGTTCAGACAGCGGGCAATTGAGCGCCGCGGCACCATCCGCAAGTCGCGACATCAATGCCTGCCGCGAACCGGACATTTCAAATCACGCAGCCGTTCGCAGAACGTGATGTTTTTTGAAATGCACTAACAACAATGAAATCGCCGCTGGTGTAATGCCCGAGATCCGGCGTGCCTGGCCGAGTGTCTCGGGGCGGTGCTGCTGCAGAATTTCCATAGCCTCGGTGGAAAGCCCTCGGATCTGAGTAAAGTCTGCATCGCCTGGAATCGGCAGCCCTTCAAAGCGCTGCTGGCGTTCTATCTCTTGTTGCTGGCGCTCAATGTAGCCCGAATAACGCGACTCAATCTCGATCTGCTGCGCCACCTCGTCGTCTTGACACCCAGGGCCCGCATTCGGTAGGGCAGTGATCAATCGGTACGATGCCTCGGGTCGGCGCAGCAAGTCAGCCAGGCACTTTTCTTGTCGAAGTGGCTGTCCGAGCACTGCCTCGACGTGTCTGGCGGCTGCCGTATCGGGAAGAATCCAAGTATTTCGCAGCCGTTCCCGTTCCCGGGTCAGACGCTCTTGTTTTTCGCAGTATCGCCGCCAGCGCGCTTCGCCGACAAGCCCCAGCGTGTGTCCGATTTCGGTCAGCCGAAGATCCGCGTTGTCTTCCCTTAACTGCAATCGATATTCAGCCCGCGACGTGAACATTCGGTACGGCTCCGTTACGCCACGGGTGGCAAGATCGTCAATCATCACCCCGATATACGCTTCGTCACGACGTGGCACCCAGGGTTCCAGCCCCAGTGCCCAACGTGCCGCGTTGATGCCTGCGATCAACCCCTGCCCGGCGGCTTCTTCATATCCAGTGGTCCCGTTGATCTGTCCCGCAAAAAAAAGCCCCGCCACAGAGCGTGTCTCAAGCGACAAATGGAGGTCGCGCGGGTCAAAGTAGTCGTACTCGATTGCGTAGCCCGGTTGCTCGATCACGGCATGCTCGAATCCACGGATGCTGTGCACCATGTCGGCCTGCGCCTTTGCAGGCAGACTGGTGGAAATTCCGTTGGGATAAACCCGGTGTGTGGTCAGCCCCTCTGGCTCCACGAATACCTGGTGTGCTACCCGATCTGCAAAACGAACCACCTTGTCTTCTACAGATGGGCAGTAACGGGGCCCGGCGCCCTCGATCACCCCGCTGTACATGGGCGAGCGATCCAGGCTACTGCGAATGATCTCGTGCGTGCGTTCATTGGTCGCAGTGATGTGGCAACTGACTTGGCGGGGGTGCTGCGCTGCGCGCCCCAGAAACGAAAACACCGGCACCGGGGTATCACCGCGCTGCTCCGTCAGCCGGCTGTAATCGATACTGCGCCCATCGAGCCGCGGCGGCGTGCCCGTTTTCAGTCGGCCCACTCGAAACGGCAACGCCCTCAGCTTTGCAGCCAAATCGCGTGACGGTGCATCACCAATACGGCCTCCGTCTTGCTGCTCCAGGCCGACATGGATGCGGCCGCCAAGGAAGGTGCCCGCGGTCAGCACCACGCTTCGCGACTCAACCCGTTGCCCCTCGGCCGTGATGACGCCGCGCACTGTGTCCTGGTCTATCAGGAGATCCGCCACCGATTGCTCCAATACAGACAATCCGGGCTGGTCCCGCAGGTGTTTTGCGATGGCCTGTCGATACAGCTGCCGATCCGCTTGGGCGCGGGTCGCGCGCACCGCTGGGCCCTTGCTCGCGTTTAATATCCGGAACTGAATTCCGGCACGATCGATGGCATGCGCCATAGCGCCACCAAGCGCGTCCACCTCTTTGACGATATGGCCCTTGCCGATGCCCCCTATCGCCGGATTACAAGACATCTGGCCGATGGTATCGAGCCGGTTCGTGACCAACAGTGTGCGGGCGCCTGCGCGGGCCGCAGCCAACGCTGCTTCGGTGCCCGCGTGCCCGCCCCCGATTACGAGGACTTCAACTGGTCGGTCTGTTGGCATTTCGTCAGGAAAATCGGGTCAATCAGATTCGTAGTAGTCGTAGCGAGAAACGATGGCTCTTTCGAACAGATAGGCCTCTTCGTGAGATATGTCTTTCCCCCCAGGGAACAGTACGTGCGTATAGAGATTACCCGGATGGGCGGCTTTTAGTGCCCTCAGTCGTTGGTGCAGTTCGTCCTCGGAAACCTCAGTTTCGACCACCTGCTCCGGCTCCTGCAGGGAGTAGTGGAAGCGATCACTTTTTTTCCAGTAGCGAACCTTAACCACGTGTCGACCAACCATGTTGCGCGCCGGCCTTACCAGGCGATTGTACGCCACCTCCAAGTCGCCGTACTGGCCCTTCAAGAGTTCGAAGGCTTGTAGGTTCTCGACCAACAGCGCCTTCTCCTTTTCAAACGCCAAGATTTCGTCCGCGTGCTTGGCCACCAGATAATCGAGTTCCGTCTTGGTGAGACGATAGCGTGCTTGGCTGCCGGCCAGGTCTTCCGCGAGTTGTCGCTCCGCTTCGGCAGTCGCCGCCTGCTGCTGCGCGAGCGCGTCTATTTGTCGTTCAAGGTTGGTTTTCTCCTGTGCCAGACGGCTTTTTACCAATACCAGGGTCTTGATCTCCGCGCGTAAATTGCGCGCCTGCTCGAGCATCTCGCTCTCCAGCACAATCGTTCGGTCAACCAGAGTGGTTTTTTCCTGTTCCAGGGTGAGCCGATGTTCGATCAGGGCGGCGACTTCCCGCTCAAGCGCCGAGCGGCTTGCCTTTAGTTCCGTGCGGTCGGTTTCAGCCTCTGTGAGCCTTGTCTTGAGCGTCGCTTGGTCACTTTCAAGCGACTGTTTCAGCTCCAACAGGGTCGCAAGCCAGGCAGTGGTCGAGCGGTTCTCTTCTAATAAGCGGGCTTTGTCTTCTTCGAGCTTTACGA
>CAJXWH010000105.1 GCA_913062915.1 uncultured Acidiferrobacteraceae bacterium | reverse complement strand
AGCAGTCGTGACTCGGTATACGGCCTATCGGTATTTTATTGCCAGGGTATATTTATCAACACGCTGCCAGTCGACACGATAGGATTATCGGGGCAAGTGCCGTTTTTCGACCTGACAAACCACTGGAATCCGCGAACGTGATTACCGAGAAATCGCTCATCGAGCTCCCTTCTTTTGATATCGAAGCGACGGGGTGGCCCCCCGAATCCGCGGTTCAGGCCTACCAGCGTGATGGCGTGGTCTGTCTTCGCAACGCGTTCGATGTCGAGTGGGTCGAGTCCCTTTGCAGCGCGGTCGATATCGTGATCGCGGACGGCTTGAAAACGAGGGGCGACCTGGTGGTGAACGTTGCCAAGCCCGGCGAACCCGGTTTCTTTTTTTATGACATGTTCCTCTGGAAACGCTATGGCCCGTTCCGGGAATTTGCTTTCGATTCGCCGGCAGCGGATCTTGCTCGCCGAGTCATGCGCTCCAAATCGATTATTTTCTACTATGACCTGATCCTGTCGAAGGAGCCCGGAACGACCAGCCCAACCCCTTGGCATTACGACGAAGCCTACTGGCCGGTTTTCGGCACACAGATCTGTAACCTGTGGACAGCGCTGGACTCGATCCCTAAGGAAACCGCTCTTCGTTTTGTCCGCGGCTCACATCACTTGCAGACCGACTACCGGGCCGTCGGCTTCGGTCCGGACATTAAATATTCAGGACATAAGGATCCGGACCCGCCGGACTGGTACAGCGACCCGGGTGACCACGAAATCGTCTATGCACCGCTCGAGCCGGGCGATTGTCTGATCATCAACCTTCGCACCCATCACAGCGCGCCGGGTAACCCACCGCAAGGAAGCCGTCGCCGGGCCTTGGCGACCCATTGGCTGGGGGACGATGCGCGCTACAACAACAAGCCATGGGAATGTGACCCGAACGAGCGCGGCGAGAATTTACAGCACGGCGGTTCGATGGCGTGCAAGACTTTCCCGCGGTTGCGGTAGTTTGGGGCCCCGGCGTCCAACGGACCAGCGTTTGAAAGTCGGCACAACCCGGACTCCGTGGGCCAAGCGCACAGGGGCCTCCAAGTGCGATGTTCCTACCAGAGCGCCCCCGCGTTGATCTGAATATCTTCCATGGTGATACCGCGGGCCTCGTCGCGGCACAGAAAAGCGGCAATTGCAGCAATTTCTTCGGGTTGCACCAGGCGCTGTTGCGGTGAGTTGGCCGCCAGTTCACTGATCTCTCGTGCCGTCGTCGAGCCCGTGGCAGTTGCCCGGCGGTGAAAACTCGATCGCAGCATTTCGGTCTCGACCCATGTCGGGCTGAGCACGACGGAAGTAACGCCGTGCGGAGCACCTTCTAAAGCCACAGCCCGGCTGAGGCCCAGTAGACCCGATTTGGAAGCGCAATACGCGGGATGGTCGGCAACCGCAGTGCGTGCCGCCGTTGATCCGATATGAATGATTCTTCCCCAGCGTCTTTCGATCATGCCGGGAAGACAGGCCCGGGTCATTCGAAAAGGCCCGGACAGATTGGTATCGAGCACATCGTTCCAGGCGTCTTCGGGATGGTCACAAACGGTCTGACTGATTCCGATCCCAGCCGAATTGACCAGAATATCGATCGGCCCGAGCGTCGTTTGTACGGTGTTGACGAAATGGCGAATGCTGTCTACCTCGCGTACGTCCAGGTGGTCGCAGAACACTCGGACATCCCTGGATCGAAGCGCATCGGCAGCATCATTTCGCACCGTGCGGCCCCCCAGCGCCACGGCCGCGCCCCGAACGGCCAGCGCGTTACCAATCGACCACCCGATACCTGAGAAACCACCTGTAACAACGGCAACCCGGCCTTCGAGGTAACGTTCCAGATTTTGCATGGCTTCTTCACTCGATGTAGTACGTTAAGCATCAAGTGTACCGCTGCATTTACGCCCTCGTGCCAACCCCGGTTTCGGTAAACCAGAGATGTACCCAATTTCTCTCGATTGGCGAAGCAAGGTTCGAAAGCCTCGGGTGTTGCCGTAACGAGCCGTGACCATTCCGAGGGCAACGGCACTGCCGGATGGCCGTAAATTGCCTTACACTTCAGGCAATGCCCACGGCCAACGATCAATATCACAGCCGGGATCGCGTTCCATGCAGCTGACAGCCGATCAACTGATACAGTTCGACGAACAGGGGTTCTTGTTTTTTCCCGACTGGTTTCGCCCGGATGAAGTCTCGGTTTTGCGGAGAGAAGCCGAGCGGGTGTATGGGCTTAAACGGGAAGAGGTGGTGATCGAATCCAGCGGAGTCCCCCGCACCGCGTTTGCCGCCCATACCTATAACGAAGGTTTCCGCCGCCTGGGTGCCCACCCCCGATTGATCGGACCCGTGGTTCAGATCCTCGGCGAAGATGTTTACGTGCACCAGTTCAAGATCAATGCAAAAGCAGCGTTTGATGGTGAAGTCTGGCAGTGGCACCAGGATTTCGGAACCTGGCATCGCGACGACGAAATGCCCGAACCGCGGGCAATGAACATTGCGGTGTTCTTGGACGATGTAACCGCGGCGAACGGACCATTACTCTTTATCCCCGGCAGCCACAAATGCGGGGTATTGCCTGCCGGACATGATGTCGAAACCACGTCATACCCCTTGTGGACGCTTGATCGGGAAACAGTCGGTAACCTGGCGGACACAGCCGGGATCGAAGCACCGACTGGCAAGCGGGGCTCGGTCATTATGTTCCACAGTAACTTGGTGCATGCGAGCCCGCCCAACATCAGTCCTTTTGGCCGCACCATCGTCTATTTGAGCCTGTGTGCAGTGTCGAATCACATCCGCCGATTCAAGCGCACGGAATGGCGTGCTCATCGGGATTTTTCGGCCATTCAGCCACTTGCCGATGACTGCCTGCAGGAACTCGATCGGGCATAGATCCAAAGCGGTGTAATTCGTGGCAGGAGAAACTGGTGGAGACGTCGCTGTGGTTACGATGATCGCTGC
The DNA here is from genome assembly GCA_913062915.1 of uncultured Acidiferrobacteraceae bacterium. Lineage (GTDB taxonomy): Bacteria > Pseudomonadota > Gammaproteobacteria > Arenicellales > UBA868 > CAJXWH01. Next base: position 4,249 of record CAJXWH010000105.1, on the reverse strand, counting down.
GACGTCGACATGGCTACGCACGCCTCTCAGGTCCACGCACGTCAGGAACGGATAGCGGATGAAGATCGCAGTCATTGGGGTCGGCGCGATGGGCTCAGTCTACGCGGGCCTTCTCGCAGATGCGGGCAACGAGGTGTGGGCGATCGATATACGAGAAGATCACCTCGATGCGATTCGTGAAGAGGGCCTTAGGATCGAAGGCGCAAGCGGTGACCGTGTAGTGAAGCAGCTCAAGGTGTCAACGCGGGCGGGAGACGCTGGGTTGTGTGATCTCGTGATTATTGCGACCAAGGCATCCGGTGTAGAGTCTGCAGCCCGCTGCATACCTCCGCTGCTGCGCGACGACACACTGATCCTCACCATCCAAAATGGGCTCGGGGCGGCCGAGCGGATCTGCCAGTATCTGCCGCCCGCCAATATATTGCTCGGTGTTGCCGGAGGGTTCGGCGCTTCGATGAAAGCACCGGGACATGTGCACCACAACGGCATGGAATTGATTCGCGTGGGCGAAATGAAGGGCGGGTTGACTCCTCGGGTTGAGCAGGTTGTCGACGTCTGGCGCGCGGCTGGGTTTACGGTGAAGGGTTATGAAGACATTCAACAGTTGATTTGGGAGAAATTCGTCTGCAACGTAACGTTCAGCGCGCCGTGCACTGTGTTTAGCTGCACCGTCGAAGATGTGATGGATGATCCGCACGCCTGGAAAATTGCCAGTGGCTGCGGGCTCGAAGCCTATGCAGTCGGTCAGGCCAAAGGGATCTCATTGTCTTTTGATGACCCGGAGGCGTACATCACGGCTTTCGGGCAAAAGTTGCCGAAAGCAAGACCATCAATGTTGCTGGATCATCTGGATCGCCGACCCTCGGAAATCGATGCCATCAACGGCATGGTTCCGGTCGTTGCGGCTGAAGTGGGTCTTCGTGCCCCCTACAACGAAGTCATGACGGCGATAGTCAAATCGCGAGAGACGATGTTCTGATTGCAGGGGAAACTTTGACCGTTCGCAAATCGGTATGTCCGACGATGATTCAAACTGATTGCGGTGGTGGCTGTAGTTTGTTACCGATATCCTGCAGTGAGCGACAGTAATCCACCAGGCTGACCGTATTTGACTAGGATCAGATGGGTAATCAAATGACTCGAGTTATTGGCATTGGGATTAGAGATTATTTTCCGCCCGCCAGTGTGCTGAACGCGGGACGTTAGGCGAGATCTATGAGGATGGACAAAAAAACTGGAACGCGGCTCGCTATAGATATTGGCGGGACGTTTACTGACGTCGCCTTAGAGTGTGGTGATAAACAATTCACCACGAAAACGCTGACGACTAAATCTCACCCCGAAACAGCAGTGCTCGCGGGAATAGAAACTGTTCTAACCCAAGCGAAGATCAATCCCAGCCAGGTGGAGATAATCATTTATGGAACGACGTTGGCGACGAACCTTCTGATCGAACGCCGTGGTGCATCTGTTGCGCTGGTTACCACCTTTGGATTTCGCGACGTTGTTGAAATGAGGAACGAAAACAGATTCGAACAGTACGATATCAATATAGAGCTTCCCACACCCCTGGTCCCGCGCTCGCAAAGATTAGTTGTTTCTGAGCGAATCGCTGCGGACGGTCGTATTTTGAAGCCTCTAGATGAAGACGAGGTCCGGGCGCTTATCCCACATTTGCTTGAGAAGGAAATCCAAAGTGTAGCCGTTGGATTTCTGCACAGCTACAGAAACAATTCTCACGAACAACGTGTACGAGAGATCATTTTCGCTGAAGCTCCTGAACTCGAAGTAACGCTTTCTTCTGAGGTCTCTCCTGAGATGAGAGAGTTCGAGCGGATCTCTACAGCCTGCGCAAACGCATATGTGCAGCCACTCATGAGTAGACATATTCGATCGCTTGCCTCTCAATTACGTACACAAGGCCTTGATTGCCCCCTGTTTTTGATGTTGTCTGGAGGAGGCATTACGACGCCTGAGACCGCCATCCGGTTTCCAGTTCGCCTCGTAGAATCGGGTCCAGCTGGAGGTGCAATATTCAGCAGTTTTATAGCAAGACAGTTAGGATTATCGCGGGTGCTCTCGTACGACATGGGGGGCACAACAGCCAAGATATGTCTTATTGACGACGGTCAACCACATACTTCCAGAACCTTCGAAGTCGCCCGGGAATACAGATTTCTGAAGGGCAGTGGGATCCCGATCAATATTCCAGTAATTGAAATGGTAGAAATTGGTGCAGGGGGTGGCTCGATAGCTGATGTTGACACGATGAATCGAATTCGCGTCGGCCCGGAAAGTGCGGGCTCAGAGCCAGGTCCGGCGAGTTACGACCTGGGCGGAGTAGCGCCTACAGTGACAGATGCCGACTTATTGCTGGGTCGCTTGAATCCTGAAAATTTTGCCGGCGGAAGTATCCGTCTCAATGTAGAAAATGCCAGTAAAGCATTAGATAGTTCTATCGGCAGTAAACTTGGTTTTAGCACTTCGAATACTGCACTTGGAGTATCAGAGATTGTAGATGAGAACATGTCTAACGCTGCACGGGTTCACGCGATTGAGAGCGGAGTCGATATTGAAACCTATACTATCGTTGCGTTTGGGGGGGCTGCCCCTATTCATGCGGCTCGACTTGCAGAAAAACTGAATATTCAAAAGATCGTGATTCCACCTAACGCCGGAGTAGGCTCAGCCCTTGGGTTTCTTCAAGCTCCAGTCTCTTATGAAGTTATTCGTAGTTATTATCAAAGACTAGACGATCTTGACTATCACGGAATAAATCAACTTCTCAATTCGATGAGAAAAGAAGCCACTGATGTAGTGGAACCAGGGGCCCAGGGTCAGAAAACTAAAGAGATCCGAACTGCGTTTATGCGGTACATCGGCCAAGGGCATGAAGTCAGCGTTGAAATTCCGGTCAAACTAGAAGAGGCAGAACTGGACTCACAGTCAGCGGATCGATTGACGATTGCTTTTGAAACTGAATATACGCGTCTATATGGAAGAACGATACCAAGTCTTGAAATAGAAATATTGACCTGGTCATTACAGATTAGTACACAAGGATCTGATGGTCTTGCTGTCAAAATGTCTGCCCATGCCTATGCGCCAGATTCGAAGGAATTTCGAAAGTTGATGGATGCAGAAAGTGGAGAGTTTAATGATGCTGCTGTCTACGACAGATTGTCGCTTGCGCCGGGGGCTAAGATTGAGGGTCCGGCAATCATCACAGAAAGCGATACGGCCACAGTGATCACGCAACGATTCGAAGGTCAAGTGACTGACGGCGGTTACATGGTACTTGAACGAATAAATTCCAGATAGGGATTATGAAGAATTCAACTTCTGACCTCTCTTCGATCAAGATGCAGGTGATGTGGGATCGCCTGATATCGGTGGTTGAGGAGCAGGCGCAGGCTCTAGTGAGAACAGCATTTTCAACAAGTGTCCGTGAAGCGGGAGACCTTGCCGCTGCAGTCTTTGATGATCAAGGAAGAATGCTCGCGCAAGCTGTCACGGGTACGCCGGGACACATTAATGCAATGGCCGAAGCGATTGTCCACTTTATTAAAAAGTTCCCGGTGGAAAATATGGAGCCTGGCGATGTTTTTATTACCAATGATCCATGGCAAACATCGGGTCATTTGCATGACATTACGGTCGTAACGCCAACATTTTATAAAGAAAAAGTCGTAGGTATTTTTGCAAATACTTGCCACGTTGTTGATATAGGAGGTCGTGGCTTTGGCCCAGATGCTCAACAAGTGTTCGAAGAGGGCATCAATATTCCGATCATGCATCTGTTTAAAAAAGGTGAAGTGAACAAAGTTCTCATTGAAATTCTGAGCACCAATGTGCGTGAACCCAGGCAGGTTGTTGGTGATATTTATTCTTTCGCAAATGCTAATGACATTGGTTGTCGGAGAATGATTCAAATGCTCGAAGAGTTTTCAATCGACAACCTTCAATCATTAGCGGAATTTATTATTGAAAACTCGCGCGTGGCAACCATCGAAAGGATAAAAAAACTTAAGAAGGGAAAATATCGCAATGAGTTAACTATGGATGGGTATGATCAGCCGGTCACCTTAGCTGCGGAGCTCACTGTGGGGGAAGACTCAATACATGTCGATTACACAGGCACCTCTGCCGCTAGCAATTACGGTATAAATGTCGTTCTCAATTACACAAAGGCTTACACGTGCTTTGGTGTGAAGTGCATAGTTGCCCCCGATATTCCAAATAATTATGG
>CAJXWH010000104.1 GCA_913062915.1 uncultured Acidiferrobacteraceae bacterium | reverse complement strand
CTCTCCGGGGGTCAAAACGATGATCGCGCAAAGTCGCGAGGCACAAAAAGACTGGTTCGCCGTACTCATCCCCGCGGCAGTGGTCGTCACTTTGGTTATTCTTTTACTCAATCTGGTCTGACAACCGCTTTGCACTATTTCTCTTCACGCTGAACCATTGGTGATCTGATTAACACGCCGAGTTATCACATCTTCAACTGTGAGCTCCGCTATCTCTCTGTGGGACTGTCTCCTGCATTTTTTTGAGCCGTGTTGAATCGGGAAAATGCAGTGACCGATGTTAATATTCCGCTGATCCACAGCCTTCGCTATTTATCTAGATGACTACGCCGCGCGACAAATTACCGCAGAAGTCAAGCCATGCGGAGGTCGATGCCTTTCTGCAGCAAGTCAAATCCAGGCCGATCGTTAAACCAGATAAACAGCGGGGGCGGTTGCTGTTCGCCATGGACGCTACAGCGAGTCGAGAACCATTGTGGGATCGCGCCTGCCATATTCAAGGCCAGATGTTCGAGGAAACAGCAGCTCTTGGTGGCCTCGATGTACAGCTCGCGTATTACCGCGGTTTCATGGAATTTGCTGCCATCCCATGGGCCAGCAGTGGCCGGGATCTTCTTTCACACATGACATCCATTCACTGCGCGGCTGGACAAACCCAGATCGCCAAAGTGATTCAACATGGCATCTCCGAAACTGGCAAAGCGTCCATCCAAGCGCTGATTTTTGTTGGCGACGCCATGGAGGAGGACCCGGCTGTACTCAATCGACTGGCCGGACAACTCGGCATTCTGGGTGTACCGATTTTTATGTTCCAAGACAGTTTTGATCCAATCACGGAGCGCGCTTTTCGTGATATCGCCCGACTCAGCAACGGTGCCTACTGCCAGTTTGATGCCAGCAGTGCCGAAAAGTTGCGAGAACTCTTGTGTGCTGTTGCTGTGTTCGCGGCTGGCGGTCATAAGGCCCTCGAGAGCTACAGTCGAACGCATAGCGCAGTTGTTGCAAAGTTAACCCACCAGTTGATCAAATCTCGCTGAAAAATGATCCGCGTATTGCTTGCGCTGGCGGTTCTGGCGGGGCTGATATGGCTTTCCGCTTGGCTGGGCAGGTCCTCACCAGCTCAACGAGGGCAAGCACTCAAATTGATTCTGCTTTACGGCGTTGCCGGAATTCTGTTCCTGGCGGTCATCACGGGCCGTGTCCACTGGTTGTTTGCGCTGCTCGGTGCAGCTATACCTTGGCTGCAGCGCGCATTGCTGGCACGGCAGGCTTGGAGAATGTTCAAATCCAATCGTAAACCCGCCGCCGGAAACCGCTCGAAAGTAGAAACAAGTTACTTCCTTATGATTTTGGATCACGACACCGGTGACCTAACGGGGGAAGTGACCCGTGGTGAATTCGCGGGGCGGTCAATCAACGATCTTTCTCTGGACGAGCTTCTAACGCTAATGAACGAATGCCGATCTGCAGATCCCCAATCTGCCGCGTTGCTCGAAGCCTTTTTAGATCGTAACTACAGCGACACCTGGCGTAATCGCGATCGATCCCAGGGAGCCCCCCCTAGCCCCCCCACGGGGCCTATGAGTCGGCGCGAAGCTGCAGAGATCCTAGGCGTTAGTGAAGACTCGTCTTCGGACACCATAACCGAAACGCATCGCAGGCTGATTCAGAAGCTACACTCGGACCGCGGCGGCACCGATTATTTAGCGTCACTTGTGAACCAAGCGAGAGACGTGCTTCTAGAGGATTGAAGAACCGGCGCAGCGCCAAGTTTATAATTGATTATGTGCTTCTATGGCAACAAATCCGATCCCCGATTAAAGCATTATTTTTTGAACATACTCGAACTACTGATCCCCCCGTCTTTTACCTTGGTCATTCTCAAAGTGATGAAAAAGAAGGTTAGACTGGTTTGAAATTGCGCGCGCGGGTCTATCTTTATTCTTTTCTCTTGGGATTGCCCGTCGCATTGATCGTCGGCGCATTTGGCTGGCCCACTGTGCTGAGCTCGATAGAGCGCGACCGAAGTTCGGTTTGGGGCATTGACCAGGAACTGATCCGCGACACTATATCGACCTCGATCTCACGTAATTTCTATCCACAGCGGGTTTTAGTGCACCATAACAATCGCAGCCGCAAGGCCCAGATTCGCTACACCATCGACACGCAACTACAACATGAAATCGAGTCCGTATTGCAAGCACACCGACCAGATTACGGCGTCTTCGTTGCTGTAGACCCCGACACCGGCCGGGTCCTCGCGATCGCCAATCACCGGCGCGATAGCGAAGTTCGCGAAAATCTTGCCTTAGGCGGCAGCTACCCGTCTGCCTCTGTTTTTAAACTCGTTACTGCTGCGGCTGCGATTGACCTTGGCAAAGTCAACGCCGAAACCGTCATTCCTTTTAATGGCAAATCCAGCAGTCTCTATAGGAAAAACGTACTGCATCACAAGAATAACCAGTGGACCCAGTATCTCCCACTGCGGGTTGCTTTCGCAAAATCAGTGAACACAGTTTTCGGCCGTATCGGCTTAGAGCATGTCGGCGGCAACCAACTACGGCAATATGCGAAAAAGTTCGGTTTTAACCGAATATTATCGGGTGACTTTCAGTTACCGGAAAGCAAATCGACATTCAACCCCGAAATTGACTGGGAGGTGGTAGAAACCGCTGCCGGTTACACCCGCAAAAACACGCTGAGCCCAGTACACGCGGCGTTGCTCGCCGCTTCGGTAATTAACGGTGGCCGAATATTGCAACCAATATTGGTAGATTCTATGACTGATGACAATGGTGTCGTGCTCTATGCGAATGAACCGGTCCTCACCGAAGCCGCCATTCTCCCGAAAGCAGCCAAGCAACTGCAGATCATGATGCGTGAAACTGTCCGCAGCGGTTCGGCGCAACAAAGCTTCAAAGGATTCGCGCGCGGACATTTTGTAGGTGTCGAAGTCGGAGGAAAAACCGGGTCGCTCCGTGGATCAAACCCACAAGGGACATACGACTGGTTCATCGGTTACGCACATCGCGGCGAACAGAAGCTGGCGTTTGCTGCTCTTTGTATCAACGAATCGTACTGGTACGTAAAATCGAGTTACATCGCGCGCAAGGCCATCGAAAATTTCTTTGCTCCGGGGCGGATCTAAGGTTAACGAACGATTTCGCAGCCAAAGGAAAGTTTCCTTGAAACAATACCTAGATACGGTTCAAGAGGTGCTTGAACATGGCAGCCGCAAGACCAATCGCACTGGAGTGGACACCTTCTCGAGTTTTAACGTCAATTACGAGATCGATCTTCGACAAGGCTTTCCGTTACTGACCACCAAGGAAATTTCCTGGAAAAACATCGTGGTGGAAAATCTCTGGTTTCTGTCCGGGGAAACCCATATCGACCTTCTTCACCGACATGGCTGCAGATTTTGGGACCCATGGGCAGACGGAAACGGGCGAGTGCCCAGTGCTTACGGCAACTTCTGGCGGCATTTCCCGATTCATGAAGATGGACAACCCCGCTTTAATGATCAGATCCGATGGGTAGTGGATGAACTCCAGCGTAACCCTGATAGTCGCCGCCTGGTGGTCTCGGCCTGGGCGCCCGGCAATGCACAAACGAGCGCGTTACCCCCATGCCATGCGCTCTGGGTATTAAACGTACAAAATACGGTGGAAGGGGAGCCACTGCTCTGCCTACATCTCACTCAACGCAGTTGCGACGTAGCGCTCGGGGTACCTTACAACATCGCTGGGTATGCTTTGCTGCTCGAACTTTTCGCGCGGTTCAGTGGAATACAGGCTGGAATTCTGGGGCACACGTTGATCGACGCTCACATTTATACAGCCAAACCAGATGGCACCATGGCGGAATATGACCACGTGCCAGGTCTGAAAGAACAACTCACCCGGACGCCACGAGATCTGCCAAAACTCCGCATTGACGCTTCGATTCAAGCACTCGACGATATCCCAGCACTTCTAAAAGCGGAAACCGAAACGTTACTTGCTTTCTTTGAACTAACCGGCTACCAGCCGCACCCTGCGATCTCATTCAAGGTCGCCGTTTAGTCGTGCGCGCTGCCATTGTTGCGATGTCGCCGGCCCGCGTAATCGGTGTAAACGGAACCTTACCCTGGCATTACCCCGCTGATCTTCGACGTTTTAAACAGCGCACCCTCGGTGCCACGATTATCATGGGGCGCCTAACCTGGGAATCTATTGGATGCAAAAAACTGCCCAAACGACGCAACGTTGTGATTACCGGCGCCCAGCTACCCCATGTTGAAACGTTTCTCTCAATTGATGACGCCCTTTTACACTGCGACGGTCAAATCTGGTTCATCGGCGGGGCAATGTTGTACGAGGCTGCTCTCTCGTACTGCGAACTGGTCGATATCACGCACGTTCCGGATCAAATTCTCTCAGACGGCGCCGTTTATTTTCCGGAACTCAGTCCAGCCGAATGGCGACCAGGGCCCATGAATCCCATGGCGGGGGATCATCGACTCAAACAGCAATGCTATTTCCGTCGAGTCCCATGATCATAATTGTTATCCGGCGCCTGCGTTCATCGTTCTAATCTGTGCATCCGTTAATTCCTATGGCTGTGAAGTACGCATTGCCCGGCAAGTGCAGAACCCGGGTTTTGCTGATGGAGTTGGCGCCTTGCTGTTGCCGGACAAGCCGCTACAAAAATAAGCGGGGTAATGGGGGGTAAAGGTACGGGCAAACAGGGTGCTTGGCCCTCGGCCCGTGTTGATGACGAACCGTCGTTACTTACACTTCGACCTGGGATGGATCTTAGTCATATCTTTTCCGAACTGAACGAGGCGCAGCGAGACGCAGTCGCCGCATCCCCTGGGCCCATGCTCGTCCTCGCGGGCGCTGGCAGCGGTAAGACCCGGGTTCTAACCTATCGAATTGCCTGGCTGATTGAAGCCCTCGACGTTTCACCGCTGTCTATCCTGGCAGTGACGTTCACGAATAAGGCGGCGCTCGAGATGCGCCAGCGAATTGAAACGATTCTTGGGTTTCCCGTGGGCGGTATGTGGATCGGCACTTTTCACGGCATTTCCCATCGCCTATTACGAGCGCATTGTAGGGAAGCCGATCTGCCCGAATCTTTCGAAATTCTCGATGCCGATGACCAGTACCGATTAATCCGCCGAATCCTCAGGGAATTCGATCTTGATGAAGGTCACTGGCCGCCACGCCAGGTGCAGTGGTTCATTAATCACAACAAGGAAGAAGGACATCGCCCCTTACAATTGGCCAGCACGGGCGATGCTACTCAGCAAACTCTTGTGCGGGTCTACGAATACTACGAACAGATGTGCCAACGTTTGGGCCTGGTTGACTTTGCCGAACTCCTGCTGCGGGCGTACGAACTCTTCCACAACCAGGAAGCGCTTCGGGATGCTTATCGGCAACGGTTTCGTCATATCCTGGTCGACGAATTCCAAGATACCAACGAAATTCAATATCGGTGGCTCAAAATATTGGCTGAGCCACGCAACCATATTGTTGCCGTCGGGGACGATGACCAATCGATATACGGTTGGCGAGGAGCCCGGGTCGAAAACATGGCGCACTTTCAGCGAGACTTCCCAGGCACAGAAATCATACGGCTAGAACAAAACTACCGCTCGACCGGCAACATTCTTTCGGCAGCGAACGCGGTGATTGACCACAATGAGGATCGCCTGGGCAAAACCCTCTGGACTTCCGGTGAAGACGGAACACCGGTCAAGGTCTACGCTGCTTTTAACGATATCGACGAAGGACGCTTCGTCCTTGACTGCCTACAGAGTTGGATTGCAAACGGCAACCGACGTGACACCGTCGCGATCTTGTACCGTTCTAATGCTCAATCGAGAGTCTTCGAAGAGCTCTTAGTCGATGCTGGCACGCCCTATCGGGTCTATGGGGGTTTGCGTTTCTTCGAACGAGCCGAGGTAAAAAACGCCCTGGCTTACCTGCGACTTATCTATAACCGAGATTCCGATCCCGCCTTTGAGCGAGTAATCAATGTGCCCGCGAGGGGAATTGGCAATCGAACCCTTGAACGGGTACGGGAAAACGCGAAACAGGCGAGCTTATCGTTGTGGAAAGCCGCGTTGAACCTGGCGTCTGATGACACTGTGCCGGCCCGTACTCGGTCTGCTTTACAAGGATTCATCAACCTGATTGAAACATTAGACCAGGAAACGGCCAATCTTGAACTCTCTGAGAAAACCGACTCGGTGGTTCAGAAAAGCGGTCTGATTCCCCACTATCGAAAAAGTGGCGGCGAAAAGGCCGTGACTCGAATCGAAAACCTAGAAGAACTAACCAACGCGGCCCGGAATTTTCATGCCGAACCCGATGCTGATGGAGTACTCGATCCCCTCGCTGATTTTCTAGCCCATGCCGCGTTGGAAGCTGGTGAAGCCCAAGCCGAGGCCTGGGAAGATTGCGTGCAACTGATGAGCCTACACTCTGCCAAAGGCCTTGAGTTCAAGTTGGTATTCCTGTGCGGTGTCGAGGAGGGTTTGTTTCCCCATCAGCGCTCTCTCGAGGAACCAGGACGGTTGGAAGAGGAACGCCGGCTCTGTTATGTCGGCATGACTCGCGCCATGGAACAATTGTACTTAACCTGGGCCGAAGTGCGTCACCTGCACGGACGAGAACATTACACCCGCCCCTCTCGTTTTCTTCTCGAGATCCCCGAAGAACTTGTGGAGCATGTTCGAACCGTTAATCTTCAAACAACTGTTCCTGATAATAAGAAAGCGCCGATATCACCCGCAGCGGATGGCGCTATCCGCCTCGGTGGTCGCGTACGTCACAATAAGTTTGGCGACGGCACGGTGGTCACTATCGAAGGTCAAGGAGAATATGCCAGGGTCCAGGTCAACTTCGAGGACTCCGGCAACAAGTGGCTGGTACTAGCGTACGCGAATTTAAAGCCCAGCTAAATTTATTACACGAATCGCTGTTGCAGTGCCACCCGGCCTCTCACGTGAGCGGTGAATGGTAACGGAACAAGGTTTTCTGTTTATGCTTTCGTGAGATATGCCATCACGATGCCTAGAAAAATCGCCGCTCCAAACCATGTGTTGTTTAAAAACGCCTTGAAGCAGAGATCGCGGTCGCGGTCCTTGCATAACCGGTTCTGATAAATCACTGTTCCACCAGCTGCTAACAATCCCGCGTAGAACCACAGATTGAGTTCGAGCGTTTGGCCGACAAACAGCATAACAATGAGTGCAGCGGCCTGAAACCCTGCATTGAAGATCAGATCATGGTGCCCGATCAGAATAGCGGTCGATTTGATCCCGACTTTTT
>CAJXWH010000103.1 GCA_913062915.1 uncultured Acidiferrobacteraceae bacterium | reverse complement strand
ATCCAGGCAGAAAGATCACGGATCATGCGTCGTCATTTTCACCAGGCTCATACAGCGCTTCGCGACCAATCCGGTCAAGGCAAATTTCCGCAGTCCAAGGCAACATCAACGACCCGCAGCGCGAGTCGCGATAAATTCGTTCCAGCGCTAACGACTTTAACATCGACAGCCCGCCGCAGGTTCGGATGGCAAGCTGTGCAAGTTCATTCGCATTCTCCATTACTGAATGCTGAGCAGCGTAGGCTCGCAAAACCTGCTCCTTGGTTGGATTCGGACCCGCTTCGCTCATGGCCTGGAACCAGATTGATTTGGTTTGCTCCAGCATGAGATGCATATTCGCAACAGCCAGCTGCTTGGTCGGATACATCCGTCGCTTTACCGGAGGTGCGCCGGGCAGTTCACCGCGTAGATATTTAACCGTGAAATCATAGGCCGCCTGTGCGAGCCCCATGTACGCCGGAGTCAAAGTCATAAACATATGGGGCCAGCGGCTGGCTGCCTGAAAGTACATGCCAGACGGCAACAGTTCCGACCCATCTGGAACAAAGACCTCTTCAAACAATAGTGTGCGGCTAACGGTAGCCCGCATACCGAGAGGATCCCAATCCCCTACGACACGGACACCTTCGGCCTTCGCTGGAATCGCAAGGTACAGCGTATTGCTGCGACTCGGCTTGTCGTCGGCATGCTGAAGTTCGGTACAAAGTGCCCCATAGTAGTCGGCACTGCCAGCGAGGGACGCGAAAATTTTCTTGCCACAAACCACCCAACCACCGTCGCTTCGAACTGCAGTCGTACTGAATGCGACCGTACCAGCGGCGGCCGAGCCACCTTCTGAGAACGGTTGAGCATAAATTGCGCCATCGTCAAGAATTCTTCGATAGTGAACGGCGCGCGTTTCGTGATGTCGCTTGCGCGCAGCTCGACCCATCTCTAAGTCATCAGCGAGCGCCCCTGACCAAAGGCAAGAACAGACGTGCATATTCCAAGTCAGGGCAGTGGCGCCACAATATCGACCAACCTCAGCCGCCGTCAGCGCATAGGCCCTAAGGTTTGCGCCGTGACCACCGTATTCACTGGGAATACAGATCCCGAGCAACCCGGCATCGTGCAAATCACGGTAGTTCTCTACCGGAAACTCCGCGTCACGATCATAACCAAACGCCCGATCAGCGAATCGTGTTTCGCCGAGCTCTCGCGCCTGTGCAGTGAGTTTTCGCTCCTGGTCCGTGAGATGCCACGCATCGCTTTCAAAAATAGGGGAATCGGTCATGGGATCAGTTTATTGTCACAGCCTGATTGGTGTCGTTCTTGTTCGCCTGTCTCGCAAGAAAATCGAGAACTGCGTGATTGAATGCATCTGGATTTCCCATCGGGGCCAGATGTCCAGCACCGGATATTACGGCGAATTCTGCTCCCGGAATTTTCTGCGCCATTTTTTCCATCATCGATACGGGCGCGTTGCTGTCGTTTTCTCCAGCCAGCACCAAGGTAGGCACGGTGATGAAGGGCAGATGATCTCTGCCCTCAAACTCTACCAGGCACTGTACCGCCGCTACATACGCACCGCTCGGCACCCTGGACATGCATTTTCGAGCCAACTGTAGGCCCCTCTCATCTGGGGCCTCCCCCATCAAGCTGGGCAGAATTTCCGCCGCGATGTCGGCCATCGACTGCCCCTCTTGTAGTGGCTGCAGCCGCTCGGCAACGAACTTTCGCTGAAAATCTCCACCCTGGTTTCCAAACGCTGGGGAAGTCTGGGCAAGAACCATTGTTAGCAGTTTGTGCTGCGCTGTTCGTGCCAGTTGCTGCACAATCATGCCACCAATCGAATGACCAACCACATGCACAGCGGGCACGTTTAATTCATCCAGAAACTGCTGCAGTCGCCCAGCTAAACCGGGGAAGGTCATCGGCGTCAATGGCACCGATCTGCCATAACCCGGCATATCCCAGGACACTGCGTGATACCCTGCCCGTGCAAACGCTTCAAGCTGGAACGCGAAACTCTCGGAATCCACGCCAATTCCATGCAGAAAAACGACAGTTGGACCGTCGCCTTTCTCGAGGTAATGTACATCGGCCACTTTCTTCAGCCGAGCAACTTGCCTTTTTCCACAACCACCTCGTCATCGAGTTTGATGGTGCACCCGAGTACTGGCAAGTCAAAATGGCCAAGCGTAAATCGTCCCGCATGTTCATTGGCGCCTGTCGAAAATAGAAAATTACCGGCCAACGCTCTTAACTCAGTGCCATTGGTATCGCGCCTGTCGTAGACCGTCAGGGCTTCGTAACGCGCTTTTGGATTGAGCCCCCAGCCCACATGGGAGACGCCGTAAGCTTCGGGATCATCCCAGGCATCATAGTAGTTGCGCATCAGAACGGCATCAACACCAGATCCTTCGACTGCGGTGACATAATCGTCTTCAATCATCAAGGTAACCGGTGACTCCAGGTATCGCTTGAAGGTCAGGTTGATGTCGCCAACATCTAAAACCAAACGGCCGTTAACAGCATGCCGAAGCGGAAACGCAACCACCACCCCACCTGGCCAATGAGCCACGGTGCCCGGACGATCTGTCCAACCCCAGACCCCTGCAACCGGGCAACCCGTCAGGCTGACATTTAGTTCTGTTCCTGCATCCGAGGTCACAATCAATTTCTTGGCCGCTTTGGCTTTGCGGACAGCATCCTGCACCCGGGAGCGCAGACTCTCGTCAGGTCGCAACCGCTCCAATGCCTCCGGGTGTTCGTTAGAAATCATAAGTACCTTCGTCCCTTCTTCCAGAATTTTTGGGAGTTCGGGTGCGTGCAGCAGGCCTTCTACTGTCAGATCGACAACCAAGGTAGTGCGTGCCAACGCTGCAACGATTGGGGCCCGATCCCGCAGCGCATAGGATGACCCTGTGGAACGTACCGGCACGTTACTGATCAATTCCGGAGAAGGCAAAACCAGGTGAAATACCTTTGCGCCGAGCGCAAGCAGCGCAAGTTCTGCGAGCTGCACATTGATCTGGCGCGACTGCGATTCTGAAAGAATTACGACCTCGTCTCCGACCGCCACGCGACAAAGATCAAACACCTCTCGAAAGACGTTGATCCATTTCGCTTCGATCCGCTCGGTCAGCATCAGTGTGCTCTCGTCATTTCAAACTAAATCTCTACCCATTCGGTTTATACAGAATATCATTTGAGCCAGAAATTCTGTGAACAAGGCCTCAAGCGTTCAACGCCCCGCGTTACAATGATACTAGGCACCGCGACTAATAATGGCGAGTACGCGTCATTCTATCGATAGAATCAATCATGCTCATCTCTCGGATGATCTGGGTTTTTCGTGGATTTGATTCGTGACTGGTGATACATTCCGAGCAGAGCCGGCATAATTCGCTGATTTCTCCGGCAATAGATGAGTATTCAGTGTAGCCATCTTACTATCTACTCGTCGTCACAAAAAGAAACATCTTTCGAGACTGGAGGAAATATGAAAACGATCAAACGCTATTTCGCTACTGCGGGAATTGCAGCTATGTTCCTTTCCGGTAGCCTTTACGCAGAAACCGACGTATCGCACAACTGGAACGCCGAAGGAGAAGCTGCGGCACTCGCTGTGTTCAAGGCGACCTACGAGTCCCTGGGTGGAACGTGGAAAGAATCTGCGTTTCCGAGTACAGAAGACTCCCAAGCGTCTGCGAAGACGCGCTTCCTCGGTGGAGATCCACCGATGGTGGTACAAGGAGTTCTCGGAGGATCGACGGCTGACTTTGCCAACGCTGGAATGTCGGCAGACCTTTCTGCCTATGCTGCAGCCGGCAATTGGGACGAGCTTTATCCTGCCGGACTTGCGGCTTCTGGTAAACACAATGGGACTTGGGTATCGGTCCCCGTTTTCGTTGATACCGTGAACTGGCTGTTTACCAACAAGAGCGTTCTCGATGCAGCGGGTATCAATGAGCCGAACAGTTGGAGAGACTTCATCTTCTCTCTTCAGGCCTTAAAACAACATGGCGTGATTCCTCTCGCCATTGGTGGCGAAGACTGGCAGGAAACTGTCGCGTTTGATCACATCCTACTGGCCGCAGGCGGCGCCGATTTTTACGAACGTGTCATGAGCGGCGATCTCGATGCGATCGGCAGTGGCACGATGGTAGATGCCTTCACTAAATTTTCGTTTATTCGAGAATTTACCGATGAAGGAAAAGCAGGGCGTAGCTGGAATGACACGAATAATCTCGTCGTGTCAGGTAAAGCCGCTTACATATTCATGGGCCCCTGGGCAACCGGCGGCTATGGTGAGATGGAAGAAGGAAAAGACTGGTCTTGCCGACTGACCCCCTGGTCAGAAGCCGTAGCCGCATTAGCGGATGGCTTCCATTTCCTGAAGTCGGACAATGCCGGAGACCAAGAGGCCCAACGCCTGTTTGCGGCGGCTCTCACTGATCCAGACACGCAAATCGAAGCAGCAGCTGCCAAAGGCACTTTGCCAGCGGTTAAAGGTGCGGACCCGGCAAAGTTCTCTGGCTGTGCGACAAAAGCAGTCAGCCGGATGAATTCCGGCAAGACTGTGACGCATTGGAATGCTCGTTCCAGCGGCCTTAAGAGCGCCCTAAAAGACACGGTAACTGCCTTCTGGAATGGCGACATGTCAGCTGCTGAAGGCCGTGATGCACTGCTCGCGGCTGTAAAGAGCAACTAATTTCAGGACGTACTGTGTAGACCGGGGTCCGGGAATCTTTTTCCGGACCCCGTTTTTCTTCGATGCGCCGATGAAGGGGCATTTCAAACAAAAGTTGCTGATTGCGGCGGCACTCACCCCAACCGTTTTAGTGGCGGTGTACTTTATCTGGGGATTCGGTGCCGCAACTGCGTATCTCTCTTTTACCGATTCCGGTTTTCTGCCGAGCAAAAAACTGATCGGACTGTTTCATTACCAAAAGTTATTTTCCTCTGCCCGATGGTGGAACACCTACGGCAATATGTTTATTTACGGTGGCGTCTATCTGCTCGGATGCCTGAGCATCGGAATTGTTATTGCCGCCATGCTGGATCGATTACCAAAGTCTGCAATCATTTACCGCACGATCTACTTGTATCCATTGGCGTTGTCCCTGGTAATCACCGGACTTGCCTGGCAATGGGTGTTAAGTCCAACCACGGGCCTGCAGCATCTTATTCGTGAACTTGGGTTCGAGAGTTTTTCTTTCAACATCCTCGGCTCATCGGAATACGCGATCTATGCTTTAGGGGGTGCTGCTATTTGGCACAGCACCGGTTTAGTGATCGTGCTTTTTCTTTCCGGGATGAAGGGTATTGATGTTGATCTCTGGCGTTCTGCCCAAATTGACCGTATCCCTACGTGGCGAGTCTACGCATCTATTGTTCTACCCCAGTTGCGATCTACGCTCATGACGGCCATTGTCCTGCTGGCATTTAATGTGGTTCGAAGCTTCGACATCGTTGTCGCCCTAACCAAAGGTGGCCCAGGACACGCGTCAGAACTGCCCGCCCTCTATGCTTACGAATTCTATTTTGTCCGCGGCAATATTGGTCAGGGCTCGGCTGCGGCAGTCGTAATGGTGGTCAGCATCATGGCCATCGTTCTGCCCTATCTGATCTACGAACTGCGGAAACGGAAACAATGAAAAGCGGACGCCAGTACTCTCTGCGTTCGGCACTGGTTCATGGACTGTTGTTTGTTCTGGCGCTGTATTTCCTGGTTCCTCTTTACGTCATGGTTGTTGCTTCGTTCAAGTCACTTGACGAAATTATCCATTCCTCGATCATTGCACTGCCCATCGTCTGGACAACTGCTGGCTGGGAAAAAGCATGGTCATCAGCTTGCACCGGCCTGGTCTGCACAGGAATCAGACCCTATTTCTTTGAAACTATGGCGATTCTTTTCCCCGCCATGTCGGCTGCCATCGTAATTGGTGCACTGAATGGCTACCTGATGTCGTTCTGGCGCTCGAGGAGCGCAGATATTCTATTCGGGGCCCTGATCATTGGCAGTTTCATTCCACTACAACTCTTTCTCATACCTCTTGCCGTCACAATGGGGAAGCTCGGTATATTTGGCAGCACCTTCGGACTGATTCTCATTCACACAGTCTATGGTGTGCCACTGACTACAATGCTCTATCGCAACTTTTATGTCTCACTTCCAGCTGAATTGGTTAAAGCCGCGATCGTCGATGGTGCGGGCGTCTTTAAGATCTTCCGTTCGGTGATTGTGCCCATGTCCGCACCGATCACCATCATCGCTGTGATTTTGGTGTTTGGCGGAATCTATAACGACTATATCTTCGCGCTGACATTTGGTGAGACCGGGAAACGGCCGATCATGGCAGCGGTCCTCAATATCATCTCTACTCAGTATGCCGTTGCCGAACACAATGTGAATATGGCTGCGGTCATGATTTCTGCCCTACCGACACTGCTGATTTTTCTTGTAGCAGGAAAATTCTTCGTGATGGGCCTCGCCCAAGGCTCGGTCAAGGGCTGACCGATGTCTCTCTCGATCCACAACCTGCGCAAATCATTCGGCCAAAATCCAGTGCTCAACGGCATTGAAATCGATGCTGAGCAGGGAGAGTTTCTTGTGCTTCTCGGCGCAAGTGGCTGCGGAAAATCGACACTGCTTCATTGCGTTGCTGGACTCGAACCCATTACCTCGGGGGAAATTTTCATCAAGGAAAAAGCCGTACAGGATCTCCCTCCTGCCGACCGAAATGTCGCCATGGTTTTTCAGAATTACGCGCTTTATCCCACCATGACGGTGGCAAGGAATATCACCTTTGGACTGGAATGTAGTGGCGCTTCAAAGCTCGAACAACGTGACGCGTTACAGCGGATATCCCGCCTTTTGAAAATTCAGGATCTCCTCGATCGAAAACCACATCAGTTGTCCGGAGGGCAAAGGCAGCGGGTCGCAATCGGGCGTTCTCTGGTCAGAGATCCTGACCTGTTTTTGATGGATGAGCCGATGTCTAATCTGGATGCGCGACTGCGGCTTGAGATGAGAGGCGAATTGCGTTCTCTACACGCAACTCTTGGCACGACCATGGTTTTCGTAACCCACGACCAAACCGAGGCAATGTCGTTGGCTACCCGTGTCGCCGTAATGGACCAGGGCCGCATCCGCCAGGTCGGGACACCCTACGACTTATACCATACCCCAAATAGTGTTTTTGTCGCCAAATTCATTGGCTCCCCGGGCATCAACCTCGTACCGGGTACACTCCACCGCTGTGGCGATTCTGTCTTTTTTCGAATGGACGACTTGAATCTGGACCTCCGATCGTATCAATTCACCAGTGTCCCGCAAGAAGGCGCGG
>CAJXWH010000102.1 GCA_913062915.1 uncultured Acidiferrobacteraceae bacterium | reverse complement strand
TCGATTTCGATCAAGCGACCCTCGCGAGAAAGCAGGTTGCGACTGCCGGGTAGGATTTGCTGGCCTTGGGTTGGTTGGGGTGTTCCGTTTGCGGGGTGTTTAGGAGCTTGTAGTAGCAATGGATCGATCCGGCACCCAAAGGTACCCCTCCGCGTCTCGCAGGTAGGCCTCGCGCAAACCATGGGGTTTGTCAGCGGCCGCTTGCACCACTTGATATCCCCTTTGTCTTGCTTGTTGCTCGGCACGATCCGGATCGCACCCATGGATGCGCAGTTCGACCAGGCCGCCGCGCGGCTGATTCAGGGTCAGAAGGGCTTCGAGCGGATTGTGATCGTAGGTATGGTCGGCGTGGGCCATCCATTGGGCTCCGTATCCTTCAAATACCGCGAAATCGGGATCCTCGTATACG
The DNA here is from genome assembly GCA_913062915.1 of uncultured Acidiferrobacteraceae bacterium. Lineage (GTDB taxonomy): Bacteria > Pseudomonadota > Gammaproteobacteria > Arenicellales > UBA868 > CAJXWH01. Next base: position 6,969 of record CAJXWH010000102.1, on the reverse strand, counting down.
ATTTCCGCTTCCAGGACGAGCCGTTGGAATTCCAGCATCCGCGCCATGTTTCGAACGATCAGGTTGACCGTCAGGCCGCGCAGCGAGCGGCCATATTGGCTGGCTGACATCCATGGTTCGCCCGGCCTTTTTTTCATTAGGTGTGTGTTTTGGGCCGCGAGTCACGAAGTGCGACCGTCCGATTCAGAACAAGCCGGTCAGTCGCCGAGTCGGGGTCCACGCAAAAATAACCCAGTCGCTCTAGTTGGAAGCACTCACCCGTTGAGTGTTGTTCCATGGCCGCTTCAACTTTTGTTTTACCCAGGGTGACCAGAGATTCGTTATTCAGGAAGTCATGAAAATCGAAGTCCGTTTCTGCTCTCGGGTCGGCGACGCTAAAAAGCGGGTTGTACAGTCGAATCTCGGCATCCAGTGCGTGTCGGGCGGAAACCCAATGCAGCGTGCCTTTGACTTTACGTCCGTCCGCGGTGCCGCCGCCCCGGCTGTCTGGGTCATAGTGGCAGCGCAGTTCCGTCACCCGGCCGGAGTTGTCTTTGATGACGCGGCTGCAGGTGATGTAATACGCATAGCGCAGACGGACTTCTCGTCCTGGCGCAAGTCGAAAGAACTTTGCCGGTGGGTGTTCCATAAAATCGCTCTCGTCAATCCAGATTTCCCGACAAAACGCCAGTGTTCGTGTACCCATAGTCGAATCGCCGGGATGATTCGGGACCGTAAACTCTTCTGATTGGTCCTCAGGATAATTCTCAACAACGATCTTTAAGGGGCGCAGAACGCCGAGGCGGCGCGGCGCAATGCGCTCAAGGTCTTCCCGAATACAATTCTCAAGCGCACTCAATTCAATCCGCTGGTCTTTCTTGGTGATGCCAACTCGATTGCAAAAAGTACGAATGCTGCTTGGGGTGTAACCGCGGCGGCGCATACCGGAAAGCGTCGGCATTCGTGGATCGTCCCAGCCGCTGACATGGCCCGCGTCAACGAGGGTTGTTAGCAGCCGCTTACTCATCACGGTGTGGTCTAGAGACAGGCGGGAGAACTCAATCTGACGTGGCCGGCAGGGCACGCTGACATTCTCGAGGATCCAATCGTACAGAGGCCGGTGGTCTTCAAATTCAAGCGTGCATAAAGAATGGGTAACCCCCTCAATGGCATCGGACAGCGGATGGGTGAAGTCGTACATCGGGTAGATACACCAAAGATCACCGGTATGCTGGTGGCTCTGGTGGCGAATGCGGTACAGCGTCGGATCACGAAGGTTGATATTAGGAGCGGCCATGTCGATCTTGGCGCGCAATACGTGCGCGCCATCGGTAAACTCTCCTGAGCGCATCCGTGCGAACAGGTCCAAATTTTCAGTTACGTTTCGGTCCCGATAGGGGCTCGACTCTCCGGGTTTAGTCAGAGTTCCTCGAGTGGCCCGGATTTCTTCCGCACTTAGACTGCAGACATAGGCTTTTCCATGGTCTATCAGTTCTACTGCCCACACGTACAGCTGATCGAAGTAATCGGAAGCGTGGGTCAGGTGGCCGGTGTAATCGAATCCAAGCCAGCGGACGTCGGTTTGAATGGCCCGGACGTATTCTCGGTTTTCTTTATCCGGATTCGTGTCGTCAAAACGAAGGAAACAGGACCCGCCGAAGTCATGGGCAATGCCGAAGTTCAGGCACATTGATTTTGCGTGGCCGATGTGCAGGTAGCCATTTGGTTCGGGGGGGAAGCGGGTGACGACGGTGCCCGCATTTTTCCCGTCAGCAATGTCGGCCCGGACAATCTGGTGTATAAAACTGGTGGTTGGCGTATCGGGATCGACCATGGCTGAAAATCAATCAGTTACGGGGCGTCGTCACTGCAGACTGCTGAGGTATAACCTAACTGAGTCTTCGAATGCTGTGTTGCGGATGCCACGGCCAAAATGATGCGGCACGCGGGCTGTGCAAGATCACTTCGTGCGAGCCCACAGTTGATTCCAATTGGATTTCATGCTATCGAAGGGGTGGTGAACGAGCACTCAGTTCGCCGGGGAATCCTGGTTCCCCTCTCGAATAACCGAGTTGCTCGGACGAAGTACCGAACAAAGGAGAATTCATGACCGAGTATACAACTACGGAGATCCGTAACGTGGCCTTTGTGGGCCATGCGGGCGCCGGCAAGACACTGCTTACGGAAGCCCTGGCGCATAATGCCGGTGCAATCACCGCCAAGGGAAGCATCGAAAAAGGGACCACGGTTACGGATTTTGATGACCTGGAAAAAAAACACCAGCATTCACTGACCTCCTCTCTCGCGGCTTTCGATCACAACGGTTGGCAGGTCAATCTCATCGATACGCCGGGTTACCCGGATTTCATCGGTTCTGCATTAAGTGTATTGCCGGCTGTTGAGACCGTGGCAATTGTTATCAATGCACAGCGGGGCATCGAGAGCACAGCGAGGCGTATGCTGGAATGGGCGCGTGATCAAAACCAATGCCGGATGGTCATCATCAATCGAATCGATGCCGAAGAGGTTGATCTGGAAGCCGTCTACGAACAGGTCCGGACCGTGTTTGGTCGAGAATGTCTGGCAGTTAACCTGCCGGCTGCCGGCGGCACTGCTGTTGCAGATTGTTTTTTCAGCCCGACCGGGGAGTCCGATTTTTCTTCAGTTGAGAAAGCACATACGGCGATAGTGGATCAAACCGTTGAAGTCGATGAAGAGTTGATGTCGCTGTACCTGGAAGATGGTGAAATCTCACCGGAACAACTGCATGATCCATTCGAGAAGGCGCTGCGCGAGGGCCACTTGATTCCCGTATGTTTTACCTCTGCGAGTGCAGGGGTAGGTATTTCAGAACTACTCGATATCATCGGCAAACTGCTGCCGAACCCATCCGAGGGTAATCCGCCGTGTTTCATCAATGGGCACGGCGAAGAAGAGCAGCCTATCCAGGTATCGGCCAGCACCGCCGGACATGTACTTGCCCATGTATTTGATGTTGATTTCGATTCGTTTGTGGGTCGCCAGGTGATGCTTCGCGTCCATCAGGGGACGATACAAAAAGACAGTCAACTGTTCGTAGGCGATGCACGTAAGCCAATTAAGGTCAGCAACCTATCAAGTCCGTTTGGTAAGGAAATGCGCGAACGGTCTAGGGCGGTACCCGGGGATATCATGATGCTGACAAAAGTCGAGGGGGTTCAGTATGACTCGGTACTTCACGACTCCCACGATCAAGACCAGATTCACCTCAAAGCGCTGCCATTGCCGACGCCGATGGTCGGAATCTCCGTGGCGCCAAAGACCCGGGGTGACGAGCAAAAGGTCGCTGAAGTGCTGGGCCGACTGACTGAGTCCGATCCCTGTCTTCGGCTTGAACGGAATCCGAGCGCTAACGAGACCATACTTCGTGGGATGGGTGATCTGCACCTAAGAATCGCAATTGAACGTATGAAGGAGCAGTACAAACTTGAAGTCGAGACCGGGAAACCGACCATACCATACCGTGAGACGATCACCAGCAAAGCCGAAGGTCATTGCCGCCACAAGAAACAAACCGGTGGGGCGGGTCAGTTTGGGGAGGTCTATCTCCGAGTTGAACCGTTGAAGAGGGGCACCGGTTTTGAGTTTGTCAACGAAGTGGTTGGCGGTGTTATCCCTTCGCAATTCATTCCGGCGGTAGAAAAAGGTGTCCGTCATTTGCTCGAAAGGGGTTCATTTGCGGGTTTTCCGATGCAGGATCTTCGGGTCGCAGTGTATGACGGCAAGCACCACGCTGTAGATTCTAAAGAAATTGCATTTGTCATGGCAGGTCGTAAAGCGTTTCTGGATGCGGTAGCAAAAGCAAAGCCGGTTGTACTGGAACCCGTCGTGGATATCGAAATCTCGGCGCCGAGCAGTTGCATGGGAGATATTGCAGGCGACTTGTCTTCGCGACGCGGCCGGGTCGGGAATACGGACGCACTGTCGGGTTCGATGATCTCTATCACCGGCCAGGTACCCCTGGCCGAGATTGATGACTACCAATCGCGATTGAAATCGATGACTGGTGGCGAAGGGACCTACAACATCGAGTTTCGATCGTACGAACCTGCACCGGGTGACGTGCAAAAGCGATTGGCAGCGGCTTTCCAGCAACCTGAAGAGGATTGACCTCGAACGGTCCTTTTCGGGCCACGGCGAATCGGCGGTCTTTGCCCACCCACTTGATAGATCGAGCGGGTGGCCGAAGGGGGACGGCAGGCAGAACCTACCCGCCCCCCCCGGATCTAAGCCCAATCTGCGGATCTGCTTCGTCGTTTCTCGGTTATACTGCGGCGCCCCATTTCCCCCGGGGGGCGGTCAGAAGATCGAGTATCCAAGCTCATAGGATCATCGCGCAGTGAATCAACCCAAAACCGACGATCTTCGTATTACCCGAATTCGTGAGGTTCCTAACCCCAATACCGTTTGTGCGGAATATCCGGCCACTGATCGTGCCGCGAACCTGACGGTACGGACGCGACAGGAAATCCACAATGTTCTGCACGGCCATGATGATCGGTTGCTGGTCATTATCGGACCGTGTTCGATCCACGATCCGAAAGCTGCACTGGAGTACGCGAATCGACTGTTACCCAGTCGCCAGGCGCACCGCGCGAATCTTCTGTTGGTCATGCGGGTCTATTTTGAGAAACCCCGTACCACCGTTGGCTGGAAGGGGTTGATCAACGACCCGAATCTGGATGGTTCATACGATATCGGCAATGGATTGCGGATTGCCCGAAAACTGCTTCTCGATCTGAATGATCTCGGAATGCCCGCGGGTACCGAGTATCTGGATCTCATGACCCCCCAGTACATAGCTGACCTCATCAGCTGGGGCGCGATTGGTGCGCGAACTACCGAAAGCCAATTACACCGGGAAATGGCGTCCGGCTTGTCTTGTCCGGTTGGTTTCAAAAACGGGACTGATGGCAATCTTCGAATCGCAGTCGATGCCATCAGTGCTGCGAATCACCCCCACCACTTTCTTACACTCACGAAAGCGGGGCACTCCGCGATTTTTTCGACCAGCGGAAATGACGATTGCCATATCATCCTGCGCGGTGGTATCGAAACCAATTACGATGAGGACAGTGTTCACCGTGCTTCGACAGCGCTGCATCATGCCGGCGCATTGCCGGCGGTTATGATCGACTTTAGTCATGCCAACAGTCGCAAGCAGCCAGATCGGCAGCTAGAGGTATGCACCGATGTATGTCAGCAAGTTGCAAACGGGGGTCATCACATCATTGGTGTCATGGTGGAGAGTCACCTGGTCGGTGGACGCCAGGATATTGTGCCGGGTCGGTCACTCGAATATGGTCAAAGTATTACCGACGCTTGCATCGGCTGGGAGGAAAGTGTCGGGCTGCTCGAGCAGCTTGCGCAAGCAGTTACCACCCGTCGCTCTGCGTTGCAAGCCAGAACCTCGGGCACCTGACGCGATCGACTGTACGTAATTCTCCTCGTGTACATGGATCGAGATCGACGCTTTAGCAGTTAATGATCCAGCCGCATAGCTCTAGCGCTCTCAATGGTCTGTACGTAGACGACGCAGATGCCCGCACGGCATTACGGGAAGAAGCTCAGACGCTCCCGACATTGCTGCTGAACTCGCCTGCTGCTGCCAATGCCGTGATGCTGGGAGGTGGTTATTTCAATCCTTTATCTGGATTCATGGATAAGGCAGATGCCCTGTCCGTGGCCCAGAATCTGCACACCCGATCCGGGTTGTTTTGGCCGATCCCTATTCTCAATCTCACGTCTGCAGAGGAACAGGTGCAGCCAGGGACTCGTGTTGCGCTGTGCGATCCCAACGTCGAGGGTATGCCAGTGCTGGCTGTCCAGGAAGTGGAGTCGGTAGAACTTTTGACCGATAAAGAGATCGCGCAGGTGTTAGAGAATGTCTACCGCACTACCGATCCGCAGCATCCTGGTGTCGCTACGTTTACTGCGCTTGGACGGCAGGTGGTGGCGGGACCCGTGCAGGTGTTGAACTACAGTTATTTTGAAACCGATTTTCCCGCCACCTTCCGTACCGCTGGGCAGATTCGTAATCAGATCAAAAGCCATGGCTGGGAAACCGTGGTCGCGTTTCAGACGCGAAATCCCATGCATCGAGCCCACGAAGAGCTATGCAAAATGGCCCGGGACACCTTGGCGGCTGATGGCATACTGATCCACATGCTGCTGGGCAAACTAAAGCCGGGAGATATCCCGGCTGACGTACGAGATGCCGCCATTCGAAAGATGGCCAATGTTTATTTTCCGAAAAATAGCGTAATGACGGCAGGCTACGGCTTCGACATGCTCTATGCAGGCCCAAGAGAGGCCGTGCTGCACGCAATTTTCCGACAGAATGCCGGTTGTACGCATCTGATCGTGGGCCGTGATCACGCGGGTGTTGGAGCGTATTACAGACCGTTCGACGCGCAGACGATTTTCGATGAAGAAGTACCGCCGGGCGCACTGGCCATTCAGATCTTTCGTGCGGATCACACCGCCTATTCAAAAAAGCTGCAGCGGGTTGTGATGATGCGGGACGCACCCGACCACGATAGTAATGACTTCGTGCTGCTTTCGGGTACCCGGGTCCGGGAGATGCTGGCCGCCGGGGAGACGCTCCCCGTTGAGTTTGCTAGGCCGGAGGTTGCCCGCATCCTTATGGATTACTACCGCGAGAATAAGCCATTCAGTTGACGATGCGTTGCAACAAGGGCAGCCTGATCGCACGTTCGGCTGCTGTCAGTCGCCAGCTGAAAAAATCAGTTCAAAATTCTTCGACTTGATCAGTCAAGATGCTTTCGTCTTCGAGCATGACGGGTATGTCCTGCTCGATACGGTAAACCCGATTCCGATTTTCGGTCACCAGTCCTTCTTCTAGCGGGTTGTTAACTGCGCTGCCATCTGCATGCACCACATTGCCCGCCGCGATCGCCTGGTTAATTGCCGCCAACTGCTGCCCCGTCA
>CAJXWH010000101.1 GCA_913062915.1 uncultured Acidiferrobacteraceae bacterium | reverse complement strand
CTTATGGTGGGCCGACGACATGTCGGCCTTTACGCAGAACCGGCGACAGGAGTGGCGCTGGACAGCCATGATTCGACAACCCGAGTTCATTACCCGACGCATGTACGACCAGGCGATGGCAAAGGTGGGCACCAAGAAGAACCCAGTTGCGCTCAACAAGGTGCGATTAGAGTCCTATGTGGAAGGCCGTTGTGCGCAACGATTGCACATTGGTTCTTTTGAAGAAGAAGCCGTAACCATTGCTGCGGTACATGAACGGATTGACCAGGAGGGTGGTACGGAAAAAGGCAAACATCACGAGATTTATCTGAGCGATATGAGAAAAACCGCGCCGGAAAAATGGAAGACCATTGTCCGGCAACCGTTCGGGTAACCTCACTAGACCGAATTAAAGACAGCGAATGCAACGAACACTGCTTCTCATGCGCCATGCCAAATCAGACTGGCCGACCAGTGCGGGAAACGATTTTGAGCGGCCCCTGGCAGATCGCGGCAACAAAGACGCGCCCACGATCGGGCGCTGGATCCAGGAACATGACTGGCTACCTGACCGAGTTATCTGCTCGCCCGCGAAACGAGCGAAGCAGACCGTTGAACATGTGTGCCAGCAAATCGGGGTGGACTCGCGAACGGTCGACCACGATAAACGAATCTATGAGGCGGACCATAGTCTTCTCATGACGGTGTTAAGGGAAACGAATTCTGCAACAACGCGACTTCTGATGGTGGGCCACAACCCGGCGTTTTCTGATCTTCTCATCTGCCTGTGTCCTGACTCCACCCACCCCGCTGCCGACCGACCGATGCCGACCGCGGCGCTGGCCGTAATTGCTTTGAAGACCGCGTGGGTAGACCTCGATCAAGGCAGCGGCGAACTCGTGTCGCTGATCCTACCTCGCACGTTGCCGCGCTAGCGGAAAAACTTCATTTCTTTCAATCGATTCTGGAACCACCGGTCATGCCCCAAGCGATTCATTGCAATACGGTGCAAGAAGTTCGTCATCAGATTGATCGACACGATACCCTGTTCGTCAATCTGTTGGCAGAGCGCACCGATTATGTCTTTCAGGCTGCAAGATTCAAAAACACGGGGAGGGGCCGTTCGATTCCCCGCCCGTATCGAGGCGATCATCTATCGGGTTCGCACTCTGGCGGAGCAAACCGGGCTTGACCCGGCTATGATCGAGTCGGTGTACCGGCATCTCATCGAACAATCCATTGAGGGGGAGTCCCGCTACTGAGACGAGCTCCACAACCAGTCCGGCGGTTGAGGAATTCCGGCGCCGCGGGATCCCGCCGTCACCTAGAAAAAGTCGTAGGCGGTTACCCGCTTGCCGTTGTCAGCTCAAGATCGCTTCTTCCCGCGCCCACAAATCGTGCGCCAGTATGCCGACTCGCGCCTCGATGGCTTCCATCGCATCCAGAATCAGATCTTCACGAAACCGGCGACCGACGATCTGCACCCCCGTGGGGAGTTGTTCGATGCACCCGATGGGTACCACGCCGGCAGGCAAGCTGAGGTAATTGATGCTGATGCTGTACATAGCGCTCTCCCACAGATCACGGACCTGATCGATTCCCTGGGCATCGTAATCCCAGGCATAGACCGGGCGCATAAAATAGGGTGTCAGCACCAACGGATACTTCTCGAGAAAAAGGTTCCACTCGCGCGTCAGTACGGTTCGCTCCTTGATACCGATCCGGTAATTCTCAGCATCGGCGACATCCCCCATCTGGTAATACCAGTTGAAAATATTCTGGATGGTTTCGCTGCCGTGCTCTCGAGCCAGTGGCCCGAGGAACGTATCCAGCTCACTGCCGAGCACATCAAACCAGCACTGTGCAGCTTCACGAACAGGCGGCGTGGTCACTTCCTCGACAGCAAAACCCGCGTCACTCAAATAACCGGCTGCGCGGTCAACGCTGGCAACAATCTCGGCATGCACCGGATACCCGTGCGAGGCCTTCGTGACCGCTACGGCAACGGGTTTTTCTGCCGGCCAGCCATCAAACGGCACGGGCATCCACCAAGGGTCTCGCGGGTCGCCCTGGGCCATAACGGCAGTGGCCAGGCGTACGTCCCGTACCTCTCGACAGATCGCACCCTGAACCGACATCAGCTGCGTTAGCATGCCGCGCTCGGCAGGCGCTGACGGCAGATACGCCGGCACGCGACCGAAAGTCGGCTTGACCGTAGCCACCCCGCAATTGGAAGCGGGGCATCGCAGCGAGCCGCCGATGTCGTTGCCGTGATGAATGGGACCGAACCCAGCGGCAGCCGAGACCCCGGCACCGCCGGACGACCCACCCGGGCTTGCTTCTTCATGCCACGGGTTCCGGGTCCGACCGTGTAACGGGTTGTCTGTGTTAAGGCGCATCGACAATTCCGGCGTATTGGTGCGGCCGACGATGATGGCCCCGGCATTCTTGAGGTTTCGCACCACCGGAGAATCCTCTGGTGCGATGTGATTTTGAAACGCGGGCAGCCCGTTCGGCGTCGGTGTACCGGCCACATCGATGTTCGACTTGATCGTCACCGGCACCCCATGGAGCGGCCCGATCCCTTCACCGGCGCCCAGTGCCCGATCGGCACCCCGCGCCTGGCGCATGGCTTGTTCGGAATAGTCGTAGACAATGGCATTAAGATCACGATTGCGCTCGTGAATTCTCTCCGTTACCGATGCCATCACGCTTTCCGAGGAAAACTGCTGCGAGCGAATGCCAGCAGCAATCTCGACCGCGCTCAATCGCCAGAGATCTTCCGTCATGATGCGTCTCCCCTCTAAAGCATCTGGCACCGCGACACCGTACTGCTGCGGCATCGATTCACGTTTGAATGGTTTCTTTAAAACGTTCCCGCAACACAATGGGGTGAAGCGGCACCACCGGCAAAGGCCGGTTGCCAGGCACCACCTTCGAGATGATCACACTCGGCTGCTTGGCGTCTAGCGCGTTGGCCAGCACTCTGGCCGTCTCGTCGCCCGGGCACTCGATCACGCTCTGACACCCACCACCACGGGCCATGGCCGCCAGGGAAGTCGCCTCATTGGTATAGGTCGCCTGGTCTCCGGTCGACCCGTAACTGCCATTGTCGATAACCAAAAGGATCAGATTGTCAGGGGCCCGGTTGCCGATGGTCGCTAAGGTGCCAAGATTCATCAGGAGAGCGCCATCTCCCTCCAAGGCCACAACACTTTTATTCGTTGTCAATGCAAGACCCAGGCCGATTGACGAGCACAACCCCATGCTGCCCAGCATGTAAAAGTGATTTTCACGATCACAAATCGAAAAGAGCTCCTGGGATGGGATACCGATGTTGCAGACCACCAGAGTGTCCTTGAGCACTGGCACCAGGGTCTCGATCAGCTCGTAGCGATTCATGCGTCTCCTTCCATCAGTTGGAAGTCAATGAAAATGGCGACGGGTGACTGGGCGATACGGGCATGCTCGACGAGTGACCCGATGTCACCCAGGTCGCCTGGCTGATGACAGTTAAGCACTGGGATTTGCATCAACTTCAGAAGTTCCGGCGCCAGCAGTCCCATCGGAACCTGGGCCGGGACCGGTTCACCCGGTGAGCCCCGGTAACTCATCAGCATCACCACGGGGATCTGGAAGAACTGGATCAGCGATTTCAAGGCGTTAATCGAATTTCCAAGACCTGAGTCCTGCATCAAAATACAAGGCATCCGACCGCCGAGACTGGCACCGGCACAAATCCCAAACCCTTCCTCCTCCCGGGTCACCGGTAAGTAACAAACATCGGTGTCCTGTTCGAGCAATCGAATCTGGCCGGCCAGTAGCTTGCACGGCACCGAGACAAAAAAATCCACGCCAGCCGCTTTAAGCGTTGCCACTAGCTGAGCAGAAATCGATAAATTCACCATATTGTCTGACAGGATAATCCGCACACGATCATGCGCCAATATAACTGATGTCACACGACCCGCCGAAACTCAAAAGCCCCCCAGGCCACAATTCTTCACCTGGTTTTTTGGATACCGTTCGATGCACGACTCCGCCTTAAGCTTTAGCGGCCAGTTGTCGCGGGAGCATCACGACAGCGATCAGTATGCCTGCGCCCGCTGCTGCGAGCACTATGAAGAGCGCGTCGGAACTCCAGCGCGCATAGATCCAGGCAACCATCGGCACAGCCGACGCCATGACCGTAAAACCAATCACGTATCGAAGGCCGTATGCCCGGCTTCGCCATTCACTCTTCGTAATCCGCCCTACGAGCACGTCGTTGATGGGAATCTGCCCGAACACCACCAACATGAAGGCAATGGCAACCAGCAGCGCAACATTCCCCACCCGTCCTATCATTGCCAGGAAAAATATCACCTGAAAAATGGCAACCGCAACGAATACCGTCTTGATCGAGAAACGATCTACCAGGTATCCCACCACAAGTTGTCCCATAGAGGCGATGGCAAATACGACAAAGGCATACCAGCCGATCAAGGTTGCAGAGACTGCCAGATCACCGAGTCTTTCCTCGAAAATCTTTGGCAAGGTAAAGGTCGTGCTCTGGAACACCAGACTGCCGATGGCTGTAGAGAAAAATACGATGGCAAAAACTCGAATAAGCAGGTGACGACCCAGTTGCATCTCACCTGCGGTCGCGTTTTCGGGCGATGCCCCACCCGCGTCGGTCGACGCCCCTTCAGAGCGCCCGCGCCCGACGAGAATTGCATATCCCGCTCCAATGACAATCGTAACCAGGCCCGGCCAGATGAATGCCGAGCGCCAGCCACTTTGATCCACTAAGTACCCCGTCAACAAAGCGGCCACAGCCACACCGAGATTCCCGAAAACGCCGTTCACTGCGATTCGCAGGCCGGTCTTCATATATCCCTGAATCACCAGGGGGATACCGACGGGATGGTAGATCGCACCGAACACCCCGATCGCAAACAGTCCGAAGGCCATCTGAAGGGGCGACTGCGCCAGTGCGGTTGCGATCGCGGACATCCCAATGCCGAAAAAAAACACCAGCATCATGCCTTCACGACTCCATTTGTCAGCCAGCCAACCGGCGGGCAAAGAAAAGAGCCCGAAGGCGACAAAACCTGGAGTCGCGTATGGGATCAACTCAGCGTACGACATGCCCCATTCCCGGGCCAAAGTCAGCGCTGCCGCCGTAGCAAAAACCAGCATCAAAAGATGATCAATGAAATGACCCAGATTCAGAAAAACAAAATGAGTACGCTGGTGTCTTTTCAAGGTCGATCTCCGTTTTTACCTTCCATCAACTTTGGTCGAGTTCCTCGAATACCCGTTTCGCTATCCGGTGGCATTCGACTGCCACCGGAACGCCGCAATAAATTGCAATCTGGCTCAGAATCGCTTTTAGCTCGTCACGACTCACGCCGTTTTTGATCGCACCGCGAAAGTGAAGTTCCCATTCGTGCATGCGGTTCAAGGCTGCAATCATAGCGACGTTGATCATGCTGCGGGTCTTGCGCGCCAGAGTCTCATCACCCCAGATCGCTCCCCAACAGTATTCGGTCAAAAGTTCCTGGAAGTCCCGCGAGAATTCGCCGGCGTTGGCAATTGCCTGGTCGACGTACTCCGCGCCGAGGACATCCTTACGCACTGCGAGCCCCTGTTCAAAACGTGCTTGATCCATAATGGTCTCTCCAATGAGATGGCAAAGAAAGAAGTCGATTCTGCAGGAATTATGGTTCCGCCGTAACCCGATTCACTACTCGGGACGAATTCTGGAATGTCCGTGGTAGGCGCCACCGAGTCTGGTTGAAGCTGAAGTCTAAAATACACAGTTCCCTACCCGACCTGCCCGGGATAATCTGGAAATAAGAAAATGATATCGATGAAACAGCTTGAGGTACCCACTAGCATGCGGGCAGTGGTTACCCGCAGTCATGGCGGTATCGAGCAGCTCGAATACCGCGAAGACTGGCCAACGCCGGTCGCAGCCCCCGGAGAAGTTCTAGTCGAGGTTGGCGCCTGTGGACTCAACAATACCGACATCAATACACGCTCTGGCTGGTACGCCAAGAGCGTCCGCGAAGGAACTACGGTGGCTGGTGGTACCCAAGGCTTCATCGCGACCGGAGATGATGGGGGCTGGGGTGGTTCGGTGCAATTTCCGAGAATCCAGGGGGCTGATGTGTGCGGGCGCGTGGTGGGCCTCGGAACAGGAGCCCCCCGCGAACTCCTCGGCCAGCGGGTGCTGATCGAAACCTGGATTCGGGACTGGAGCGATCCCGACAATATTGAAAAGTGTCGGTATTTCGGCTCCGAGTGTGATGGTGGCTATGCCGAGTACACTACCGTCGATGCGCGCAATGTGCACTCGATCGAAAGCCCGTTGAGCGATGCCGAACTCGCGACCTTTGCCACGTCCTGGGCGACCGCTGAAAACATGCTGGAACGAGCGGTGGTGGCGCAAGGCGATGTGGTGCTCGTCACAGGTGCGTCGGGTGGGGTCGGTACGGCGCTCTTGCAACTCGTCCGCCGCCGCCGGGCAATCCCCGTCGCACTTTGCAACAAATCCAAGGCAAATCAACTTCGGGCCATTGGAGCCGATGCCATTTTGCCGCGGGAGCCACACAATCTTCCGGCAGCGATTGATCAAGCAATCGGCCGTCGTTCGGTTGATGTGGTGGCCGATGTCGTTGGAGGGCCGCTCTGGCCGCAGTTGATTGATGTGTTGCGCGCGGGCGGGCGCTATACCTGCGCCGGTGCCATTGCCGGGCCAGTGGTCGAATTCGATTTGCGCACCTTTTATCTCAACGACCTGACCTTCACCGGCGCGACCGTCATTCCGCCGGGGCTCTTCACCCGGCTGGTCGGCTATATCGAACGGGGCGAAGTTTCACCGATACTGGCTGCAACCTATCCACTCCGTGATTTAGCGGCGGCGCAGGAGGCCTTCCTCGCCAAGCAGCACGTAGGCAACATCGTCGCGATCGTTCGAGACCCCAGCAAAACGTAGAGCGAGGCTATCGGATCGGCTGCGGCCATCGAACCGGTGCAGATCGAAGACTTCTTAGGTCGGCGCTTCCCCCCTCTTAACTGAAACCGCGTTTAACCGCTCAGAATCGCAGCCGTCGCATCGGCCAGCACCTGACAACCCAGCACAATGTCGTCATCGTGACTGTCTTCGGCGAAATCATGGCTGATGCCGCCGATCGATGGAATGAACAACATGGCTGTGGGCAAAACTTCCGAGATCACTCCCGAATCGTGATACGCGCCACTCGGCATCTCGATCCATTGGCCCGGCGCAGATCGTTCGGCCGCCGCGCCGAGGTGCTTGCGCAGGGTTCGATCCATCTCGACCGGAGCAATGCGGTCCCGTGCCGGCTCGACCGAGACTTTTGCTCCACCGCGCGATGACACTTCCTGGGCCAACCGATCGACCTCGGCTTCCAATACATCA
>CAJXWH010000100.1 GCA_913062915.1 uncultured Acidiferrobacteraceae bacterium | reverse complement strand
CGGCTTAAGGATGTACGCAGTCTTTTAATCCGCAGGTCGTGGGTTCGATCCCCACTTGACCTGTCAACCGCCCAAGGGCATCAATGGCCGATCAACCTGATATGAGCGCCGAACGTCTACCGTCATTAATTATTTACACTCGCTGTTTCGGCCGCTTTCGCTCGAGATCTTGATGGAGGGAGCTTGGCGCTTCGGCCATGTCAGTTACGAAACAGATGCTGTTGGTTCATCAGGTCATCTGCTGACACTGCTCGAACCAGTCAGGGCGTTGAATTTCGGATGATCAGTTGTCGTGTGACCGACGATGGTCGCCGCATTTGGAGTGCGTTTGCCCGCTGTTAATCGAAATGGAACTGAAGCTACAGGTGTGTATGGGACGCTCATCCCGGTGATTGTTGAGGGGGCCTAAGCAGTAGGTGTCAACAGGTCCATCGTCCGGCTAACGGCCTTGAATACCAACTGCGACCTCAAACATTATCGCGGTCAAGTTTGTTGAATCAGCAGTTGTATGATGCTGCGGTCGATTCCAATCCAGATATCCTAAAAAATTAAGATGGCACGCGGCATGCCCGAGTCACGCAGCCCGAACTCAATTTCCATCGAAATGCGCGACGGCGTTGATCTCGACACGCGGGTTTGGACCCCGCTGGGCCACGGACCGTTCCCGGTCGTTTTGGAGCGCGGCTACGACCCGGGAATTGACTGGCATGCCGAGCGATTCGTAGAGTCGGGTTACGTTTACGTTGGTCAGCAGTGCAGGGGAAATCTCGAGGGCGGAATGTTCCGCACCGACGACGTCGATGGCTACGACTGCATGGACTGGATCGCCGGGCAGCCGTGGTGTAACGGCGACATTGCGACGTACGGGCGATCGTTCATGGGTGCCACCCAGATTCTCACGGCTCCCGAGCACCATCCAAACCTCAGGGCGATAGTCCCGCAGGTCATCAATCCGTCCATCTGGGAACGGGGCTACTGGGATCACGGAGCCCTTCAGCTGTCGCACGTTGCACGCCGAATCTACCGCACGAAAATTGCTGCTGACATGACCCACAAGGTCGACGAATATGGCGGCTGGGACACGTTCTACCGCCACGTGCCGCTCATCACGCTCGACACCTCGGTGGTCGGCAAGCCGAATAACCTGTGGCAGGAGTATGTAAGTCACTCGGAATACGGACCCTACTGGTCGGACATCTCGACGCACGAAAAAATCGATCAAATCGAAGTACCGACCTATTTCCACGCCGGCTGGTACGACAACTATCCTGCGGCGCTGTTCAGGGCCTTCGGGAAGATCAGCGACGCGGGCAAGGTCGCTGAGTTGCGCATGCACGTTGGGCCCACCGATCACATGGGCGATGTTGTCGGCGACCGGCCGTTCGGCGATCACGCGTTTCAGTCGCAGATCGAGATAGCGATCAGGTGGCTCGATTACGTGGTGAAAGGCGAAGACAACGGCGTGGCCGACGAGCCTCCGATCACCGTTTTCACCATGGGTGTCAACGAATGGCGTACTACCGATACCTGGCCGCCAGACAACACCGTGCTCACCGAGTACTACTTTCATAGTGATGGACCACGACACGGTTCGTTGAGCATCGAGCCACCGGCCGACGAGCCGCCAAATCACTACACGTATGACCCCGAAAACCCGGTTCCGACGCTCGGCGGGAATCACTCAGGGCCCCAGGACCATCCTGAAATCATCCGGGTCGGGGCGCTGGACCACCGTGCAAACTGGGACCGGGAAGACGTGCTGGTATTTGAAACTCCTGAGCTGGCTGAGGACACCGAAGTAACAGGACCGATCAGCGCGACGGTCTATGCTTCGACTTCTGCACCTGACACCGACTTCATTGTCAGGCTCATCGATGTCGAGCCCGATGGCACTGCTTACAACCTGACCGAGGGGATCATCAGGACGCGGTTCAGGAAGTCGATCTACGACCCGCCGGAGCTACTCGAACCCGGCGAAATATTCCCTTACGAGATCGAACTCCTGCCCACCAGCAACGTCTTCCTGGCAGGACACAGAATCGCCGTCCACATCACCAGCAGCAGCTTCCCCATGTACGACCGAAACCCCAACACCGGCCACACCCAGGGCATGGACACAGAACTCCGGGCAGCGCACCAGACGGTATTTCACGATTCGGCAACGCCGTCGCACATCACGCTGCCTGTTGTGCGCTAGGCCACCCATGTTGTCATCCTGAATCCCGTTCGCCTTTGCTCAGAACAAGCAAGTTCAGGATGACAATAATTGCGGTCTACCGTTCGTCAAAAACCTCGCCTGGCAGCGGCCATTCGAAGCCTTCGGCTGTCACGACTCCGATCGAAGTCAGCGTTTCTGGATCGCCGTTCATCAGGCTGCCGTTCCCACCGCCGTGACCTCGCAGCCAGTCGTTTCCGATGACCTGCTCGCCGTCCCACTTGCCCTCGGTCGCTACCAGCAGTCCGAAGCGGGCCAAATCGGCCGCGCTGATCACGACCCAGCCGCCACCGCCCCTGATAATCCGGCCCGCAATCTCATAAGGCGGATCGATGAAGTCGCCGTAGCCGGGCATGTTCGGATACCAGTTGGGATCGTCGTGGACTGCCTTGCCGGGAAACCAGTCCCAGCGATCTGGCGGTATCCCGATCTTGCTCATCAGCCCGTCATCCAGCACCTGCTTCAGGTCCTGCTGCCACAGCACAGTCAGAGCCTGGGAGAGGCGCCAGATTCCGCCGCTGCTGTAGATCCTTTCCGTCCCCGGTTTTGCATGGGAGTAGTTGTCAAAAAACGGATCGCCGGTCCACTCAGCCCAATCGGGGGCCTTGAATGACTTCTGAGAGCTCATTTGCGCCGACGAGCGCTTCCTCCAGTAGTAACCGTTGGTGACCGGAAACCCGCCGTCGTGGCCATAGGTCGACTTGCTCCCGAGCAGGTGTCGCCAGGTCAGTTCGGTGTGATGTCCGCGATCGAGAAACTTGTGCTCATGTGACAGCTCGCCCTCGCCCGTCCATGTCGTGTTCACCGGGTCGTCTGGATCGACCATGCCGGCTTCGTGGGCCAGGCCGAAGGCCGCCCAGGTGAAGGCTTTGCCGACCGACGCCGTCTGGAACCTGTATTCAGGGTCCCCCCAACTGCCGATGACACGGCCCCGCCGGGTTACTACCACTCCCCATTGATTCCCGGTGTGGTCTTCGCCTTCCCAGCTGGCTCCTCGGATGTTCAAGCTGGACTTGAACGACTCCCACTTGCCGGGGTCGACTCCGAGCGATTCGAGGTCGCCGTCAAGCAGCCATTCATCACTGGGGAATTCGACGGGCAATCGTGATGGGTGGGTCAAGTCGTGTTTCCTTCGCCCCGGTCCAATCGCTTTCGTTACACTCGAACCCGGCAAGATTACGACAGTGAGAGCAGAATGTCTCAGCCGAGCGCCATCGGTGCGACGGAGGGTTTTTATGCTGCTAGAAACGAGTTATGTTTTTGTGGTCGCGATGGACGTCGATCCAGACACGGAAGAGCTGTTCAACGAGATCTACGCTACCGAGCACATCCCCAATCTGCTTAAGGTGGATGGTGTCGTATCGGTGAGTCGAAGCAAAAAAGTGCCGGCCAACCTGATAGTTGGTGGCGAGACGGTGGCAGTCGGTGGCGACGAACCGAGCTATATCGCGTACTACGAACTTGAGAAACCTGACGTCATCAACAGCCAAGGTTGGGCTAACGCGGTGGACAAAGGAAGGTGGAGCAGCGAGGTCCGGCCACACACCCGCAACCGGCATCTCGCCATGCACGAGGTGCTTGGCCGAGGGTAGGTGGCAGGGTCGCGCAGCCAGGGGCGAGAACGAATTCACACCTGGCGACCGAGGGCAGGTCAGGTGCGATCCCACAAATTCAAAAACACCATATTGAGAATCCGATTTCACTAATTGATGAGGCCCGCGAACGGGCATTTATCACCGTGGCCGATCTCATGAGGTTGTCGAATAAGAAACGGCACTCCACACCATTGGGTTTAAGACAGTTGTTCTAGACGCCCATCACATCTTACGAAGCCTCTGAAGACCCTGTGAACACCGGACTATTAAATCCGTAGGTCGCGGGTTCGATCCCCACAGGGCCCACCAAACTCGTCTCAATCTGGAGCGTCAACCGCTCGATGAACGTGTCCTCGACGAATTGATTGCAACATGCTGGTCATTTCTCACCTCAGTCGACGATAGTTGCCTTTTCACCCTGTAATATCGGCCGCGACCCATCACGTCCATCGTTAGGAGAAATCTCGTGACCGACGCCCCCATAATCACTAAAGTCGAAGTACAGCAGTGTTCTAGGATCATCAAAGACATCGGCCGCGAGCCTGGTAGCGGAACGCCCACTTACTTGCCGGGTGCCGAGATGGAGCAGTCGTTCTACATGACGCGAGTGTTCACAGATAAGGGGATTGTTGGCGAGTATCCATTGGCTGCGGACATTTCCCGGGCAGCGGAGTTGATGTTGGGGCACAGTGCTCTGGAGCGTGGTTTTTTCTACGCTGAGTACGCCCGGTACCCGATGAACTTGCTGGGAGCGGTCGATACGATTCTCTGGGACATCGGCGGTAAGTTTCATAATGCGTCAGTCTCGGAGTTGCTGGGTGGCTTTCGCAAGAAACTCCCGGCATACGCGAGCACTATGAATGGAGGAGTCACGGGCGGTCTTTCGACGCCTGAGTCCTACGCTGACTTTGCCGAGCAATGCAAAGAAATCGGGTACAAGGGCTTCAAGATTCACCCCTACCCGCGGCCAGAACTACAAGACCATATCGACGCTATTCTGGCTCTGGGACAGAGAGTCGGCGATTCGATGGACCTTATGCTCGACTCGTTCTGTTTTTACCGCACTTTCGCCGATGCCCTAAAAGTCGGCTACGCCTGCGATGAGGCCGGTTTCTTCTGGTACGAAGATCCATACTTCGACGGTGGAGCAACCGAATATGGACACCGCAAGTTGCGATGGTACATAAAGACGCCGTTGCTCCAGGGTGAGAAGGTACACAGCATTCAGCAAAAAGTGAATCTTCTTCTCGCCAACGCCACCGACTTTATACGAGGCGGCATTCCGGCAAACGGGGTGACCGGAACGATGAAACTTGCTGGAGCTGCCGAAGCGCTCGGAGTCGATGTCGAAATCCACGGCTGCGGTCCCGCCCAACGTCACACGATGTCCGCAATCGGCAACAGCAATTACTATGAGATGGTCTGGGTTCACCCGGATGTCGAATGTTTGCAGATGACCAACGAGATCTATGCAAACTATGCCGACGGACTCGATGCCGTTGATGCGGATGGCAACGTCGGTGTTCCCGATGGCCCAGGCTATGGCGTCGAATACGACTGGAAGGCAATTGAGCGACTGACGACGGCCACTGTGGTTCACGAGTAACCACCCGCTGGCTGCCTTTTAATCCGCAGGTCGTGGGTTCGATCCCCACAGGGCCCACCAAACTCGGCTGAACGCTACCAATCCGGATCCAATCGGTGACTAGCCGATGAGATTGGGAATTACGAGCTAACTTCGCTTATCGCATCGAGCGAGGCCCGAATCGCCAACTCCGCAGAACCCGGGGCGAACACGCAGACCCCGACCTCGTAGCCACCTTCTTCATGGGATACGTCGGTTGGAAGATAGTTGCCGAGGTCAGCGCTGAGTTCTGATAGAACCCTATTGACCACCACCTTCTTCAGGTTCACCACCACCTATTTGAGGTAGGAAGCTGTCAAAACTGCCGATCCCACCTTGTTTTTCAAGTTCTTCTGCACTTTCTAGCGCACCAGAGATAACTTCGATCACCCCAAATTCGGCCTGGCGATCTAGATCCCTGATCGTCCTTTCCAATTCTTTCAACTGGCCCGCCAATGTGCCCTGTTGTTCGTACAGCTCCGACAACACAATCCATTTGTCTTCAATTTCAGTATCAAGCTCGTGCGCCTGCTCTTCCAAAGGAAGCATTCTTTCTTCACGAAGTTGATCGGTTTGGGCTTCTAACTCGTCGATTGCGATCTGCTGTTGGTCACGGAAAGCATCCTCTAGCTGTTCACGTTTTTCGTCAAGCGCCCACCTTCTGGCTTCCATTTCGTCACGAACTCCACGCATACTGGATTCCGCTTGGTCCTGCAATTCTCTTTCTTGTTCCTGAATTTGGCCCTGCATTTCTTTTTGCAGCTTCTGCATTTCTCTCTGACCATCTCGTTGCCAGTTTTCAAAATCTTTCCAAGCAGTATTCTCGTACTCTCGCCTCGCTTCTTCGATCGGCTCGCGCCTCTCTTCCAACTCATCCCACGCTGGCTGGGACATCATGCGCTCTTTTTGTAAAGCCATTTCCTGCTTGCGCAGGGGTCTTTGCTCCAACTGAATTGCTTTCCGACGATCTTCAATAGGATCCATCAGGTCTTCGATGTCACGGACTTGCTGGCGTAAGAGCCTTTGCTGTTCTTGTCGTGCCTTGTTTGACGCCTGCTGCTGGCTCTCAATTTCTCTGGCTTCTAACTCAAGAGCTTGAACCTGCTCTTCCAGTGCCTCAACAGCAGGGGACTTGTCGTGACCGCCATAGGAGTCGTTATCAATCGTATTGAGACGTTCACGCAGTTGCCGTTCAGAATCTTTAATCATCTGGTGGGTCTGATTTTCAACAGTATTGATACTTGCTGATCGGCCACCAGCATTAACCTTTTCTTGAAGTTGCTGTTTGTCATCTTCAAGCTGCGTCTCCAATTCCTCTAAAATTGCCTCGTACTCTGCCTTTCGCGTATAGGCGGAGGTCAGTTCTGGATTAGAAGCTTCGGCACCACCTGAGGCTTGTACTTCTTCCAGTTGCCTCTCGAGTTCAGGAACCACCTGTTCAAGATCACGAATTCGATCCTGAAGGGCTGTGTAAGCCGGGTTGGGACTTCCATCAGCGACCGGCCCGACATCGATAGACAGTGTTTCAGGAGTGGATGCCAATGTTGCTTCTGCGGCATTTACCGCAGCCTGTGCGTTATCTACTGCAGCCTGTGCTTCAGCTACCGCCGGGTTAGCAGTGCCATCTACTTCCGCCGGTGTATTGGCCAGGGTTTGAGACGCTGACTGCAATACCGCCGCCGCACTGTCACGAGCCACCGCCGCACCGTCACGAACCCCCACCGCACTGTCACGAGTCGTCACCGCAGTATCACGAGCCGCCACGGCACCGGCGTAGTCAGGGTTGCTTTCTGAGATTGTGATTGTTTCAGGAGTGGATGCCAATGTTGCTTCTGCGGCATCTGCTGCAGCCTGTGCGGCATCTGCTGTAGCCTGTGCGGCATCTGCTGTAGCCTGTGCGGCATCTACCGCAGCCTGTGCGGTATCTACTGCAGCCTGTGCGTTATCTACTGCAGCCTGTGCTTCCGCTACCGCCGG
>CAJXWH010000099.1 GCA_913062915.1 uncultured Acidiferrobacteraceae bacterium | reverse complement strand
TCTTAGGTTTTAATTGATCGCGCTGGTGTACAGTTCCGACGCGCAATCCGAAGAAGGACGAACCCTCCCCAACCGTCTTTGCATAAATACGCGTGCCGCACTCTGGACAGAATGCGAGCGCTCTTACCGTTCCGCTATCGGCAATTTTCTCGTAGGTCTTCAAGGTGCCGCTCAAGAGCTGAAATTGTTCATCGATGATGCCTACAACGACCCCGTATGCGGTTCCAGAGTGGGTCTGGCAATCTGTGCAATGGCAAATCGCAACTCTCTTGGGATCCACTTCTGCCTCGTAGGTGACGTAATTGCAGAAACAACCACCGTCAATTTTCATATCCATACCTCTTCAAAATATGGCGAACAGGCGCTCATGGTTGCTATCTTATTCCTGTTACGAAAGAGGCAACCAGAGCAGAGGATAATCTACACCCTGTCTCTTGTCCGATTCAAATACGAATAACAAGGTGGTAATCTGCAATTATGGGGATGCCGTAGGCAGTGATTCAACCTACCCGCATGTGGGTGTGTGGTCATGTTTGGGGTTTCAACAGCCACCCGTTCGATTTCTAATATGTACGTTTGAGCAAAACGTTCGCATAAGAAGCAGGAGGCGATGATGGCGCATTATCCAAACCTTTTTTCCGAATGGTCCATACGTAATTGCCAAATCAAAAACCGCGTGGTGTTTCCACCCACCTGCCCAACTTGGGTATCGGACCCCTGGAACGGCCTCTTTATCGACATGGCCACCGATTATTACGAAGAGCGTGCTAAGGGCGGCGTAGGGCTTATCATTATCGGCGGGACCCATGTGCATCCGAGTTCGATCATGGCACCGTTGCTGATGCCACAATTGTTCGATGACCGCCAGATTGAGCCGCTGTCCAAAATTGCCGATGCGGTCCACAAACATGGCTGCAAGTTGGCGATTCAACTCTGGCATTCGGGCGTACGCGGATTTCCCGGTTACAAACAGGCACCGGGCTACGATCCGGACGCAACTTGGTATACGGTGTCTCCCAGCCAGGTACCTCTCGGAGAGTTTCCGGGCGCCTCAACTCCCAAGGAACTCAACGAAGATGAAATCCAGGAGTTGATTGAGGCCTATGGCAGCGCCGCGAAACGCGCGATGACCGCCGGCCTCGACGGGGTTGAACTACACCTCAGCCACGGCTATCTGCCATGGCAATTTCTCTCCCCGCTTTACAACAAGCGGAGTGATCGATGGGGCGGCTCCTACGAAAATCGCCTGCGCTTCCCGCTCGAAGTGCTGCGCAGCTTACGCCGGGCGGTGGGTGACGAACCTTTTGTCGGCTACCGCATAAATTCCACCTCATTTTGGCCAGGAGATCTTGAAATAGAAGACGTGTGCAAGATCGTCCCGGATATCGAGCAAAGCGCCGAGATCGATTATGTCGATGTGTCGGCAGGCGTGCATCATGCCTTCATTCATACGCCGATGGAGTTCGAAGGGGGTTGGGAACGAGGTTATGCTCGACAAATTCGCGAAGTCTCCAACAAGCCGGTACTGGCAGTCGGGCGCATCACCACCCCGGACGTGGCCGAGGCGCTGCTCGAAGCAGGCGATGCCGATGCCATCTGTCTTGCACGCCAGCTCTTTACCGACCCCTATTGGGCAAAAAAAGCTGAAGAAGGCCAAGCTGACGATATCCGCACCTGCGTTGCCGCCAATTTCTGTTGGAAGAGTGTCAGTCAGGGGGGGCGCATTCAATGTGTATACAATCCCACGATTGGGCGCGAGAGGGCATGGGGCGAGGGCACGCTCAAGAAAGCCCAGGAACCAAAAAAAGCGCTCGTGATTGGCGGCGGCCCAGCCGGATTGGAATACGCTCGCGTCGCTGCGGCGCGTGGCCATACGGTCACCGTGCTAGAAGGAAAGAGCGAATTGGGCGGCCATGTCCGTCTACAATCACTCCTGCCAAGTCGCTCTGAATTCGGCGAAATTGCCCGTTGGTTAGCCGATCAGGCTACTAAGAACGGCGCCGAGTTACGAACCGATGTGCCGGTTTCTGAGGCTGATCTCGAAAACCTCCTGGAGAACGAACGGCCTGATCATGTGGTCTTGGCTACAGGCTCCAGTGTTTGCAGCGATGGCTTTCAGGGCTGGACCGGCGAATCTCTCCCTGGCTGGAAGAGCGGCAATTGCATTGGCTGGGACGAAGTGCTGACGGCACTTTCACGCCCCACGGGGGCCTCCTTCCCGGGCGATGTGGTGGTGATAGACGATATGTGTGACGTAGTGGCACCGCTTACTGCTGTAGCGCTGACCAAGGCGGGCGCCAATTCCGTCACTCTGCTGACACGCTGGCCGATGGTCGGAATGGAGACCATTCTAGATGTGTATCTCGATTGGATCCTTCCTAAACTTTATGAAAGCGGCGTCACCATGCTTTGCGACCATTTCGTCCGCCGCATCGCGGGTGCAAAACTGCAAATCTATAACGTCCACCACGAAAAGGAAGAGAGCGAACTGGTCGCCGATTGGATCGTAATGGCGACCGGACGACGCTCCGAAACCGATCTCCTCGAGCCGCTTAAAAAAATGGGTATCAGCGTTGAAGCGATTGGTGACGCGACTGCGCCGCGCTCAACCTACGAAGCCGTCTATGAGGGCCACCGCCAGGCCCGCAAATTGTAATCACCACTCAATAGACAAAATTACGGTCCCTGGCCATTTGGCCGATACAGCGCCTCAGGCCTAAAAATACATAAGGAAAATGGAATGCCGACTGCCCTCATTCAAGGCCGGATTGCGGTTCAATTCAAACACCTCCTCCGGAAAGAGTTAGATGACAGCTGGAACATCCATGTATGGGATCCCGCCATTAATGACCGCGAAGAATTTGTGGCGATGGCTTATGAAGCAGATGCAATTATCGGCGGAAAGATCCCTACAGATTCCTGGCCGCAAATCCCGAATCTGAAATTATTCCAAATTCCCTGGACTGGCTATGACTTTTGTTCACCGGAATCTATGCCTCAAGGGATTCCAGTCTGTAATTGTTATGAACATGAAAGACCCATTGCTGAATTTGTACTGTGTGCACTGCTCGAGTCTAAGATTGGTTTGCGGGAAATCGACCAGAGATTTCGTCGTGAAGGTTGGGGCGGGCGACAACCGGGTACCTCTTTGTATCACGGGGAAATACGAGCCCGGACTGTTGGAATTATCGGCTATGGGCATATTGGAGAAGCCGTGGCGAAACGAGCGGCTGCCTTCGATATGCGGGTTGTCGGAATTCGTCGGTCTAAACAATTGACCCCACCATTTCTCGATTGGCTTGGGACATCAGATCGGTTGGACGATTTACTTCGTGAAAGCGATTTCGTGGTTATTGCCTGTAACCTAAATGAAGAAACAGAAGGGATGATCGGGGCACCGCAATTTGCAATGATGAAGCCAGATAGCGTTATTATCAATGTCGCACGTGGGCGGATAATTGCCGAGGAACCACTCTACAATGCACTCAAGAACAAGGAGATTGGCGGTGCGGTATTAGACACATGGTATAACTATATCGGGCCTGATAAGAAGGAAGTGTGGCCTTCAAATTTCCCCTTTCAGGATCTAGATAACGTTATCTTGAGTGCCCATGAAAGCGCTTCGACGCCAGAACAAGTGGAACGGCGATGGAAATTTGTCGCTTCAAATTTGAACCGCATGACCAACGGGGAACCTGTCGAAAATCAAGTCTTTGAAGGAACATCAAAGGCCGGAGCTTAATAGAGTTTTCTTATTTTCTAAGTCTCTATTATTTTTCCGAACACCATGGAGAAACAAACATGACTCTCGCCGCGAGAACGCTCGAATCCACTCCCGATACAATTCATCAATCGCGGGTCGACCTGGCGGCAGCCCACCGCCTTGCTCATCGCTTCGGTTTTGATGACGGAATCCATAATCACTTCACTCTCATGGTGCCGGGCGCCACCGCCCAGTTTCTTGTCAAAGCTCACGGTCTGCTGATGTCGGAGATCACCGCAAACAATCTGATTGTGGTGGACACGCAGGGTAATGTGATTGAAGGCTCTGGGACTATAGAGCGCTCCGCGTTTTGCATACACGCGGCAATTCATATTCGCCACCCCACCGCCAAGTGTGTGCTTCACGCGCATCCGCCATACAGCACGTGGCTTGCCGATGTCGAAGGTGGCCGTCTGTACATGACCAACCAGGATATCCTTCGATTCCACGAGCGCGTCGCCTACGACGACGGTTACGCGGGGGCCGACAACGAAGTAGGCGAGCAGTTCGCTAGCGCTATGGGAGACAAAAGTGTTCTTGTCAGCCGTAACCATGGGGTTACGGTAGTAGGGACTACGGTGGCCGAGGCATTCTACGATCTCTATTACCTGGAACTGGCCTGCAAACGTCAGTACCTTCTGGCCACATCGGGTTGCAAGGCCTCAGTTGTGCCCGAGAACATCTCTGCCCGCACCCGGCAACTGATTGACTCGGAGTTCGCCACCAGCTCGGTACTCTACTTCGATGCGTTGAAGCGCGAACTCGATCGCGAGGATCCTGGGTATACCGCGTGAGTATGACGAACATGACAAAGTCGAGGCAGTGCGTAGTTTGAGCCATTCTGGACACGCTATATTGCTCATCGGTTAGATCCCAACCCTGCGTATGGCTTTACCTTGATTCCCGATTCTTTAATTCAGATAAAGTAAGCTCAGCATTCAAAGAGGTGATTTATTCCTGCTGAGAGACACGACATGGCTGTAATGCCTCTTCACTTTAACCAAGCATCGCAGGAGACAAAACATGGCGTCTTTACTCGTTCACATAACCGCTGGCCCAAATGACCCAACAAGAGCGGCCCTGGGCTTTCTAGTTGCGAAGACAGCAGCAGAGGAGGGTCATGAAGTGAATATGTTTTTGGCCGGCGATGCAGTTCAATTAATTCGTGACTCGGTGCTGGATAACCTTGTCGGACTTGGAACAGGAAAAATCCGGGAACACTACGATGTGCTTGTGCAGAAAAAGGTGACTCTCTATCTGTCCGGTATGTCCTGCGCAAGCCGTGGGATTACAGACCAAGATTTAGAAAATAAGCCCGCTGAAAAAGCGATGCCCAATATTCTGGTTCAACTGACTATGGATTCAGACAAAGTCCTTACCTACTGAGACAGGACATAGCGAAGATTGTTGTGCCCGCTTTCATGAAAATAAATATTGTTGGTTTAATTATGAACAAAAAGATGGTGATTGGCTCCTGAGACGTCCTGAAGGTAATACTTTCGAGAATTAATTACAGAGTCAGTTTAGACCGGAGCCGGCATCGTCGGTAATCGATCTCGTCTGAGCAAGTTTCCCGCAATTAAGAGGTTTGCAATGTTGAATGCAATCGCGTTGATGAAAGACACGGTATAGGATCCAGTGAGATCGTACAGGAAGCCAGCGATCCAGCCGCCAAATGCCATACCGGCTATGGTAAACAAGAATGAAAGACTGATTCGCCAACCCGCTTCGCCACCTGGAAAAAAAGTACGAAGAATAATGGTGTACGAGGGCACAATCCCGCCTTGTGACAAACCAAATGCGATAGAAAGACCATAGAGAAAAGTCAGTCCGTCGGCAGCGAGAAAAGCAATCAACACCGATACCTGCAACACGGAGCCGACCAACAGCGTACGCAAGCCACCAATACGGTCTGAGAGCCAACCTGAA
Organism: uncultured Acidiferrobacteraceae bacterium; assembly: GCA_913062915.1. GTDB lineage: Bacteria > Pseudomonadota > Gammaproteobacteria > Arenicellales > UBA868 > CAJXWH01. Next base: position 1,925 of record CAJXWH010000099.1, on the reverse strand, counting down.
CCAATTCGACTGAAGATACCAAAACCCAGCATCAGTCCAAGCATTTCGGCACCTCGAATGGCCGGATGGCCGAGATCCATAACGTATGGCACGATGTGAATCTGCGGCATCGCCATCGCCACACAACACCCGAAACCGGCGGCACAAATAAGGCCCTGCAATTTACGTGGCGTCATATTAAGCGGACGCTGACTTGTTCTGCTGCTGTTTAATGCAACTGTGTCTTTGGCCGCAGGAATTTTCCGAAAAAATAATGCTGACAATGGCAGCATCGTGCAGGCCGTAAAGAGTGAGAGATCGCTAAAAGTCTCCCGCCACCCCTGTGTGTCGATATAGTGTTGTAAAACGGGCGGCCAGATCGCGCCTGCAACGTAACTGCCGCTGAATAAAATTCCGACCGCGAGCCCTCGTTGACGGGTGAACCAGTGCGAGATATCGGAGAGCAATGGGGCGAACGTAAATGAGGCGCCAAGAAAACCGCACAGGAACCCAAAAGCAACACAAAGTTCCATGATGGAACCAGCGTGGGCTGCGGCAAACAGCCCGGCTGGAAGGGCCAAGCTCCCAATCATTGCTGGCGCCATAATGCCCACACGATCGGCGAGACGACCCATGAGTATCCCGCCAAATGCCATACCAAACATAAACATCCCGAAGAGCAAAGAACCAACACCACGGCCTGTTTTGAACTCCTGTACTGCCGGTTCGAGCACCATCACGGAGGCGTACATTGCCGATCCGCCCAGCGTCATGAGCACCAGCGCAGCGGTCAGTCGAATCAGAGGGTAGGTTTCGGACATTGTTCCACTTTACCGAGAAGATATCGCCTATGAGGCTTCCCGGAGCGTAAATTCATCTCACAAGCCACAACCCTCTGCGGCGTTTTGTGAATCGAAAAACGGCCTGATGTCTTCGGTACGATCTGGCGACGCCTTTATATTACAAAAGAGCGATGTCCTAAAAACGGTCGTTTGAAAACAGCACCAACACCCTTACTTCCATTTTCGCTTATTACTTTACCAACGAATTTCTGTCGGGAGGCCCCTGGGGGAAACTTCGGAGCAGGTCTATATAGTCCTGCGAGAACACCATATCGGGCCGCTGGTCATAAGAAAATATCGCAACGATTCTAGGCTGCTTGGTTGGCCCTATGGGGCGCACTCGATGCATTGAGAACCGCCCATTGAATAACGTAAATGTACCAGCTTCGAGTTTTATACATTGTGCTTCGGTATCGGGTGAATCAAAGAGCCGCTTAACTCCGGCGTAGTTCTCCTCCCGTTCATTTCGAATATACGGCGCATACTCAAACTCACCTCCAGATTCTGATGATTGCAACATCAATGTAATGACGCCGTCATTAGGATCATAGTGCCAACCATCCAGATCGCCGGAAAAAGCGACTTTCATAGTGAGCGCGAGGTGTGGGCAGAGACTCGGATATAGGTTGTCTACATCGAGTACTCTACGGACAAATTCAGTGAGTTCAGGCCACAAATAGATCGCTCGAAGATTGCTGTTATTTGGTATCTGGAAATTCAGAATCTGGCAGTAACGGTTCGGATGGCGTTTTGATCGAAGCGTCGACCAACCATCTTCATCGCGAGCACGATGGTGATGATTCGGATGCTCGTAAAATGCAGCCCGCGGCTGATCATACCGGTGCGCTTGATCGATCAGGTCCTGCGCATCTTCGGCCATTTTGGAAATCGCGCTGGGCCGAATAAATCCGGGTAATAATGCTATCGCCTGTGTGCCAAGGTTGTTTTGACAGATTTTGATCAAGTCGCGTCCAGCGCCGCCTTCCAGTTGATCTATAGGGTAACGATCAAGGTCAATGAGCTGGTTTACCTGCGATCGTGATAAGCGACCAGATTCCTGATTACTCGATATTAGTGAAACCGGCACAAGCCACCTCCTAGCTC
>CAJXWH010000098.1 GCA_913062915.1 uncultured Acidiferrobacteraceae bacterium | reverse complement strand
TCAAACTCTACCCACGAGATGCAAACCGCTCGATGCCGGTCAGTGCGGGGGGTATGACTATTTAACATAATATACATTATGCGTAATATTATATCCAACACAATACCGAATGAAAAGACAATACGCCCTCGTCTCGGCACTAACAACGATTCAACCCAGACATGCGGTGCATGCTACCTGCCCTCAGGTTTTTGTGTCGCCTTCATCCCTGATTTGGCCCTACTGCCATCGTAAACAATCGGAAAAAATTTTCCGTGGTTTGCTGCGCAAGCCGTTCCGCTGGTTCCCCCCGAAGTTCCGCAAGGAACCCTGCCGTGTAGCGCACGAATGCCGGTTCGTTCCTTTTGCCCCGCATCGGTACGGGTGAAAGATACGGCGCGTCCGTCTCTACCAGCAGGCGTTCGCCCGGCACTCTGCGGGCCACCGCCTGAAGGTCAAGCGAATTCCGGAAGGTAACGATCCCGGAAAATGAGATGTAAAAGCCAAGGTCGAGTGCCGCGCACGCCATCTCCCAATCCTCCGTAAAGCAATGCATCACACCGCCATATTCGTCCGCGCCTTCGTCCTTAAGAATCGCGATCGTGTCATCTTTTGCGTTCCTCGAATGGACGATCAGCGGCAATTGAGCTTTTTTCGCTGCCCGAACATGAACCCGGAATCTATCCTTTTGCCAACCGAGATCGCCCTTCGAGCGAAAGTAGTCGAGCCCAGTCTCGCCAATCGCCACCACCCCCCGATCCAGACTCCCTTCCACCAAATCGCTGACCTGCGGTTCCCCCGATTGCAGGCAATCTGAGTTCGGATGGGTCCCGATCGACGAGAAAATGTGATCATGGACCTGCGTCAATGCTTTGATCCGCTGGAATTTTTCCAACTCGACGCTGACGCACAGCAGATAAGCCACTCCATTTTCTGCCGCTCGCTCGAGTACCCCATCCAAATCCTCCGAAAAGTCCGGAAAATCAATATGGCAGTGTGAATCGACCAGTAGGTGAGATGATGTCACGGTGGCCTACCCTTGTTTTCCTCGCGCAGGCCCCGGCTCGAACAGGCTGAGAATAATAGATTCCAGAAAAAGTACCTCATCCACTGCTTTCGGGGGCCATTGTAGGAACGTGCCCGTCCGCTCGTACAAGGCGAGACATCTGTCGCGGCCGAGGCGGTCGTAGACTCGTCGCGACGTTTCCAGTGCATTCCCGCCGACGCCTGCCCGAAATGCACCCACCATTTGCCGCTGCAGCCAGCGGATCGTCATCCGCACATCCGCGTGACCCCATTTTTTTGAAATGGCCGTTGGTGTCGTATCGCCGGCTAAAATGGCAGCGAGATCGGCCGGCAAGGAGGAGCCTGTAAGCCAGGCTTCCTCTTCGAACAACTTGCACGCCTCAAGCGGTGAGCCGTTCGCAAAGTCGAGCAACTTCTTTGACTCCTTGCTGTCCAATGACAATTTCCCTTGCAGCCACGCAAGCGCGTCATTTTCTGCAGGCAACGGCAAACGATAGTGGCTACAGCGCGATCGAATTGTCGCGGGCAAGGCGTAAAGCGCTCCAGTTACCAGCAGAAAATGAGTTTTAGGCGTGGGTTCTTCGAGCACCTTCAACAATGCATTGGCCGCGTTCACATTCAATTGGTCTGCCGGGTAAATGACAACCACCTTGCCCACGGCATAATGAGGCGTTGAGCGCAACTCTTCAGTGAGCGCACGAGCCTGATTTACCCCAATTACACGCTTTGGTTTTGCGCGGTCGCTTGCGCGACCGTCGGCTTGTACCAGATAGCGTTCTCCAGGTGCAACCAGGGCCGAGTCGCCAGTTTCGACCGTCTGCTCGTTAGTTAGAAAATGGTAATCCGGATGGTTTCCAGCGTCGAAAAGATGGCAGCCTTGGCATTCATTACAGCCTGCCCTATTTTCGCCGGCCGCGCAGAGAAGACTGCGTGCAATCTCGCGGGCGAGCACTAATTTACCAATGCCTTTCGGACCCGTCAGTAACACCCCGTGTGGCAATGCCCGTCCCCGTTCAACGAGTCGTTTAAACGGTCGTTCAAGCCACGGATACATCATTACGGGTTGGTACCGGATTTCAGCAGTTTTTGTATATGGTGCTGCAGTATCGTCTGAATCTCGCCGACCGAGCCGCTTGCATCGACACGCTGGATGCGGCCAGGGTAATCCCGCTGCCGCCGCAGGTAGGATTGTCGAATCCGTTCCTTAAACGCGAGGTCCTGTTTCTCGAAGCGGTCGGCGCGACCGCCCCGCTCGGTAGCTCGGGCCAATCCTTCTTCAATTGGTAAATCCAGGAGCAAGGTCAGATCAGGTTGAAAATCCTCCTGCACAAAAGTTTCTAGGCGCGCAATTCGTTCAAAAGGAATTCCACGACCGCCACCCTGGTAGGCAAAGGTGGCATCTGTAAACCGGTCGCATAGAACCCACTGTCCTCTAGCAATGGCCGGGCGGAGCACAGCGTGCAAGTGTTGTGTGCGGGCGGCAAACAGCACCATCATCTCGGTCTCTGCCCCGCACTCCAGCTCGTCCCGAAGCAAAACCTTTCGCAGTGCTTCGCCTAGTGCAGTGCCGCCGGGTTCTCTCGTTCTCAGTACCGAAATGCCCTGCTCCGTCAGATAAGCCTCAAGCAATTCTATATGAGTGGTTTTACCCACTCCGTCACCACCTTCCAGCGTGATAAGTCGTCCCCGTTGAGTATTCACCACGGGCCTTGCTGTAACTCAGCGAGGTGCCTGATGTCTGCGTACAGCACGATGATGCTCCTCCAGTGTCTCAGAAAACTCATGTCGACCATCTCCTCGTGCCACAAAAAACATGTCCGTGGTTTCGACTGGGCGAACGGCGGCTTGCAGCGATTTGAGGCCGGGATTCGAAATCGGGGTCGGCGGCAAACCCCTGCGCCTGTACGTATTGTAAGGTCCGTCCATCTCCAAGTGGTCGCTGCGCAAATCGCCATCAAAACTTGGGCCCAGTCCGTAGATTACGGTTGGATCAACCTGCAGCGGTATGTTCTGTCGTAGCCGGTTCGTGAGAACGCCTGATATCCGCCCCCGTTCCTCGTCAACGCCCGATTCCCTTTCGATGATCGAAGCCAGAATCAGCGCCTCGTACGGACCTGCCAAGGGCAGTCCGGGTTCGCGCCCGGCCCATGAATTCGCAAGTTTCTCCTCCATTGCCCGGTATGCTCGGCTCAGCATGGACAATTGCGAATACCCTCTTACCGAGTGGTACGTATCGGGGAAAAACAACCCTTCGGGGTGACCATAATCACTGCCTATTGCCGCCAGAATCTCCTGATCACTCAATCCGACGCTGTCTGGAAGAAGATGTTCGGCTGCTTCGAGCGCCTGGCGAATTTCCACGAATGTCCATCCTTCGATAAATGTCGTCGGGTAGGTCACTACCTGCCCTGCAATAATCTGACGCAGAATCTTCGCAAGGCTGGAAACCTCGTCGAATCGGTATTCTCCGGCCTGAATTTTTCGGGTTTGACCCCGGTAAACAGCCCAAGTCAGAAGTGGCCAGTCAGTGATTATTACGTGACGATTTTCGAGTTGTTTTGCAAAATCGCGCAGACTGCTGCCTTTCTCAATTCGATACGCTTCGCTTCCGGGGAATATCTCACGGTGTGTTTCATGGTAGATGTACCAGGCGCATCCGGCCATCGTGGCGAGCGCGACCAAGATGACTCCACTGACTGCGATCACAGCCGTCCGGAACGACCTCGAAATTATTGTTCTGTTGATCAGATGATCAAAAAGATCAGTCACACCCCCACCGCGTGCGTACTGACCGTCTCCCCTGCGTATCCTCGTTTATGCGACGAAACGGCGAAACCCAAGCGTACCGTTCGTCCCGCCAAAACCGAACGAGTTGGAAAGTGCAACCTCTACTTTGCTCTCTCGAGCGGTTTGGGGAACGTAATCGAGATCGCACTCCGGATCCGGATGGTCCAGGTTAATCGTCGGGGGAATGACCTGACGGCAAACTGATAATGTGGTCGCCACGGCCTCAACACCGCCGGAAGCACCCAGCAAGTGTCCAATCATCGACTTATTCGAACTCATTGCCAACTTCATAGCCCGGTGACCAAAACATTTTTTCACCGCCAGCGTTTCAGCTAGATCGCCCAGTGGCGTGGAGGTCCCGTGGGCGTTGATGTAATCGACATCTTCCGGCGAGATACCCCCATCACGCATCGCGTTGCCCATGCAGCGGGCGGCACCTTCACCGCCAGGCCCTGGCTGTGTCATATGACTGGCATCGGCACTCATGCCAAAGCCACACAGTTCTGCATATATGCGGGCGCCTCTGGCCTTCGCGAAGCCGAGTTCCTCAAGCACTATGACTCCTGCGCCCTCACCAAGTACAAAACCATCTCGGTCTTTATCGAATGGTCGGCTCGCCCGCTGTGGGTCTTCATTTTGTTTACTCAATGCACGGGCAGCGGTGAACCCGGCCACGGTACTCGGCGTAATCGATGCCTCTGCCCCCCCTGCAATCATCACCGTAGCGTCGCCAAAGGCGATCAATCTCGCCGCAATTCCGATACAGTGTGTCCCGGTACTGCAGGCCGTGGTGATCGCAAGATTTGGTCCTTTCAACCCCAATTCAATCGAAAGATCGCCAGATACCATGTTGATGATGCTGGATGGAATATAAAACGGAGAAACCTTCTTTTGGCCCGCAGCCATCGCTCTGGTCGTGTCCTCTATCGTCTCTATTCCGCCAATACCTGCGCCGATCAACACCCCGGACAGCTCCCTTTCTTCATCGGACAAATCAAGGCCGGAATCTTCAAACGCCTCCATTCCGCTGATCATACCGAACTGAATAACTCGATCCATACGCCGCAGATCTTTTGCGCTCAGTCGAGCTTCGGGCGTGAAGCCCAACACCTCTCCCGCGATTCGTGACGGCAAATTCTCCGCATCGAATCGACTGATGTGTCCTAAGCCACTGATCCCTGAGGTCAAGGCATCCCAAAATTCTCCAACAGAATTACCGTTTGGAGCGATACAGCCCAGTCCAGTGATTGCGATTCGTCGATTGTTCATAGGGTAAATCTATACAAAAAAAAGTCGCCTGTCGCTGCGAGCGAGAGGCGACTTTCGGATGAACTGACCTTGATCAGGTGCTGGCGTGCGCTTCGACGAAAGCGACAGCCTCTTTCACCGTTGTAATCTTTTCGGCGTCATCATCAGGAATTTCAACATCGAATTCCTCCTCGAGAGCCATTACAAGCTCAACCGTATCGAGAGAATCGGCGCCTAGGTCATCGACAAACGATGCCTCCGACGTTACTTGATCGTCGCCCACTCCGAGTTGTTCAACGATGATTTTTTTTACCCGTTCTTGCACGCTGCTCATTGCTGACTCACCCCCTGATTCGGTTTCTTTGTACGCTAGATTGAACACCGTGATGCGGTGGCAACCTTGAAAATCTATACATCATCTGGCAGCGCATTAAACAATATTCGCCTTTCCAAGTCCATAAATCCGATTGCAAGCGGGGTTCCGGCTAGTCTGCCCGGACCGGGTCCCTGGCATTATGGCGACCGGTCGACGACGCCCAGATTATCACCCGAACTCTAAGAAATACCCAATAACCCATTGATATTAAGAGGACATATAAAGTCCACCATTGACGTGGATGACCTGTCCTGTAATGTACGAGGCTTCGGGCGAGGCGAGAAAGACTGCAACGACCGCAACGTCCTCACCAACTCCCAATCGGCCGAGCGGAATTGCAGTTGCGAGTTCATCTCGCCGACTCTTTTCGAGCGATGCGGTCATATCCGTTTCTATGAATCCAGGAGCGATCGCGTTGACAGTGATCCCTCGCGAGGCCACTTCAGACGCCAGTGACTTTGTGAACCCGACAAGTCCAGCTTTGGCTGCAGCATAGTTCGTTTGGCCGGGATTCCCGGTCGCACCAACAATGGAGGTCACATTAATGACCCGACCCTTGCGAGCCCGCGTCATGCCGCGCAAACAGGCCTTCGTGACTCGAAACACGGAGGACAAATTTGTATCGAGGATATCGTCCCACTCCTCATCTTTCATCCTCAAGAGGAGATTATCTCTGGTTATACCTGCGTTATTGACCAAAATCGAAACAGGCCCAAAATCCTCTTCGATCTGTCGCACTACATTGACGACGTTGTCGCCGTGAGTGACATCTAGCACCGCGCCTTTGCCGTCAATACCCGCCTCGTCTAACGCAGTGGTGACCCCCTGAGCACCCAGGTCGCTGGTCGAGGTGCCAACGATTGAAGCGCCCTGTTGACCCATAGTCAAGGCGATCGATCGCCCTATTCCCCGACTTGCTCCCGTTACCAAAGCAATTTCACCTTGCAGCGCAAACATCACGTGCTCTTGATCATCATATTGTCAATTCTTTGCAGAAATCTAGTTTTGTCCGTTGACGGGACTGCTAAGGTGGCTCAACTCTTCGCCGATATGTTTCACCAGATCGGTATTGATCGCCCGCCTTGCAACTCCTATTGCGTGAGCAAACGCGACGCTGTCCGCGCCACCATGACTCTTAATCACCGTGCCGCGCAATCCCAGGAGAGCCGCTCCATTGTATCGGCGGTGGTCGATTCGTCGAAAAATAGATTTCAACGCCGGCAAAGCCAGTCCTCCCAAGAGGCGAGAATACCAGTTGTGTCTGAAGGCTTCCCTGGTGATTCTCGTCAACATTTGCGCTAACCCTTCACTGGTTTTCAGTGCCACATTACCAGAGAACCCGTCACAAACAATGATGTCGACATTCCCAGTAAATATCGCATCGCCCTCCACGAAGCCATGGTAATTGAGCCGGGAGTTGCGAAAAAGTTCGGAAGCCTCTTTTATGGCCTCATTGCCTTTAATGTTCTCAATTCCGATATTAAGAAGTCCAACCGAGGGGCTTTCGATTCCATCTAGATATCGCACCATAATGGTCGCCATGACCCCAAATTGAAAGAGCAGAGCAGCGGAGCATTCGACATTCGCACCGAGATCCATCATGTGGACTTGGCCGGTCGCACGTGGCAAGACGCCGCAAATTGCTGGACGATCTATCCCGGGCAGAGTCTTCAATACAAATCGGGAGGTGGCCATCAAGGCGCCGGTATTCCCGGCGCTCACACATGCTTCGGCCCGGCCTTCGTGAACTAGATTGATCGCGACACGCATAGATGAATCCTTCTTGAAACGCAATGCAGACGCCGGCGACTCGTCCATTTCCACATACTCGGCGGCATGCTGAATCTGCAGGCGGGGTTGGTTGACCTGATCACCTAGCTGACGTCGAATAAGATCTTCCGGCCCCACCAACACCAGTGATAGGTCGGGATGAGATTGCAGGGAAGAAAGCGCGGCGGCGACCGTAACGCCTAAACCGCCATCCCCCCCCACAGCGTCCAATGCCACGGTCGCTGATATCGGTGGTGACATCTGACCCTTGTGGGAATCCCGGATCCGGACCGGTATCCGGGTGAAAGGCTACTCCGCGACCACCGGATCTGGCCTCACCTTGCGGCCCCGATAAAAACCGTCCGGGCTGATATGGTGACGCCGATGTAATTCGCCCGATACCGGGTCGATCGACAGTGCGGGCTTCGAGAGCGCATCATGGGAACGGCGCATTCCTCGTTTCGA
>CAJXWH010000097.1 GCA_913062915.1 uncultured Acidiferrobacteraceae bacterium | reverse complement strand
GGGGTCACCGCCAACGCCGCGATGCGGGATGCACCCGGCGATCCAGCCCGCGGCACTGTTGGCGTCCGGCAACACGGCGATCCGCAACCCACAATGCGAAGCCATCCACGATGCGATACCCCGCAGATCAGCCGCCTCGGCATGCTGAGCCGCGACCTGACCGAGAACCAGCAGTGCTGCCCCCTTTTCAGGGGTCAAAAGCCGGGCGATTTCGCGGGCATGTTCGATGTCGAGATCTGATCTGACGAGCGCCTCAATCTCGGGTGGAATCTCAACCTTGCGCGCCTTGGCCAACTGCTGAGCCACACCGGCTAAAGCCGCCGGGATTTGATGCGGCGCAATCACCCAGTTCTTTGCCAATGAAAAATTGGAGTCAAAACGAACGGGATTCAAGGCCGCCACCCGACCGCCGTTTTGGACCAACTGGCGAAACCGCAACGCAACCAGCGGTAATTCTTTTCTGAGGTTGCATCCAATCAGTAACACGGCCGGCAGTTGTGGGATTTGGGCCACGGGAATTTCACTTCCCGGGAAGATTGGCGCGGCTTCGTCGTCGCGAAAATCCTGCTGCCGCAATCGGTGATCGACGTTTTGGCTGCCGAGGCCCCGAATTAACTTTTGTAACAGGTAGAATTCCTCGAGGGTGGCCGTCGGCGTACACAGTGCCCCCAAAGAGTCCCCTCCATTGCGATCTGCGATCTCTCGAAGGCTGTCTGCCGCCGTACCCAGTGCTTCTTCCCAGCTCACCTCCTCCATCCGTCCGTCTTTATTTACCAGCGGTTGCGTCAGGCGATCGTCGGAATTCACCGCTTCGTAACTGAAGCGGTCCCGATCAGACAGCCAACATTCGTTCACGGCCTCATTCGACCTTGGCAGTACTCGTTTCACTTCTCCGCCAACGCTTTGGACAATTAAATTGGAGCCCAAGCAGTCATGCGGGCTGATCAATGGGTGATCGTGCATTTCCCACGAACGCGCGGTAAAGCGGTAGGGCTTGGACGTTAACGCGCCGACCGGACAAAGATCGATGTTGTTGCCGGAAACCTCACTGTCGACGCTGCCCTCCATGAAGGTCGTGATTTTCATGTCTTCGCTTCGACCAGTGGCGCCAAACTCCATGACTCCTGCGATTTCCTGTCCAAACCGAACGCACCGCGTACAGTGGATGCAACGGGTCATCTCGGTTTCAATCAAGGGTCCAATATCCGGATTCTCGACCGCCCGCTTTTCTTCGCTAAAGCGAGAAACGCCACCGCCATAGCCCAATGCCTGGTCCTGCAACGGACATTCCCCGCCCTGGTCACAAACCGGACAGTCGAGGGGGTGATTGATCAAAAGGAACTCCATCGTGCCTTTTTGCGCTTCGACCGCCGCCGGTGATGAGGTCTTTACCACCATGCCCTCTGTCACCGGGGTTGCGCAGGCTGGCAGCGGCTTGGGCGCCTTGTCCACCTCGACCAGGCACATTCTGCAATTGGCCGCAATCGACAACTTCTCGTGATAACAAAAGCGGGGGATATAAATGCCGGCGTTATCGGAAGCCTGGATGATCATCGACCCAGGTTCCGCTTCGAGTGACTGCCCGTCTATGGTGAGATGGATGGTGGCCAATAAAATGTACTCCGCCCGATTACGCTGCCTTGCGGGCTTTGATTTTCGATTCGAACTCGCTGCGAAAATGCTTGAGAAAGCTCTGCACCGGCCAGGCCGCCGCATCACCCAAAGCGCAGATGGTGCGCCCCTCGATTCGACCCGCTACACTTTCGAGCAGATCGAGATCTTCACTTCGACCCCGTCCGACGCGTATCCGCTGAACCGTCCGGTACAACCATCCCGTCCCCTCACGACACGGCGTACACTGGCCACAGGACTCGACAAAGTAAAAGTACGCAATGCGCTCCAGCACTTGGACCATGCAGGCGGTATCGTCCATCACGATCACGCCGCCGGAGCCGACCATCGAACCCGCCGCCTGCAGCGAGTCGTAGTCCATGTTGCAATTCATAATAGCCTCTGCCGGCATGACCGGCATCGAAGAGCCTCCAGGGATTACCGCTTTGAGGGTTCGACCCGTGAAGAGGCCTCCCGCAAGATCGAGGAGTTCTCGAAACGGCGTTCCCAAGGTCACCTCGAAATTTCCAGGCCGCTTCACGTGCCCGGATACCGAAAAAATCTTGGTGCCCCCGCTGCCATCGGTGCCTAAGTTCTTAAACCAGTCCGGACCGTTTCGCAGGATGGGTGGCAGCGACGCCAGGGTTTCGGTGTTGTTGACTGTGGTGGGCCGGCCAAATGCGCCGAACTGGGCCGGAAACGGCGGCTTAAAGCGTGGCATGCCTTTTTTGCCTTCAAGTGATTCCAAAAGGCCCGTTTCCTCGCCACAGATATACGCCCCCGCACCCCGCTGGCTGTAAAGCTCGAAGTCGACGCCCGAATTCAGCAGGTTCTGGCCGAGCAGTCCCGCCCCGCGGGCCTCCTCGAGTGCCTGCTCAAACCGCAACCATGGCTCATGAAATTCGCCGCGAATGTAGTTGTAGGCGACCGTCGATCCGGTGGCGTACCCCGCGATCGCCATGCCCTCGATCACTTGATGGGGGTTGAAACGCAGAATGTCCCTATCCTTGAAGGAGCCCGGCTCGCTCTCGTCCGAATTACAAACAATGTAGTTCTGGCCCGGCATATCGCGCGGCATAAAACTCAACTTGAGCCCCGACGGAAACCCGGCGCCGCCTCGACCCCGAAGACCTGACGCCGTGATCTGCTGCACGACATCAGCAGGGTCAGGCCTATCGCTCAGGATCCTTCGCCAAGCCTCGTACCCCCCTTCACGGCTGTAACTTTCGATCGTCCAGGGTTCGCTCAGTTCGGGCTTCGGCAAACAGATATGGCAAATCCCCATGGGCAGTCAATCCAGCTGGTCCAGCAGGGAATCCAGCTTGTCCGTCGTTAGGTTCTCAAAATACTGATTGCCGCAAACCAGCATCGGCGCGCCACCGCATGCCGCCAAGCACTCGGCTTCGAGCAGCGTAATGCGGCCATCCGGCGATGTCTCACCGATTTCAATCCCGAGTTGCTCCTGCAGATGATTGACGATGGCCTCTGCCCCTCGCAGCATGCACGACACGTTGGTACAGACCCGGATGCGGTGACGACCTCCCGGTTCCGTGTAAAACATGTCGTAGAACGTCGCCACTTCATAGACCTCGATCGGCTCGAGTCCCAAGTACTCTGCCACCGCCGTCACCACCTCATTGGAAACCCAACCCATCTCTTCCTGGCAATAACGAAGAGCCGATTTCACGGCCGCCCGCCGACTCGGATATTTGGCGGCTTCTTTATCGACCTCGGCCATCACGGCCTGCGACAGGCGATACCGTCGATCCACTAGCGTCGGGTTCACCGGTCAATCTCTCCAAACACGATATCCTGGGAACCAATGATCGCCACCATGTCCGCCAACATGTGGCCACGTGACATTGCGTCAAGCGCTGACAGATGGGCAAACCCGGGAGCGCGAATCTTCACCCGATAGGGCTTGTTGGCCCCATCGGACACCAGATAAATTCCAAATTCTCCTTTTGGCGCCTCAACCGCCTGGTACGTCTGGCCGACTGGCACCCGGTAGCCCTCCGTAAACAACTTGAAATGATGAATCATCGATTCCATGTCCTGTTTCATATCGGTCCGCGCCGGCGGTGCAAGCTTTGGGTTATCCAACATCACCGGTCCTGGATTCTCGCGCAGCCATTGAATGCACTGTCGAACGATTGAATTGGACTGCCGCATTTCTTCCACCCGAACCAAATAACGGTCGTAACAATCTCCCGTAACACCCACCGGGATATCAAATTCCACACGATCATAGACCTCGTATGGCTGCTTTTTTCTAAGGTCCCACTCGACCCCGGAACCCCGCAACATCGGCCCGGTAAAACCGAACTGCATTGCTTGTTCGGGTGTCACTACACCGATATCCACCGTACGCTGTTTCCAGATCCGGTTGTCCGTCAGCAAGGTTTCGTATTCGTCTACTTGTCCCGGAAATCGCTCCGTAAAGGCCCAGAGAAAATCCAGCATTGATCCCCCACGGTCGCGGTTTTTCTCGGCGATTTTCTTTTTATCTTTGCGGCGACTGGACTCGTACTTTGGCATTTGATCCGGCAGGTCCCGATAGACCCCGCCGGGCCGATAATACGTTGCATGCATGCGGGCGCCCGAAGCTGCCTCGTAACAATCGAGGAGGTCTTCTCGCTCACGAAATGCGTAAAGGAAAACCGCCATCGCACCGACGTCGAGCCCGTGGGCGCCGATCCACATCAGATGATTCAAAATACGGGTCACTTCATCGAACAGGACCCGGATGTACTGCGCTCGCAGTGGCGGCTCCACCCCCAGGAGTTTTTCAATTGCAAGCACGTAGGCGTGCTCATTGCACATCATGGAAACATAATCCAAGCGATCCATGTAGCCGATATTGTGATTAAAGGGTTTACTTTCGGCCAGTTTCTCCGTGCCCCGATGCAGCAATCCGATGTGCGGGTCGAGGCGCTCGATCACCTCACCATCCATCTCCATCACGATGCGTAAAACTCCGTGAGCCGCCGGGTGCTGCGGCCCGAAGTTCATCGTGTAGTTACGAATCTCGGTCACTGTATCCTTCTTCCCGAATGACTCGGGGCACCGTCACTCGGGGCTCGATCGTAACGGGCTCGTAGACCACCCGTTTCTTTTCGTCGTCATAACGCACTTCGACATGGCCAGAAAGCGGAAAATCTTTCCGAAACGGGTGCCCGATAAAACCATAATCCGTCAAGATTCGCCGAAGGTCCGGATGCCCATCGAATACGATGCCAAAAAGATCGAACGCTTCGCGCTCGAACCAGTCGGCCGAGCGCCAAATGTTGATCACCGAGGGAACCTTCAGGTTGTCGTCATCGAGCCACGTGATTACCCGCAGGCGATCATTTCGGGACACCGAAAGCAGGTGATAGACCACAGCGTACCGCGCGCCCTGCCACGGTGACTCTCCCTCACGGCCATAGTCCAGGTAATCGACACCACAAAGATCTACAAGCTGCTCGAATGCAGCAGCAGGATGATCACGCAACGCCAATAAACAAGCGTGCAGTCGATCGACCCCAACCGTGATGGTGGATTCATCACCGGTCGAAACGATCGTGGCGTCGTGTTGAGAAGCGATCGATTCGATTTTTCTGGCCCACGCGCCATCGGCTTCCATAGTCGGCGTCTTGACCTCAGCGGGCTATGGTGTCGGTGCGACGGATTTTTTTCTGCAGCTGGAGCACGCCGTACAGCAGCGCTTCTGGCGTCGGCGGACAACCGGGCACATAGATATCAACCGGGACGATCCGGTCACACCCCCGAACGACGGCATAAGAATAATGGTAGTAGCCCCCGCCATTTGCACATGAACCCATCGAGATCACCCAGCGCGGTTCCGGCATCTGGTCATATACCTTTCGAAGCGCCGGCGCCATCTTGTTGGTTAACGTGCCTGCCACAATCATGACGTCCGACTGACGGGGGCTTGGCCGAAAAAACGTACCGAAACGGTCAAGATCGTATCTCGAGGCACCCGCGTGCATCATCTCGACGGCGCAGCAGGCAAGACCGAAAGTCATCGGCCACATCGAGCCTGTGCGCGCCCAGTTGATCAGGTCATCCAGCTTGGTCGTCGCCCATCCTTGCTCGAACACGCCTTCTATCGCCATTGTGATCTCACTCCCATTCGAGTGCGCCCTTCATCCATTCATATACAAATCCAATCACCAACACGAGGAGAAAAATAACCATCGCCACGAAACCGAACATGCCGATGTCATCGAGGACAATTGCCCAGGGGAAGAGAAACGCGATTTCGAGATCGAAAATAATAAACAGAATAGCAACAAGGTAATACCGGACGTCGAACTTCATGCGGGTATTCTCGAATGCTTCAAAACCGCATTCGTAGGGGGACAGCTTGGCTGCATCCGGCTTGTTGGGGCCGAGCAGTCTTCCAGCGGCCATGGCAATGCCTCCAATCACAATGGCAGTGATCAGAAACAGCAAGATCGGCAAATAATTACCCAGCATTCGAGGACGATTCGGTACGTGAAATGCGCCAGAAAGAAGATCGATATTTTAATTTCCGGCCGATACAGGGTCAATGAAATAACCCAAGATTTGTCGACACGATACGCTACCGGCGCAGAACCACTTATCTCATTTGTTCACAGAAATTGACAGCTTGGAACCCCACGGAAAGATGGTGCCGAAGGCCGGACTCGAACCGGCACGGCTTGCGCCACCGCCCCCTCAAGACGGCGTGTCTACCAGTTCCACCACTTCGGCAACAACATTACCGTCAGTAATACAAAACGCATAGGGAATCGATGGTTTTACTGATCTCTCGAAGCGTCGGGAACGCTCGGTAGATCTGACTCTGCCCCCGGCGCCTCTGGCGCACCCAGATCGTCGCCACCACTCGACGGCAATTTCTCCTGCGAAATCACACTGATGCTCGACTGCCCGATCTGGGTGTGCAGATAGGCAAGACCAAGCGACGTCGCAAAGAAAATTACAGTCAGTGTCGCTGTGACCCGACTTAGGAAGTTCGCCGACCCCCGACTTCCAAACAGTGACTGCGATGACCCGCCACCACCGAACGCAGCGCCCATGTCAGCGCCTTTGCCCTGCTGGAGCAGCACCAGAATAACGATCGACACCGTGGTCATCAGGAGCACTACTGTCAGAATACTAATTAACATTTTAGTGAGTCGCCGTTCGACAAATTGCGAGGAAATCGGCAGCTTCGAGTGACGCTCCGCCAATCAGGCCGCCGTCAATATCTTCCTCAGCGAAAAGTTCGGGTGCATTATCGGGCTTTACGCTCCCACCGTACAGGATACGGATCTGCGCCGCCACATCCGAATTCTCCTGCCGGAGCAGGCCCCGTATGAGAGCGTGGACCTCCTGTGCCTGTCGCGGTGTCGCGGTCTGACCGGTACCAATCGCCCACACCGGTTCATAGGCCACAATGCCCGCCGGAAAGACGCCCATGCCGGCCCGTTCAATCACCGCGCGCACCTGTCGCTCGACCACGCTGGCCGTCCGTCCGTTCTCGCGCTCTTCCAGCGTCTCACCCACACAAACGATCGGTCGCAATCCACACGCATGGGCTGTGGCGGTCTTCTCCGCAACCAGCGCATCGCTCTCTCCGTACAAATTGCGGCGCTCCGAATGCCCGACGATGACAAAACTGCAGCCGTGATCCACCAGCATCGAACCCGAGATTTCGCCCGTATACGCACCTTCTGCGTGAACCTCGAGATTCTGACCACCCGCTGCAAACTCCGTACCTTCACATTGCTTAACCACTTGAGGGATCAAAATGAACGGTGGGCAGATCACGACGTCGAGCGCTTCGAGTGACGAGGCGGCGTCGGTCATCTCGTTGACCAAACGCCAGGCATGCGACGTTGTCCCGTTCATTTTCCAATTTCCCGCCACCAGAGGTCGTCGCATTGCCTGCCTCGATTCGTCTTTTTTTCCTAGATCGGTTTACGACTGCCGGGTCGTCTGACCCCGGCAAGATCAAAAAAGGCGGCGATGGTACCCACCCGCTGCCGCCCACACAACCCGCCGCACCGAGGCCTTAAAGAGGCCCAACCTCGATGAGGGAAAAGCCGCGGCCGAAAATTA
>CAJXWH010000096.1 GCA_913062915.1 uncultured Acidiferrobacteraceae bacterium | reverse complement strand
CAGTAAGCAAACGGCACATACGGTTGTATACCCCGCTTACGTTCTTTCTGAACAACCTAACTTAGCCTCCCCACCAAATTCTTTGTCCTTAAATGCGTATAGCGCATCGTGTAAAGCCGTACGCCATAGTTTAGGGTGGAACATGAAGAGTTTTTTGTCCCCCAGAATTCAAACAGCGTGTTCCCTGGCTTACGTTCTGTCGGACGACCACTCAATCCGCCGGTGCGGCCAGAAGTTCCATGTGGCTGAGTAGGCGGACGAAGCGGGCCAGCATATCGTGTTGGTAAACCGCTACGTCCATTTCGCGGTAATCGTAGAAGCCCTGACCCTCGCGCATCCCCCTGCGGCCGTCTTCCATCATCTCGGCGATTACCGGTGGTGGTTCGAAGCGGCGGTCGGGGAGTGCGTCCTTGAGGTAGTTTGAAGCGTAATAGAGGATATCGACGCCGCCCCAGTCGATGAATTCAATCAGGCCCATGGTGGCGTAGCGTACGCCGAAGCCAACGCGCACCGCCTCGTCGATCTCGGCCGGGCTTGCCACGCCTTCTTCAACCATGCGCACCGCCTCGTTCATGGCGGCGGCCTGGAGACGGGGGACGATGTAACCGGGCCGGGCAGCGCAACGTACCGGGCGCTTGCCGACGTGCTTGAGCAAGGTCATCAGTGAAGCCGTGCTCTCCCGGGCAGTTGCCGGGCCGGGGCTCACTTCCACCAGGGGAATGAGATAGGCGGGGTTGAGCCAATGGGCGTTGAGGAAGCGCGCCGGATTGTTCACGAAATCGGCCAATTGGGTAACCACCATGGTCGACGTGGTCGACGCGATTACGGCCTGTTCATTGGCTTGGGAAATACGCTCCAGGGCAGGCTCCTTGATCTCCAGGACTTCGGGCACTCCCTCGAAGATGAAATCAGCTTGGGACAGCGCCTGGTCGGCTTCCGGCTCGGCTTGGAAGTGAATGCGGGCCATGATGGGCGGGATCTTGTCGTCGGGCAACACGTCCAGCGAGGCCAGAAAGCGAAGATTTTTTTCGATCTGCGCCAGTGCGGTTTTGGCAAAGAGGGCGGTCTGAGCATCGGGGCGTGTTTTCAGATCGACCAGCGAAACCTCGTAGCCTGCATAGGCGAACACCTGGGCGATCCCCTGGCCCATTCGCCCGGCGCCGGCCGCTACGATCCGAGGCAGGGCGCTCAACCGGGCCCCCCTTGCAACAAGTCGTGCATCTCGTCCCGGCTCAAATCGGCGAGCCCCAAGGTTTCCAACGTCCGTCCCGCGGTGCGAAAATCCTTGCCGACCACGGCTGAGCCCAGTGCGAGGAGGCCGCGCGCCACCGGTGTTTCGGTACCTGCCCATACGCCGACAGAGACCAGGAACGCCAGGCCGAGCGCTACATCCTCCAGCATGTAGCGATGGGTCGTGAGTCCAATATCCTCGCGCCAATCGCCGCTGTCGGTGAGTTTTTCGTGGGACGTATTGCCGTACATCCATTCATCACGCGTGTCGTCATAGTGATCTGCGAGCGGGAAGTGGGGTGGGCGGTAGCCCAGGGCCTCGCGGATGGATACGCGCTCTGCGTCCAGCGCATCGGTGACCCGGCGAACAGATGGCTGGGTGCCTTCGTTATGAATATCCCAGACCTTGAAATGTTCCAGTGGGCCCGCGTTCATGAGAATCAGGGGCGGATGGATAATGGGTCCGGCGTTCATCAGCGCAGCAGACAGCACGTCCTCAATGGGCTCCACCGATGGGTAGGCTGCGCCGATGATATCAAGCGCACGGCTGCAATCCGAAGTCGGCAACACGCCCGTGGGGAGCCGCGTCGCCCGGACTCGGATCGCGATGTGGTCGGTTGCCTGCTTGCGGGCTAGATAGGGCAAAGTGCCGGTCTCCGCAAAAGTGACCCTGGCACCGGTGCCTGTCCGCTTGACGGCGTTCGCAAGAATGTAACTTCCGAAAGTACCCGGGGGCAGGAAGACCACCTGACCATCGGTGAGTAGCGGCGCCAAGTCGCGGCCCAGCACCACCTGCGCAGTCGCCGGGAGCGGGATGAGGACCAGTTCGGCTCCCGTTACCGCTTGTGCCAGATCGGTGGTGGCAAGTCCCAGGCTTACGTCTCGCGTGCCTTGGGTATCGGTGAGCGTCAGTGCGGAGCGCTTCAGGGTCGGTGCGAAGGCTTCCCTGTCGCGCCGCCACAGCCGCACCCGATGGCCCCGCTCACTCAAATCGGCCGCCGCCGCGTGACATCCGTGTCCGCCACCTATCACTGCGATTTCCATATTCGGCTCCTGTTCGTAGGCCCCTGAGACTAAATAGCAACCCCAAATTCAAACTGAGCCAGCCGGGACAGGCAAAAGTCTATACAAAATAGGAATGGCACAGAAGGTCAAAACCCCGAATCTGGAATAACCAGCATTAAGGGCATTATCCCTTGGTTACTGCATTAAGTACTGGATTGGGTTGGATGGGCGTGAACCGAAGTACACGGTAAGAGACAGCCCTGGATAATGGCAGCCAACATCCAAAAAAAGAAACCCTGTCCGATAGGCGGGGTTCACGATTTTTCAAGCACCCAACCCATGCAACAGCATGTTGAATTAGCCGCCATTGGGCTTTAGCGGGGGAAGTTTGCCTGGGAACTGGCGCTTGTTATCTTTGTATCAATGGGATCGAGCCATCTCCCAGCGCTCGCCGAAGCTCGTGCTTCAGTACCTTTCCCATAACATTGCGTGGTAAAGCAGACAAAAAACCCACCGCTTTGGGATGTTTGAATCGGGCAAGACGCCCCTTGAACGCTGACAGAATCTCCTGGGCGGTAATTTTCGCGCCCTCATCAATTACGACAATTGCCACTGGAATCTCACTCCAGTGGTCGTCGGCGGCGCCTACTACTGCCGCTTCGATGATTCCATCAATTCCGTCTAGAATCCGCTCGAGTTCAGCGGGGTAGATGTTTTCACCACCCGAGATCACCACGTCAGTCTTACGGTCATTGATAAAGACATAACCGCGTGTGTCCCGATAACCGATATCTCCCGTGCGAAACCAGCCGACCGCAAATGCGTCTCTACTGGCATTACGATCTCCCCAGTATTGCTGAAAAAGATTCGACCCTCGCAACAGCAACTCCCCAGATGCTCCCGGCCGCACATCATGACCGCCATCGTCTACGATGCGGAGTTCCGTGTGCAATGCCCCCTGTCCAGCCGAACCAACCGAGATCATTGCATCTTCGCGTCGCTGGTAGAGCGCCACCGGCCCCGTTTCCGTCGAACCATAGACCTGAATGACCGGAATGCCGCGATCATGCCAAGTCTCGATCAGCGAATGAGGCACAATAGACGATCCGGTCGTCACCATGCGTAAGCTGCTAAGGTCGGTAGCCTGCCAATCGGGCTGCTGGATCAGGGCCGCAATGGTTGCTGGCACCAGTACCAGCAGGTTCGGTCGTTCCTTTTCAATTGCCAGCAGTGTCTCTGCCGGGTCAAAACGCTGGTGAATCGTTATGGTTGCTCCAATATAGATCCCGGGTGTCGTATGAATATTCAGGCCGCCGACATGAAACATTGGCAACACCGTCAAGATATGATCCGCTGGCGTCAACTCATGCATATCAACGCTGTTCAACGCGTTAACCAGCAGTGCGTTTTGAGTCAGTAAGACGCCTTTGGGTTGCCCAGTAGTTCCCGAGGTATAGACCAGGAGTATTGGCGCATCCAGACTGCCTTCAATATTTGACTCCGGCAGCACTACGCCACCGTCTTTGGGCACTGGAGCCACGCGGGTACAGTCAAGCGACGTACACCCAGATCGTCCAGCGACCAATCTAACTGCCGCTTCCTGGTGTAGAGAATCTGCGATTAAGACTTTGGGCGTTGCGTGCCCGAGCACGTAGTCGAGTTCAGGCAGGGCTAGTCGCCAGTTCAACGGCAGATAGATGGCGCCTAATTTGGCGCAAGCAAACAGTAAGATTACGCACTCAGGAGTATTAAACCCCAAGTACGCAACCCGGTCTCCCGGATCAATCCCGTGGACGTTGTGCAGATAATTAGCACAGCCCAGTACCCGAGCATGGAGTGCCCGGTAACTGATTTCATTGCCCTCGAAACGAATCGCTATCCGATCAGGAGAGTTTGCCGCATGCTGCCCGATCCAGGAAGAAAGATCACCCGTCATGCGTCGTCATTTTCACCAGATTCATAAAGCGCTTCGCGGCCGATCCGGTCAAGACAAATCTCTGCAGTCCAGGGCAGCATCAACGACCCGCAGCGCGAGTCACGATAAATTCGTTCCAGTGCCAAAGATTTCAACATCGACTGCCCGCCGCAGGTTCGGATGGCAAGTTGCGCAATTTCATTCGCATTCTCCATGACCGAATGCTGAGCAGCGTAGGCTCGCAAAACCTGCTCCTTGGTTGGATTCGGACCCGCTTCGCTCATGGCCTGGAACCAGATTGCTTTGGTTTGTTCCAGCATGATACGCATATCCGCAACCGCCAACTGCTTGGTTGGATACATACGCCGCTTTACCGGAGGTGCGCCGGGCAGTTCGCCGCGCAGATACTTAACGGTGAAATCATAGGCCGCCTGTGCTAATCCCATGTACGCCGGAGTCAAAGTCATAAACATATGGGGCCAACGGCTGGCTGCCTGAAAGTACACACCAGGCGGCAACAGTTCGGACCCATCGGGAACAAAGACCTCTTCAAACAATAGTGTGCGACTGACAGTAGCCCGCATACCGAGGGGGTCCCAATCCCCTACGACACGGACACCTTCGGCCTTTGCTGGAACCGCAAGGTACAGGGTATTGCTGCGGCTCGGCTTGTCGTCGGCATGCTGAAGTTCGGTGCAAAGTGTTCCATAGTAGTCGGCACTGCCAGACAGAGACGCAAAAATCTTCTTGCCGCGAATCACCCAGCCTCCATCGCATCGAACGGCTGTCGTGCTAAATGCGACGGTGCCGGCAGCAGCGGAGCCACCCTCTGAGAAAGGTTGAGAATAAATTGCGCCATCATCAAGAATCCGCCGATAGTGAACACTCCGCGTTTCGTGATGTCGCTCGCGCACAACGCGATCCATCTCCAAGTCATCGGCCACCGCCCCTGACCAAAGGCAAGAGCAAACGTGCATATTCCAAGTCAGGGCTGTAGAGCCACAGTATCGACCCACCTCGGCCGCCGTCAGTGCATAGGCCCGAAGATTTGCGCCGTGACCACCGTATTTACTGGGAATACAGATTCCAAGCAATCCGGCATCATGAAAATCGCGGTAGTTCTCTATCGGAAACTTCGCCTCACGATCATAACGAGATGCCCGATCAGCGAACCGTGTCTCGCCGAGTTCTCTGGCCTGTGTGGTGAGTTGCCGCTCTTGATCCGTGAGACGCCAAGCGTCGCTGTCAAAAATAGGGACGTCGGTCATGGGGTTAGTTCATCGTCGTAGCTGATTGGTTGTTCGCCCGTCTGGCGAGGAAATCGAGAACTGCGTAATTGAATTCGTCCGGGTTTTCCATCGGGGCCAGGTGCCCGGCACCGGATATCACGGCGAATTCGGCCCCCGGAATGTGTCCCGCCATTTTCTCCATCATAGATGCGGGAGCGTTGCTGTCGTTTTCTCCTGCCAGCACCAGGGTCGGTACGGTGATGAGGGGCAGATGATCTCTGCCCTCGAACTCCACGAGGCACCTTATGGCTGCTGCGTATCCTTCACTCGGTACTCTGGACATACATTTGTGGGCCAACTGCATGCCTCTTGGGTCTGGGGTTTCCCCGACCAGGCTGGGCAGCACTTTCGTAGCTATCTCGGCCATCGACTGCCCGTCCTGTAGTGGTTGCAGCCGCTCGGAGACAAACTTTCTCTGAAAAACCCCGTCTCTGTTACCGAACGCCGGGGAAGTTTGGGTGAGAACCATTGTTAGGAACTTGTGCTGCGCTGTTCGTGCCAACTGTTGCACGATCATGCCACCAATGGAATGGCCAACCACATGTACAGCAGGTTCGGCAAGCTCATCTAAAAGCTGATGGAGCCGCTTGGCTAAACCAGGGAAAGTCATCGGGGTCAACGATGCTGACCTGCCATAACCCGGCATATCCCAGGACACAGCATGATACCCGGCCTGCGCAAACGCTTCGAGTTGGAACGCGAAACTGTCGGAATCAGCGCCAATCCCATGCAGAAAAACCACGGTCGGACCTTCACCTTTCTCAAGGTAATGTACATTGGCCACCTTCTTTACCCCAGCAATTTGCCCTGCGCCACAACTACTTCGTCATCGAGCTTGATGGTGCACCCCAGCATTGGCAGGTCGAAATGGCCGAGCGAAAATCGTTCTGCATGTTCATTGGCGCCTGTCGAGAATAAAAAACTACCCGCCAGCGTTCTTAACTCAGTGCCATTGGTATCGTTTCTATCGTAAACAGTCAGGGCTTCGTAACGCGCTTTTCGATTAAGCCCCCAACCGACATGGGAGACGCCATAGGCTTCAGGATCACCCCAAGCATCATAGTAGTTGCGCATCAGAATGGCATCGACACCAGATCCTTCAACTGCGGTTACATAGTCGTCCTCAATCACTAAAGTAACCGGTGACTCGAGGTATCGTTTGAAAGTCAGGTTGATATCACCGATATCCAGAACTACATGACCCGAAACAGAATGCCGACGCGGAAAGGCAACCACTACTCCGCCTGGCCAATGAGCGATGGTGCCGGGCCGATCCGTCCAGCCCCAAACCCCTGCAACCGGACAATTCGCAAGACCGATGGTGAGTTGGGTTCCCGATTCCGAGGTCACAACCATGTTCTTAGCCGCTTTGGTTTTGCGAACAGCATCCTGCACTTGGGAGCGAAGACGCTCGTCAGGCCGCAATCGCTCCAACGCTTCCGGGTGTTCGTTGGAAATCGTAAGTACCCTCGCTCCTTGTTCCAGGATGTTCGGGAGTTGGGGCGCATGCAACAGACCTTCTACGGTCAGATCAACCACCAGGGCAGTGCGTGCCAGCGCTGCAACGATCGGGGTTCGATCCCGTAGCGCATCAGACGACCCTGTGGAACGTATTGGTACGCTACTGATTAATTCCGGGGTAGGTAAAACCAGGTGAAATACCTTTGCTCCAAGTGCAAGTAGCGCAAGTTCCGCAAGTTGCACATTGATCTGGCGTGACTGCGATTCTGAAAGAATTGCGACCTCGTCTCCGGCTGCTACTCGACAAAGATCAAACACCTCGCGAAAGACGTCAATCCATTTTGCTTCGACCCGCTCGATTAGCATCAGTGCTTTCTCGTCATTTCAATGTAACCCTCTATCCAACCGGGTGCCCAGACAGTCAATCTCTGATGAGGGGAATCAAGCCCCAGAACACTACTATTCTTCGATTAACCATACCTACAATACTAATTTAAGGTTGAAGGATCAATTTTAAGGTTTAAAGATCAATAAACGATTAATGCCGGTTGATACTCAACGAAGAAATGAAGAAACTAGCACATGGTAGATAAATGTAACGAATAACTATACACACCGAGGATTTCTACCGGACAACGGGAGGAACGTAATGATGAAAAAGAAAATGAGAGCAGGACTGACTCTGGTTGGAGTATTTACTCTTTTCGGTTTTTTGCCTAACCAGGTCTTGGCTACTGAAATCACCCTGACGGCTGCAAGTTGTTTCCCAATCGGCAGTCCGCCCAGCAAGCCATTTGAAGCATTCGTGGCAGAGCTCAATGCCCGCGGTAAGGGTGTGGTACAGATCGATCTAAAAGGGGGTGCACCGGCGATTGGCAGTCCGTTCACGCTGACCCAGAAAATGGCCAAAGGTGCTTACGATATGGTCGGCTGTC
>CAJXWH010000095.1 GCA_913062915.1 uncultured Acidiferrobacteraceae bacterium | reverse complement strand
ACCGCGTCCAGGAAAGTGCCAAAGAGATCCATCACGACACCGCGCGAAGAGCGCAGTTGGTTGGTGTATTGGGCTCTTACAAATGTCGTAAATACGAGTGGCGTGGCCTCGTCAGCTGCAGCCGCCTGGTTAATTTGTCGAACCGCGTCCACCACTTTATCATCACTGTCCACGAACGGCAGCGCTGTGGTGTGAAACGTGATATCCGGAAACTGCGACAGCAGGCTGTGGCCTAGAATTTCCGCCGTGATACCGGTACCGTCGGAGACAATGAAAACGGATCGCTTGGCCATGCTTATCGCTCGTAATAAAAATGCGTGGCCCTGTCAGCCGATGCGCAATTCATGTTTTGTCGCTCTGTCATTTCGCCCCGGGTTGCAATGGCCTCGGATACCCGTCTTTAACCGCTATTTTGCTGCATAGTAACCGCCCAGTGAAAGAACAAGTCATTCCACTCGATACGCTTCGAATCGGCGATGTCGATCGCGTAGGGGGCAAGAACGCCTCACTTGGGGAAATGATCGGCCAGCTCTTCTCGGTGGGGATTCAGATTCCGCTGGGATTTGCCACGACCGCGGCAGCGTATCGCGACTTCTTGCGCGCGAACGATCTGCAGGACCGGATTAAAACAATTCTGGATTCGATCGATATCGACGATGTTACGGCGCTGGCTAAAGCTGGAGCTACGATTCGTGGCTGGCTTCTCGAAACACCTTTGCCTCGGGTGCTGGAGCAAGAGATTCGCGACGCGTATCGCACCCTTGGTGAATTGGCCGAGGTAGCGGTTGCCGTTCGATCTTCTGCCACTGCAGAAGATCTGCCTGAGGCCTCATTTGCCGGACAGCAGGAAACATTCTTGAATGTTCGTGGCGCCGACTCCGTAGTCGATGCCGTACGCAGCGTGTTCGCTTCTCTTTTCAACGACCGTGCCATTGCCTACCGTGTTCACCAGGGTTTTGCCCACGCGGATGTCGCGCTTTCGGCCGGGATTCAGAGAATGGTACGAAGTGACCTCGGTTCCAGCGGCGTGATGTTCACGCTCGACACCGAATCGGGCTACCGTGATCTCGTCTTTATTACCTCGTCCTTCGGCCTTGGAGAATGTGTCGTTCAAGGCTCTGTCAATCCGGATGAATTTTACGTACACAAATCGACGCTCCAGGCGGGGCGACCCGCCATCTTGCGCAGAATCCTCGGAAAAAAAGCGATCAAAATGATCTATGGCCAGGATGGAAACGGGGCTGGGACGCAGATCGTCGACACCACTGAGGCCGAGCGGCGCTGTTTTTCACTGACGGATGCGCAGATTGAATCACTGGCGAAGATGGCTGTACTGATTGAAAATCACTACCAGTGCCCCATGGACATCGAATGGGGGCTCGATGGAGAAACCCACGAACTATTCATTCTGCAGGCACGGCCCGAGACCGTCCGCAGTCGTGGCAACGAGCAGATTCTGCAACGGTATCGCATGCAGGAAGCGGGGACAGTCATCGTCGAAGGCCGCAGCATTGGCCAGCAGATCGGCTGCGGTATCGTGCGGATCGTGCCCAGCGTCGGTCAACTCGACAAGGTACAAGAAGGGGACATCCTGGTAACCGACATGACGGATCCCGATTGGGAACCCGTCATGAAACGAACCTCAGCCATTGTCACCAACCGCGGTGGCCGCACCTGCCATGCAGCGATCATCGCGCGTGAATTAGGCGTGCCGGCGGTCGTCGGCTGCGGGGATGCCACGCGCAAACTGGAGGATGGATCAACGGTTACCGTGTCTTGTGCCGAAGGAGATACGGGACGGGTCTACCAGGGGGAACTCGCCTTTGACGTGGAAGAAATTCGGCTCAACTCCATGCCGGAGATCCCCGTTAAGATCACCATGAATGTGGGCAACCCGGATCGGGCATTCGACTTCCAGAGGCTGCCCAACGCGGGAGTCGGCCTGGCCCGGCTGGAATTTATCATCAACAACACCATCGGCATTCACCCCAAGGCACTCCTTGGTTACGAGAAGATGCCAGACTCCGTGCGCCAGCGTATCGATGCACTGACTGCCGGGTATTCGGGGCCGGTTGCGTTCTTTGTGCAAAAACTGGCCGAGGGCATATCGACGATCACAGCGGCCTTTGCTCCAAACCCAGTGATTGTTCGGCTGTCTGACTTCAAGTCGAACGAGTATGCCAACCTGATCGGCGGGCAGGCGTTCGAACCCAGCGAAGAGAATCCGATGCTGGGTTTGCGCGGTGCTTCTCGCTACCTCGACCCCAGGTTCCGCGACTGTTTCGAACTCGAATGCCAGGCGCTCAAATACGTTCGCAGCCAAATGGGCCTCACGAATCTTTGGATCATGGTGCCGTTCGTACGCACGCCATCAGAAGCGGAGCAGGTTGTCCGTTTACTGTCGGAACATGGGCTTAAAAGAGGCGTCGATGACCTCAAGATCATGATGATGTGCGAACTCCCTTCCAACGTCTTGCTGGCAGAGGACTTTCTCCAACACTTCGACGGCTTCTCCATCGGCAGCAATGACCTCACCCAGTTGACCCTGGGGCTCGATCGGGACTCTGCCGAGATCGCGCATCTGTTCGATGAACGAGACGAGGCGGTCAAAACATTACTTGAAAAGGCGATCACAACGTGTCGCAGTGCCGGAAAATACGTTGGAATCTGCGGGCAAGGCCCTTCCGACCATCTCGACCTTGCCCGCTGGTTAATCGACGCGGGCATCGAGAGCCTCTCTTTGAATCCTGATTCGGTCGTAGAGACCTGGATGGCGTTGGCTGATGCCAGCGACTGACGGGGCGCCCGGAGGGTTGACTTCTACAGATCACCCATGACGCTAAAGGCGTTTGAATCGCATCTCCTTTAACGGAATCACTCCCGCGTGCAAATCAATCGCCTATTCTTCCTGGTCTTTTTCCCCCTTCAACAGATCTGACAGCCCGGCGAGGGATTTTTGGGTAACCGGTGCGCGGGGCGCCTTCTCCACTGCAGTTCCCGACGCTGAATCAACATACCGGGCATGTTCGTTGTCGTGGCAATAAATGCAGAGGTTCTCCCAGTTGCTGCCATCCGGCGGGTTGTTGTCATGATTATGATCCTTGTGGTGCACCGTGAGTTCATAAAGATTCTCGGTGCTGAACTCGCGCCCGCAGCGTGCGCAGACCCAGGGGTGAATCTTAAGTGACTGTGCCCGGTAGTCGCGCTCCCGTGCGTCCCGGTTCTTGATCGCGTGAGCGACGATCTGTTCGATTTTCGAATCGTTCGTCATCAGCAGTGGTTTATATCGTCAGCGCCCGATCTCCATCTGTACGTCTGTCGGGTTTCCACCGCAGGTATCGTTCATGTCCTGGGGGCATGCTGAAATAATAATGTAGCAATTGATATCGACCCGCAAAGTACAGTTGTCTCCAGGCTGCGTACTCGGTGCCTTGATTGAAAATGTACCGTCTGGATTAATGAAGAAATTGGTAAAGAGATTCCACGGCTGAATGACCCCTCGAACATCCAGGTTCAGCTTCTGGAGCTCAAGGTGAAGATTGTCCTGGCAATTGGCATGAGGCAACGATGCTCCGAGTTCAATATAGCGGGCCCGATCACAGGCTGCGAACTGCATGTCATGTTGGCCCGGTGAATTGTCTTCGACCAACGTCACAATGGGTCGTCGGAAGTTCGTGAAGGCAGAATCTCCGACACCCGGGTAAAGCTTCATGATCGACGGTCGAGTGTGCTCCGGCGAAAGAAATTCCCAAGGATCCTCCTGGCAAAACGCCCAGAAGTCGATCGGCTGTTGGCCATAGAGATCAGTCAAACGTATGAGTGTTCCCTCGCTGACACTGACACTGGCACCCATCCCGGCGGGTATGTACACTGTCTGTTCGACAGTCGTCATTGCACTCATACTCAACACTCCTTCATGCTCGTTTCCGAAATTGCACTAGATATCTACGATACTAGAGTCTCAACTCGAGCGTAAAGCAGGCAAAATGGAGCTTGGATAAATCGGGCAAACGCTTATGTTATCGGATCGACCAGCGAAGCCGGCCAAAAGTCAAAAAGGCAAGAAAAGAAGTAACCCCGTAGCGAAACATGCCCCGAAATTCAACCGGGCGGCAACACACCGGGACCGCGCCAAATATTTCCGACCCGACGAGCGCAAGAGAAAACCCCACGCTGCAGCGTGAAAGCCTTCAAAACTAAGGTGTGAGGGCATACCTTTACTTGGTGGAGATGTCCCATGAAACTGTATGATTCGAGAGGCCCAAACCCGAAGCTGGTGCGAATGTTTGCTGCCGAGAAAGGCCTGCAGTTTGACGAGACCATCCCAGTAGACCTGCCCAAGGGTGAGAATCGCCAGGCGCTCTATCTCAGTAAGAACCCCGCCGGTCAGTTACCTTGCCTTGAGCTCAACGGCGGCTACTTCCTGGCAGAAACCATCGCGATCTGTGAGTACCTTGAAGAACGCCAGGCAGAGCCGGTTTTAATCGGCACCACACCGGAACAACGCGCCGAGACACGCATGTGGGTGCGACGCATGGAATGGAAGATCATCCAACCCATGCTGGACGGCTTTCGATTCGGACGCGGGCATGACTTTTTTAAAGACCGGATGCGGGTCATCCCAGAGGCTGCTGATGGCCTCAAGGCCGTTGCTCAAGACGGTCTTCGGTGGTTAGAGCGTCAGCTCGAGGGGCGCGTGACCATCGTGCCCGACCGTTTCACTCTGGCCGATATAGCGCTCTACCCGATACTCGAGTTCGGTGCCAGTGTCGGCCAGCCGCTCGACCCTGCCTTGCGGTCACTGACCGCCTGGTTCGAAGCGGTGGGCAGCCGCGACAGCGCTAGGAATGACTGGTACCAACCCAAAGCAGCGGTCGAGTAGCGCCAATGGCTGGTGTAAGGGGATGTTCTTTGACTTGGTTGGCTGACGTCGGTATCGCTACTTGCGTCGACCGCACCTGTTAGCGGTAATCCGCGCGCAATCTCACTATCAATTCTTACAACGGTTCGAAACACAGAGCCGGCCGTATCCGGCCGGCTCCGGTAACGATGTAACAAACGGCCCGCTCAATAACGGTTGCCGCCGCCATAACCCCGGCCGCCGCCACGGGGCCGCTCCTGACGGGGTCGAGCCTCATTTACGGTGATACTGCGCCCATTCAGGTCGCGACCATTCAATTCATCCATAGCTTTTTTCGCTTCGCTGTTGTTGGACATCTCGACAAAGCCGAATCCCTTCGACTGGCCGGTGAACTTGTCTGCGATCAGCTTTGCGCTCACTACATCCCCGAACTCTGCAAAAAGATCCCGAAGTTCGTCTTCGGTCGTCTGATATGACAGGTTTCCTACATAAATATTCATGCGATCAATCGTCTCTTGGCATTTAGAAAGTGATGCCGCCAGATGCCAATGCCGTGGACACGTCGGCGGGAATGGAAAGGAAGCGTGATTGAGAAACTGGGATACGTTCGAGGCGTAGACAGATTCGGCAGGCGCGCGCCTGTTACCATTCGGAGATCTGTCCGGATAGACCGGCAGGGGCAGCGACAATAACCATGAGTGAGAAATAAATCAAGGGTTTCCTCGCTGTGGTTCGTTTCGAATCACTGCACTTGGGCTCTACATAGGGCGGTTGACACTACAATTATCGTAACTCCCTTTCGCCATTCCCACAATCGACCCGGATCGACCCATCAGTTCAATGGTCAAAAATTTCGAACACATAACGGCGCTCTTTTCGATCAACGATTATCATTCACTGCATGCCAACGCCAACAAAGATCGCGGTGGTCGTTATTCTGGAAAGCCCCGGGTATTGGCTAATGCTGGAGAGAAGCCACCCTCCCAATCAGGGTTTGTATACACCCGTCGGAGGCAAACTCGAGGACGGCGAATCACCACGTGCAGCCGCGATTCGAGAAGTCCAGGAAGAGACCGGCCTCCAGCTTGAAGACGTTCGCTACTGCGGCCTTCTGGTGGATTCATCTCCCACAGATTACAACTGGATCTGCTTCGTTTATCGGGCGAGCGTCGATTATTTCGTGCCCCCTGATTGCAATGAGGGTACGCTGACCTGGGTGCCGATCGAATCGCTGGCAACCCTGCCGACGCCAGTCACGGATCCATATCTCTACCCTCGCATCTTATCGGGCCAGCCGTTTTTTTTGAACGCCCTCTATTCCAACGAGAATGATCTGATCGAGCTGACAGAAGAAATCTCCGATACCCGGCTGTTCCCCGAGTAACAATCCTTGTCGCAAAAGCCGATCGCTGTTTGCCCGGCGGTACTCGAAATCAGATCGCTTCTTCCTCTGCCACACTCAGCGAGGCGCCGTCGACCATCGTGATTTCTTCGATCGCATAGGGATCAACGCCCTCTAGACAAGCGACATTAAACCCATATCCGGTCGGGTCACTGCGCCGCTGGTGATGTGTATAGATGCCGCAGACGCTGCAAAAGTAATGCTTTGCAATCTTAAGATTCCACTGGTAGAGCGTCAGCTTGTCCTCGCCTTGCACGATCTTGATATTCTCCCGCGGTACCAGTGCCATCACAGCACCTTTGCGGCGACACAGCGAGCAATTGCAGCGAGCCCCCTTCTGTATTTCCTCTTCTAACGTGACTTCGAATTCCACAGCGCCACAATGGCAGGCTCCTTTCTTCACCTGGGTCATCGTTCAATCTCCTTCGTAGTCTGGTCCTTGTGATTCTAGCGGCAACTAATAAGTCGGCCCATAGCGGACTTCACCAAGCCGCCTGCAGTACCTCCTTCACATCTTCCGGTCTCTCAATCCGACGCGGCTTGGTCGCCCCACGGAGATAACGAATTTTTCCTTCGAGCGCCATAATGTCCTTTGTCCCCGTTTCGATTAAACAGCGGGAGTTACGAAGAAAAGCTCACGACGAAGCAATCCTTCGGCGATGGCATCCAGTCTCAATTGCCAGTCTGTCTGGCGCTCTTCAAAGCCTTCCTGCCCAATGGCCTCCAACAATTCTTCTTTCCTTTCCTGATCGCTCTTTGACAATTGCCGACACAAACTCGCGCAGTCGGGCGTAAGATCCCGGTATTCAAGGATTCTCCAGCCCGTTTGCTCGAGTAACTCTGCATATCCTACCGTTGAATCGACAAATTCCGGTCCACTTTCAATTGCGCGGACTGTCTCCGCCGTCGAGAGATCCGGGGATAACGCCACCACCGTGAAGGCCATGCGGCCGCCGGGGCGAAGAACCGCCCGGCAAGAAGCGAGCGTCTCGCGTTTTCGAGGCAGGCAACAAAGGATGTCACTGTGACTGACCGCGTCGAAAATCGCCTGGTCAAACGGGAGGCTCGCCGAATCGGCCACACTGGCCCACGATCTGTCACCTATTTGATCCTGCACGGCCCGGTCGACAGCCACCTCAAGCGCAGAACGCGGCAGATCTACCAACACGACATCGCAGCCCGACTGTTTAGCCATGTAGAGCCCGGGCCATCCGCTACCTGCTCCGACATCCAGCAAGCGATGGCCCGAGCGCAATTCGAGTAATTGGCAAATGTCGTCGGCTTCAGCACGCGTAGTCCAGCTGTTGGCTCCGTAGTCACTTCCAAAGACGCGGCGCTCAATGTCCTTGATCACGGGCAACTGCCCACGCTCATAAATCCCTTCGAACCTTTTTTTCAGATCTTTCTCTGCTGCGGTGCAATTCATGTGGGATAAATCCTGACTCGCGGGCGGAAACCAGGCAATTCTTTACCGAGATTCAGTGGTGGGTAAACTGCTCGGCTGCCACCAAGTACGCAACGTAGTTTTCTGTAAAGTCCCAGTCGACTGCATCCCAGAGTCGATCTTCCAAGACTTCGCCCATCAAAGAGTAATAGGTGATGACTCGCTCAATGATCCTCT